>NZ_VTZN01000050.1 GCF_008370645.1 Mycobacterium simiae
CGACGGGCTTTAACGCGGTCGTTCGCGATGCATCACCGCCTGGAAGCTCTTCAGCAGCTGAACGCTGTCCCGACGCCGTCCGGCGGCGGTTCCGACCGCAAGCAACCAAACGGCTCGACGCCGGCGGCACTGAACCGGACAGCCGACTGGTGGGCGTAGTTCACGCAGAACAGGCCGGCCTGGTCGGCTCGGCAGCGATAGTCCCCGAACAACAACGAATCCCCATTAGCCAACTCAAGCCCGTTGCCGTTGACGAACGGCCCAGGGTCGCCGCGGGTAGCTCCGACTTGCAGCCTCATCCCGTCGAAGTCGACCCAGCCGCCTTTCCATTCACCGTAGGCGGTGGCTGGAGCGGGCAGGGGATTGGTCAGGCTGACCAGACAGGTCAGCGCGCTGCCGGTGTGCTTGAAGTCCGTCGTACAGGACGCTTTGGCGGCCTCGGCGGTAAAGGCAATGTCGTCACCGAGTTCGGTGGTGACGCCCTCGCGGATAGCACTGTGATAGCGCGCGGGATCGACCGGATGCGCTCCCTCTATCCAGGCGATGACGCCCGCGATGGGGGAGCCGGCGACGGGAGCCGTGGACGCAACCGGCGGCTTGCTCGTCGCGGAAGTATTTGCCGACGAAGGGGCGCTGGTTTGCGAGTGTCCCGAGCATCCCACGACCAGCAACGGCACTGCCACCAGCGCGGCGATTCGCATCCCGTCAGGCTAGCCGCCACAGGCAGGTTTCGGACGCTGCGCCCGCCGTGTGCCCTGCCAGTCCGCTAACGTCGGATTATGCACGAGCGCACCGTCCGCGCCCGCACGGCCACCGGCATCGTCGAAGGTTTCACTCGCGATGGCGTGAACCGCTGGCGATCAATTCCCTACGCCAGGCCGCCGCTAGGTCCGTTGCGATTCCGGGCGCCACAGCCCGCCCAGCCCTGGTCAGGAGTGCGGCACTGCCACGGGTTCACCCACTGTGCACCCCAGCAGCGCCGCTACACCATGCTCGGACTGGGCAAGTACCAGCCGATGAGCGAGGATTGCCTCAGCCTCAACATCGTCACACCCGAAGCCCCCCGAACCGAAGCACTGCCCGTCATGGTCTTCATCCACGGCGGCGGATACATCCTAGGCAGCTCGGCTACCCCGATATACGACGGCGCAGCGCTGGCCCGGCGCGGCTGCGTTTACGTGTCGGTTAACTACCGGTTGGGCGCGCTGGGATGTCTGGACCTGTCTTCCCTGTCGACGCCCGACATCACCATCCACAGCAATCTCTATCTCCGAGATTTGGTGTTGGCATTGCAGTGGATCCGCGACAACATCGCCGAGTTCGGCGGCGATCCCAGCAACGTCACTATTTTCGGCGAAAGTGCGGGCGCGCATATCATCGCTACCCTGTTGGCGGTGCCGGCCGCGAAAGACCTCTTCGCCCAGGCGATCTCGGAAAGCCCGGCAGCAGGCATGGTGCGTCCCCGTGAGATTGCCGCCGAGTTCGCTACGCGCTTTGCCGATTTGCTCGGTGCCCGCCCCCAGGATGCCGCCCACGCGGTAATGCAAGCGACCCCGGCCCAACTAGTGGAAGCCCAGCATCGGCTGATCGACCAGGGCATGCAGAAACGGTTGGGCGCCTTTCCGATCGGTCCCACCATCGGCGACGACTGCCTGCCCATCGATCCCATTGAGGCGATGCGGTCCGGTCAGTCGCACAAGGTGCCGCTGATCGTGGGCACCAATGCCGACGAGGGCCGGTTGTTCACCCGCTTCCTGAAGATGCTGCCGACCAACCAAGCGATGATCGACGAACTGCTGGCTGATACGGAACCAGCTCTGCGTCAACGCATTACCGCCGCCTACCCGAATTACCCCAAGCCGTCGGCCTGCATCCAGCTCGGTGGCGACTTCGCGTTCAACGCCGCAGCCTGGCAGATCGCCGAGGCCCATGGCGCGCACGCGCCGACCTACCTGTACAGCTATGACTACGCTCCCCGAACACTGCGCTGGTCCGGTTTCGGGGCCACGCACGCGACCGAATTGTTCGCCGTGTTCGACATTTACCGGACCAGGTTCGGCGCGCTGCTGACCGCTGCCGCCGATCGCGGGCACGCGCTGCGGGTCAGCGACGAAGTCATCCACCGGTGGCGGTCCTTCAGCCACACCGGTGTGCCTGGCGACGACTGGCCCACCTATACCCAGCACGAGCGTGCCGTGATGGTGATCGACCGCAAGAGTCGCATCGAGTTGGATCCGCACCAGCACCGTCGGCTGGCCTGGCACGGCTTTTCGTTGGTGCGGTGAGCGCCATGGACCACGAGCGCGTTATCGAACGGCCCGGCGATCTCACCGCATCGTGGCTGACCGCGGCGATTGGTGCCGGCACCGTCACCGGTTTCACCGTCGAGCGCATCGGCACCGGCCAGATGAGCCAGTGCTACCGGGTCCAGTTGGCCTACGCAGCATCCGGTGCCCCGCAGTCGGTGGTGTTGAAGGTTGCGGCCAGCGACCCGGTGAGCCGACAGACCGGTCACGCGCTGGGTCTCTACGAGCGCGAAGTACGGTTCTACCGCGACATCGCGCCTCGCCTCGGCGGCCCGGTGGCGCCTTGCTACCACGCCGCAATCGACGCCGCGACCGGCGGCTTCGACTTGCTGCTCGGTGATGCCGGACCGGCCGTCGTCGGTGACGAAATCACTGGGGCCACAATAGAACAAGCAGAACGGGCGGTCAGCGAGCTGGCACGGCTGCACAGGCCATTGCTCGGTGACACAGCGCTCGCTGAGGCGCCGTGGCTCAACCGTGACTCGCCACTGAACCAGACGACAGTCGCTTCGTTGTACGCAGGTTTCGTCGAGCGCTATGGCGACCGGATTACGCCGCGGCACCGCACGGTGTGTGAAAGCCTGGTGGCAGCTTTCGATGGCTACCTGGAAACCGCGAGAGACGGAATCCAGGGTCTGGTGCACGGCGACTACCGGTTGGACAACCTGCTTTTCGGCACCGCCGAAGCCGACCGGGCGTTGACGGTCGTCGACTGGCAGACCGTCTCCTGGGGTCCGGCGATGACCGATTTGGCGTACTTCCTGGGCTGCGCTCTGCCGACTCAGGACCGTCGGACGCACTATGACGACTTGCTACGGATCTATCACCAGAAGCTGGGGCCGGACGCGCCGATCAGCCTCGCCGACGTCACCGAAGGCGTACGGCGGCAAAGCTTCTTCGGGGTCATGATGGCAATCGTCTCGTCGATGCTCGTGGAGCGCACCGAGCGGGGCGACCGGTTGTTCATGACAATGCTGCAACGCCATTGCGATCACGTGCTAGACACCGACGCCCTGGCGACACTGCCGGCCGCCGCCGCACCCGAGCCGTTGCGGCCCTCGGACGCAGACGAACTCGCCCACGCACCGACCGGCGAGCCGTTGTGGAGTGAGAGTTGGTACGCGGACTTCGTCGATGCGGCGCAAGGCTTGGGTGGCTGGCTTCGCGTCGGCTGCATAGCCAACCAGCAGACTGCATGGGTCCATGCCCTGCTCTGCGGACCCGACCTGCCGACGGTGGCCGTCGTAGACGTCGAAGTGCCGTTGCCCGACGACCCGTGGGTGCTGCGCACCGACAGCATAGAGATCAGCCACTCCGCCAGCGCACCGCTACAGACCTATCGCGTCGATGTGCGGGCGCGCGGCCAGGCATACGCGGATCCGTCGGTACTGTTGCGCGGGGAGTCGGGCCGCCCGGTCGACGTCGAGATGAATCTGGTCTGGGCGACCGCCGGCACCCCGTACCAGTATCGGCTGACCCCTCGCTACGAGATCCCGTGCACCGTTTCGGGCGCCATCACCGTCGACCGAACGGCCTACCGCGTCGACTCCGTTCCCGGGCAGCGCGATCACTCGTGGGGAGTGCGCGACTGGTGGAGCATGGATTGGATGTGGAGTGCCTTACATCTCGACGACGGTACCCACCTACATGCCGTGCGCATCCAGATTCCCGGTGCACCGGCTCTCAGCGTCGGCTACCTGCAAAGCCCCGACGGAGATGTCACCGAGCTAAGGTCGGTTCGCTTCCAAGAAGCATTCGGCCCCAATGGTTTACCGCTAAATACCACCTTGACCCTCGATCAGGGTGAGATCACGGCGATGGTCGATGTCCGCGCACACGCGCCGGTCCGCTTAACCGCCCTTGACGGGCGAGTCAGCCAGTTTCCGCGTGCCTGGGTCGGTGTTAGCACCGTAGCTGGCCGCACCGGCGTCGGCTGGATGGAATGGAATCGCAATCAACCGTGAGCACCGACCGGCCGTCGATGCGTCCACCCGTCGTGGTGATGGGTGTCTCCGGCTCGGGCAAGTCGACAATAGGGGCTGCTCTTGCCCAGCGGCTGAAAGTGCCATTCGTGGATGCGGACATGCTGCACCCGCCAACGAACATCGCCAAAATGGCTGCCGGCGAGCCGCTGGACGATGACGATCGTTTGCCGTGGCTCGACCGAGTCGCGGAGTGGCTTACTGCTCACCGAGACGGTGGCGTGGTCAGCTGCTCCGCGCTCAAGCGCAAGTACCGTGATCAGCTACGAACACATTGTCCCCATGCGACGTTCCTGCATCTCAGCGGCTCGCCGGAACTGATAGTGGGGCGATTGGCCGCCAGATTCGGTCATTTCATGCCAGCTGCGCTACTGCGCTCGCAATTGGACACGTTGGAGCCACTGGGCAACGACGAGTCAGGTGTCGTCGTGGACATCGGCCCGGACGTCGATACGGTCGTCGAACGCTTTCTGGCTAGCGCCAGCGACTCTTAACCTGGTCCGCGACCCGTTCACGTGCGGTGTCGGCCAACTCACCGCCACGGGCCGCCGCGGTGTCGGCGAGTTGGGAACCTTGGTGACGCACCGTCTCCGCGAGCTCCAAGCCGCGCGCCCGGGCCTTGCCGGCCAGCTTTTCGCCGCGCTTGCGCGCTGCCTCGGCAAGTGGCGCACCTTTTTCTGCGGCGGTGCTGGCCAGTTCGCGGCCGCGCTCAGCTCCTACCCGCAGCCCATGCACAATCTTCTCCCCTAATTCAGAATCCAAAACTGTGTCGTCGGAGCGCGGTAAGGATGACGACATCGCTTCGGACAGCCGGGTTGCGGCTCGTCGACCCCGCCATGCCAACGATGGTTTACCCGCAGTATCCGCCGCCGCGATGATCAGCCCGCCCAACAAGCTCAGATCGGTCAGAAACTCGCGCCTCTTCTGGGTCTTGACCGAGGGATCCGGCTCGCTCCAAAACATGTGAGCGCCAAGGTTACCTGGGATCACCGTCAGCGCCAACGCCGCTGAGGCCAGGCGGGGTAGTCGGCCGGTGGCTAGCAGCAAGCCGCCGCCGATCTGTACTGCCGCGTTGACCTGAGCGAACGTCTCGGCATCTGATGGAATACGGCTGCCCACCGGATCCGGCAGTGTCCGCAAACCGCTCACGGTGGGCTGGGCGGCTTCGGCCGCCGGCTTCGGATTGAACAGCGATTCGACGCCCTGGCCGATGAACACCGCGGACAGCATCGGTCGTGCAATTCTACGGATCAACATGGTCGAAGGGATTACCCCGTCCGTTCGCAAACAAACCCCATGGGTCGCTTGCTGGGCCGGCGATAGGGTGGACATCGTGCGAGCGTTGATTATCGTCGACATGCAGAACGATTTCTGCGAGGGTGGCTCGGTGCCGGTGCCCGGTGCTGGCGGACTAGCCCGCGCGATCAGCGACCATCTGGCCGGCGAAGCTGGTTACCGCCACGTCGTGGCCACCAAGGACTTCCACATCGACCCCGGCAACCACTTCTCCGATCGGCCCAATTTTTCGTCGTCGTGGCCGCCGCACTGCCGCGCGGGAAGCGCCGGCGCCGAATTTTGTCCGGACCTTGATACCGGCCCCATCGAAGCCGTCTTCCGAAAAGGTGCCTACCAGGCGGCGTACAGCGGCTTCGAGGGTATCGACGAGACCGGGACGACGCTGCTTAATTGGCTGCGGCAGCGGGGGATCGACGAAGTCGACGTGGTCGGCGTTGCCACCGATCACTGCGTATGCAGAACCGCCGAGGATGCCGCGCGGGCCGGCTTGGCCACCAGGGTGTTGCTGAGCCTGACGACGGGTGTATCCGATGAATCAACTAACGAGGCACTGGAGCACATGCGTGCCGCTGGTATCGCGGTGATCGGTAGCCGCCAATGACGTTACCGACTCGGGACGAGCTACTGGCCGCGGTGGAGCGGTCGCCGCGGGCTGCCGCGGCGCACGACCGCGCGGGCTGGGTGGGTCTGTTCACCGGTGATGGTCGGGTCGAAGACCCGGTAGGCTCGCAGCCACACGTGGGGCATGAGCAGATCGGCCGCTTCTACGACACTTTTATCGCTCCTCGCGACATTAAGTTCCACCGCGATCTCGATATCGTCTCTGGCTCGGTTGTGCTGCGCGACGTCGAACTCGAAGTGGCGATGGCTCCTGGCGTGACGATGTTTGTTCCCGCTTTCCTCCGATACGACCTGCGAAAGACCAACGCCGACTGGAAGATTGCCGTGCTGCGCGCGTACTGGGACCTGCCGGCGATGATGCTGCAATTCCTGCGAAGCGGTTCTTCGGCGATCCCACCAGCACTGAACCTCTCCCGAGGCTTACTGCGCAACCAGGGTCTGCGCGGGGCCGCTGGCTTCATGACCGGTTTTCGACGCGCGGGCGCTCGTCACCGGACGCTGGTGACGACGTTTCTCGACGCAGTCGCTCGTGCCGACATAGACTCCGCACAGCGCACACTGTCACCTGGTGCCCCAATAACTTTGGGCGATGACGACGTGTTGCTCCTGGCCGAACTCGTCGACCAGCTGCGGGCAGCCAGCTGGGCAAAGATCAATGGCGCTGGTTCAACCGTCACCGTGTCGCTCGCGTGCGATCACGGGCGCGGCATCATATTGGCCGACGTGGCCGGACGCGGCCCTCACATCAACCGGATCCGTTACTTCCCAGCCTGACTGCGTCCGGTGGGTTGGCGCCGATCCGGCCCCATCCATCAAAAGCAGACCCACCGCACGCGCGGCCACGGCGGCATCGCGCGGCGTGTCCTCCTCAGCAGAGCGCGCTCGACGCAATTGGTGCTCAGAGGTCGCTGCGCACCGTGTGCGCCGCGGCGACCGACATCTGGGCCACCTCCTCAATGAGGTCGTTGCGGGACACAGTGAGCTTTGCGTCGAGCCAACTGGTGACGGCCTTGGCCGTGCCCGCCACGATCACCAGGGTGGCGAGCCGCAGGCGATCGTACTGGCTCTGGTCGTAGTCGGTTCCGGCGAGCAGCAGCTGGGTTAGCAGCTCGGCAAGTTCGTGCTCGGCGCCGCCGACGGTGTCCTTGAGCAGCTCGCTGCCGATCAGCTCGGTGAACAACCGCGCTTTGCGTGGATCGTCGGTCAGCACCGTGATAACCCGGCCGATGCCCGTGCGCGCGCGATCAATCAGCTCGGAGGCCGAATCGGTCATCGAGTCGAGGACACGACCGTTGATTTCGGCGATCAATTGCTGTGCTACGGCCACAAACAGCTCGTCGCGGGTGCGGAAGCTCTCATAGAAATAGCGCTTCGACAGGCCAGCCTGCCGACTGACTGCCTCGATCGTTGTCGCCGCCATCCCGGCGGTGCCGGCAACTTCTAGGCACGCCTCGAGCAACTGATGACGGCGCAGGTCGCGTCGCTCCTCTGCGCTGACGCCGCGAAATGGTCTCACGACGCGGATCACCACATCATCGTGACACAGCACCGCGCCACTGTCAGGTCCTGGCCGTGTCGCGGTCCCGCTGATTGATGACCACGCATACCCGTGTCTTGGTCGGCGGCGACGCTGGAGATTTACCCGTCCGCCGTTGAAATAGTGACTTTTGGCTCTACACCAAACGTGACATGTGTCATATTGTTGGAACTGTCCAGTTCCTACTTTGTCCCAGGGGACCAGATGCCGAGTCTTCCGACCATGCCGCGATCGCTGGTTGCGCGGGTTGCCCACGTCCGGCGGAAGAAGTTCAATCCAGTTACCGTGCCCCGCCCCGACGGCCCATCTCGCCGGTGGGGTCAGTCTCGGATGATGTCGGTGCGCCGCCAGGTCCGGGTCGTCGAAGTGATCCGGGAGACCGATAACGCGGTGACCTTGGTGTTGGAGACCCTCGACAGGCAACCGGTCGAATTCCGAGCCGGGCAATACTTGACCCACTGCTTCGACATCGATGGTGCCACCGTCAAGCGGGCGTATTCGATTTGCGCCGCCGAGGGTCATCGGCTGGCGTGCACCGTTAAGGCGATCGACAGTGGCGTTGCGTCGAACTTCGTACATCACCACGTTGTTGCCGGGTACGAGTACACGGTGCTCGGGCCATCGGGCGATTTCTTGCTTCCGGACGATGACTCTGCACCGCTGTTGTTCTTAGCGGCCGGCAGCGGCATCACTCCGGTGATCAGCATGGTCGAAACGGCGCTGCTACAGTCGCCCGAACGCGAGATCTCGTTGGTGTACGCCGCACGCCGGCAAAGTGAGATCATCTTCGCGCGGCGGTTGTCGGCGTTGGTCGATGCCTATCCGCAGTTGCGGGTGGTCCATGTGCTCTCGCAGCCGGAGCCGGCATGGCCGGGCGAGGCCGGGCGGCTCACCGGAGAGCGTGCCGCCGGGTTACTGACGGCCGGCCCGGATGCTCAGGTGTTTCTCTGTGGCCCAACGGAATTGATGGACGACACTGCGGCAGCGTTGACGCTCGCCGGCGTCGCCGCCGGTCGTATCCATCGGGAACGGTTCTACGCGGCGCCCCAGCACACTGGCACGCTGCCGACTGAACCGCACGACGTGGAGTTCTGTGCCTCGGGTCGCACGATCACGCAGCAGCCGGGCGAGACGATTCTGGAGGCGGGTCTGCGCAGCGGGTTGCGGCTCGACTTCAGTTGCACCGTTGGCGGTTGCGCTTCGTGCAAACTCAAAGTGATCAGTGGCGCCGTCGCAGTCGACGAACCCAACTGCCTGACTGAGCAAGAACGATCCGGTGGCTACATCCTTAGCTGCTCGGCATACGCCCAAGAAAACGTCGTCCTCGACGCTTAAATCCCAGGAGGTTATAGATGGCTTCGGCAGTGAAAACGTCGGTGGAATCGATGGTGCGCGGCCTGCCGATCAAAGCGCAGAACAAGATTCACAAGACCCTCGACAGTGTCGGATTGATGCTGTCGGTGCAGAACCCAAAAGTTGCGGCCGCCATGGCACCGTCGGCGGTACGGGGACTGGTACTAGGCAAAGGCAAGCGTGGCGATCACGTGGACATGCCTGCCCACCACAGTGCGCACTTCCGGCTCAACTACCAAAGCGACTTCACCGAGATGTACGAGCTGTACCGTCGGGCGGTGTCCAAGCAGTGGGACGGTGACAGCGACTTGCCGTGGGAGCTCGACGTCACCCCGGATGACCCCAACGCGCAAATCCTGCCGCGCAGCTTCGTGCCGTTCAACGAGATCGAAGGATTGGGCGTCAGACTGACGGCGCTGGAGGAGCGCAAGCTGACCTGGGACATCGCGGCGTGGCTGCTCAGCCAGTTCATGCACGGTGAGCAAGGTGCCCTGTTCGCCTCCGCTCAGGTGACCGAGTGCGTGCACTGGACCGACGCGAAGCTCTACGGTGCAACGCAGGTGATGGACGAGGGTCGTCACCTTGAGGTGTTTCTGCGCTACCTCGACACCAAGCTCGAGAAGATCTACACCATCAACGACAATCTTTTTGTCCTCATCGACGAGCTGATGACCGATAGCCGTTGGGATTTCAAATTTCTCGGGATGCAAATAATGATCGAAGGCCTAGCACTCGGCGCCTTCACCACCATTTACCAGCAGACGCGCGAGCCGCTGCTCAAACAGTTGCTCAAGATGGTGATCCAGGACGAAGCCCGCCACGTGCATTACGGCGTGCTGGCCTTGCACGACCACATCACCCACAACATCTCGGAGAAGGAACGTCGCGAGCGCGAAGACTGGGTATACGAGGTGGCGCTGCTGATGCGTAACCGGTTTCTGATGCACGAGGTGTACGAGGAGTGGTTCTCCCACAAGGTGCCGCTCAAGGTCTGGGACGAACAGATGCTGGACTCACCCAGCATGGTCAAGTTCCGCAGCATCATGTTCGAGCGGCTCATTCCCAACCTCGAATACATCGGGCTGATGAGCGACCGGATCAAGACCCACTACGAAAAGTCCGGGCTCACCCAATATCTGGGCGGCAAGAACGCGACCCAGCTCACCGCGGACGATCTGACCGACGGCGCGGGCTCTGGCCCGGATAGCGACGAGATGCCCCAGGAATCGCAGGAGTTGGCGGCGGGAACCTCGGCCTAAGGCGCCGACGGTCGCGTTTTCACTTGCTCGGCGCGGTCCGCCGCCGACGGGGTTTGCCTCGAAGCTTTTCTGACGGCCTCGCGTACAGTCAGCGTTGGCGCCGAGGCCGAAACGGGAGCATCAAATGGTAACTAGGCCGTTGGCACGGCGCAGCCTATTGCGGGGCGCTGGCGCACTCACCGCGGCGGCACTGGCACCGTGGGCCACGGGCTGCGGTGCCGACGAGGACGTGGTGACCTTCTTCTTCGCGGCCAATCCTGACGAAGCGGTCGCCCGAATGCGCATCATCGAGGAGTTCCAGCGCCGCCACCCCGATATCAAGGTGCGGCCGTTGCTGTCCGGACCTGGCCCCCTGCAACAGGTGTCGACGTTTTGCGCCGGCGGCAAGTGCCCGGATGTGCTTATGGCGTGGGAGTTGAGTTACCCGGGGTTGGCTGATCGGGGAGTGTTCTTGGACCTCAACACCATGCTGGCGCGGGATCGAAGTTTTGCAGCCGAGCTGCCGCCCAACAGCATCGATGCGCTGTATGACACCTTCACCTACGACGGAGGCCAATACGCCCTGCCGGAGCAATGGTCAGGGAATTATTTGTATTACAACAAGCGGCTTTTCGCCGAGACGGGCGTGCGGCCGCCCCCGACCAGCTGGGAACAGCCGTGGAGTTTCGCCGAATTTCTCGACGCCGCTCGCGCGCTCACCAAGCGTGATGCAGCCGGACGCGTCACGCAATGGGGGTTTGTCGACACCTTCGTCCCCAGCATCTCCGCCGGGCTGTTCGCCATGAACAATGGCGTGCCGTGGTCCTCGCCCAGAATGAACCCGACTCACCTCAATTTTGACCAGGACGCCTTCGTCGATGCCGTCCAGTTCTACGCCGACCTGGCCAGCAGACACCAAGTGGCGCCCACCGCATCCGAGCTGCAGTCGACGGCCACGCCCGATCTGTTTGCTCGGGGTAACGCGGCGATGGCGCTGGGCGGGCACTGGCGGTACCAGACTTTCGACCGGGCCAACGGCTTGGATTTCAATGTCACCGCGCTGCCGCTGGGTCCCAACGGGCGTGCTCCCTGCTCCAATATCGGCGCTACCGGTCTGGCCATTGCCGCGAGCAGTCACCGCCAGGAGCAGGCGTGGGAGTTTGTCAAATTTGCAACCGGACCGGTCGGTCAGGCATTGATCGGCGAAACCAACCTCTTCGTGCCGGTTCTGTGGTCTGCCATCAACTCCGCCGGGTTCGCCAAAGCGCACAGTAGGGTTGATAATCTCGCCGTGCTCACTCAAGGGCCGAGCCACTCCCAGGGCCTGCCGATCACCCCGGCGTGGCCCAAGGTCTACGCCCTCATGGAACGCGGCTTCGGGCCGGTGCTCAGGGGGTCTCGGCCGGCGACATCGCTGGCCCGTCTATCGCACGCCGTCGACGAGGTGCTGCGTACTCCGTGACATGGATCGAGGCGCGAAAGCGCGACCAGCTCTGGCGGCGACGGCCGTGGGCCGGCCGTCTCTTTGTCGCGCCCAACCTGGCAGCGGTTGTGATTTTCCTGCTGTTTCCGCTCGGGTTCTCGCTGTACATGAGCTTTGAGAGCTGGGATCTGTTTACTGCGCCGAGGTTTGTCGGTCTAAGGAACTTCCGAAACCTTTTCACCTCGGACCCGCTGTTTCTCATCGCCGTGCGCAACACGGTGATCTTCACCCTCGGCACGGTTGTGCCGACCGTTCTCATCAGCCTCGTTGTCGCCGCGGTGTTGAATCGGAAAGTCAAGGGCATAGGCATCTTTCGGACGATCACATTCCTGCCGCTGGCCATCTCGTCGGTGGTGATGGCGGTCATCTGGCAGTTTGTCTTCGATACCAATAACGGATTACTCAACATCATGTTGAGCTGGGTGGGGATCGGCCCGATCCCGTGGCTGATCGAACCACGATGGGCCATGGCTTCGCTATGCCTGGTCAGTGTGTGGCGAAGCGTGCCCTTTGCCACCGTCGTCCTGTTGGCCGCGATGCAAGGGGTTCCTGAAACTGTCTACGAAGCGGCCAGAATCGACGGCGCCGGCGAAATACGGCAGTTCGTGTCGATCACGGTGCCGTTGATCCGCGGCGCAATGTCCTTCGTGGTTGTCATTTCGATCATCCACGCATTCCAGGCTTTTGATCTGGTGTACGTTCTCACCGGTGCGAACGGGGGACCGGAAACGGGAACCTATGTCTTAGGCATCATGCTGTTCCAAAACGCCTTTGGGTTCCTGGAATTCGGTTACGCGTCGGCGCTGGCCTGGGTGATGTTCGCCATCTTGCTGGCGTTGACCGTACTGCAACTGCGCCTCACGCGGCGCCGCTCGTGGGAGGTTTCCCGTGGACTCGGCTGATCGAGTGTTCAACCGCAACTTCTTTCGCGCTGCGGTCCTGTACATCGCGCTGATCGCGATCGCCTGGTGTGCCCTGTTTCCGATCATGTGGGCACTGTCGGGCTCGCTGAAGGGGGAAGGCGAGGTGAGCGAGCCGACGTTGGTCCCGGCACACCCGCAGTGGTCCAATTACCTTGAGGTGTTTGCGCTGATGCCATTCTGGCGGATGTTCTTCAACACGGTGTGGTATGCCGGATGTGTCACCGCCGGCCAAGTATTCTTTTGCTCGCTGGCCGGATATGCCTTTGCGCGCCTGCATTTCCGCGGCCGCGACACTTTGTTCGTTTTGTATCTGGGCACGCTGATGGTTCCGTTGACGGTCACGGTGATCCCACAGTTCATTTTGATGCGCACGCTCGGGTGGGTGGACACGCCATGGGCGATGATTGTGCCGGGGTTGTTCGGTAGCGCCTTCGGCACCTACCTGATGCGGCAGTTTTTCCTCACGCTTCCCACCGATCTGGAAGAAGCGGCGATTCTGGACGGCTGCTCGCCCTGGCAGATCTACTGGCGCATCCTGTTACCACATGCCAGGCCGGCGGTGATGGTGCTGGGAGTGCTCACCTGGGTCAACGTGTGGAACGATTTCCTGTGGCCGCTACTGATGATTCAACGCAACAGTCTGGCCACACTGACCCTTGGCCTGGTGCGGTTGCGAGGTGAATACGTCGGGCGGTGGCCTATTTTCATGGCAACGTCGATGCTGATCCTGTTGCCGTTGGTCCTTATCTATGCGGTCGCGCAGCGCTCCTTTATCCGCGGCATCGCCGCGACTGGGCTGGGTGGGTAGCCGCATGGCTTCGGTCAGGTTTGAGGGGGCGACGCGGCAGTATCCGGGCGCAGAGCGACCCGCACTCGACGGTCTCGATCTAGTCGTCGGCGACGGCGAGTTCGTCGTGCTGGTCGGACCATCCGGGTGCGGCAAGACGACCTCGCTGCGCATAGTGTCCGGATTGGAGCCGCTGGATTCGGGGCGGATCCGGATCGGCGAACGCGACGTCACCCGGGTAAGCCCCAAGGATCGCGACGTTGCCATGGTCTTCCAGAACTATGCCCTCTACCCACACATGACGGTGGCACAGAACATGGGCTTCGCGTTGAAGGTGGCCAAGACTTCCAAGCCGGAGATCCGCGAAAGGGTGTTAGCCGCAGCGAAGTTGCTCGACTTGCAACCATATCTGGACCGCAAGCCCAAGGAGCTTTCCGGGGGGCAGCGCCAGCGGGTGGCGATGGGGCGCGCAATTGTGCGCCGTCCCCAGGTTTTTCTGATGGACGAGCCGTTGTCCAATCTCGACGCCAAACTGCGGGTGCAAACCCGTAACCAGATCGCCGCGTTGCAACGTCAACTCGGAACTACGACCGTGTACGTTACCCACGATCAGGTCGAGGCCATGACCATGGGTGATCGCGTCGCGGTGCTGCGCGACGGAGTGCTGCAGCAGTGCGCGGCCCCCCGCGCGCTGTACCGTAACCCCGATAACGTTTTTGTTGCCGGATTCATCGGATCGCCGGCCATGAACTTGTTCACGCTTGCGATTGTCAATTCCTCGGTGATGATAGGGGATTACCCAATCCCGGTGCCGCGCGAGATAGCCACCACCGCAAGCGAAATCATCGTCGGCGTACGTCCCGAACACTTCGAGGTAGGCGACGTAGGTGTCGAAATGGAGGTTGACGTGGTGGAGGAGCTCGGCGCAGACGCCTATCTGTATGGCCGTCACAGGGGGTCAGGCGAGGTCATCGGTCAGGCCGTCGTCGCTCGCACTGACGGCATCGACCCGCCCCAGCGTGGCAGCCGTGTGCGTTTGCACCCGCAACCCGGGCAGCTGCACTTCTTCGGGGTCGACGGCCGTCGGATCGGCTGAGCTCCGGCGCGTCGCACACCGACGGCAGCCGATGATGCGGCTATGGTGGCGGCCGTGAAGACACAGCGTGTCGATCTGGTGTGCGAGGGTGGCGGGGTTCGGGGGATCGGGCTGGTCGGTGCGGTGGACGCGCTGGGGTTGGCCGGCTACACGTTTCCCCGTGTCGCAGGGACCAGCGCCGGTGCGATCGTCGCCGCACTGGTCGCCGCCTTGCAGGTTGCGGGCGAGCCGCTGACACGTCTTTCCGAGATAATGCGCAGCATCGACTACTCAAAGTTCCTCGACCGCAGTCTCGTTGGACAGGTGCCGTTGATAGGTGGGGTGCTCTCGCTGCTGGTGTCAGATGGTGTCTATCAGGGAGACTATCTGGAAAAGCTGCTCAGCGGTTTACTCAATGACCTGGGCGTGCGTACTTTCGCTGACCTGCGTACCGGCGATGAGCCTGAGCAATTCGCCTGGTCGCTGGTGGTCACAGCCAGCGACCTGTCTCGGCGGCGGCTGGTTCGCATCCCCTGGGACTTGGACTCCTATGGCATTGACCCGGACGACTTCTCGGTGGCCCGCGCAGTCCATGCCTCGGCGGCGATTCCGTTCGTGTTCGAGCCGGTTCGGGTCGCCGGCGCGACTTGGGTTGACGGAGGGTTACTGTCGAACTTTCCGGTGGCGCTGTTCGACCGATCCGACGGCGGACCGGAGTGGCCGACCTTCGGGATTCGGCTGTCGTCACGTCCGGGTATTCCGCCCACTCGTCCGGTTCACGGGCCGGTGTCATTGGGAATCGCCGCAATTGAGACGTTGGTCAGCAATCAGGACAACGCCTACATTGACGACCCATGTACCGTGCGGCGCACTATCTTCGTGCCGGCGAATGCCATTAGCCCAATCGACTTCAGTATCAGCACCGAACAACGCGAGGCCCTGTACCAACGCGGATTTCAAGCGGGTCAAGATTTCTTGAAGACCTGGAACTACCGCGATTACATCGCAGAGTGCGGCGGCCCCGCCACACCGCTGGTGTAAGCGCTGCGGGCCAACGGTTGGTCGAAGCGGCAATCAGCTCAGTCGTTGCGCGAGCGTGCGTTGGCCGGGACCGCTGAGGTCGGTGACGGCCGCGGCTCTGCCGGCCATGGCCATCAGCAATGCCTCACCGGGTCCGATCACTTCAAGCCCGCTGCCGTGGGGTCCAGTCGACGTCGGTTGCGCATAGCCGCAGTCCTTGGGTCCGTGCTCGAGACCAGCACCCGCGCCCATCTGCATACACTGTAGTCGCCGCTACGGTCGTAGATGTGCGCTCCCGCAACGCATTCGAATACTGTTTCGGCGATCGGCACCCTAAGTAGGTTGTGCTCGCGGGGCTTGAAGTCGCCAAACCGAGCGGTGAACACGCTGAAGGCGCGCTCGATCGAGGCATTGACGACGAGACGGTGCCGGATTGCGGTGCTTGCCAGACGTGTCATCCGCGGTCTCCTTCGATGTCGATGGTCTGTGCGTAGCTGGTCAGGGCTTGTATCCAGAACCAGTTGAGGTCGGCCCGTAGTGCCTCGAGGCCGGTCGGGTCGAGCTGGTAGACCCGACGCGTGCCCGCGGCGCGGTCGCAGACCAGCCCGGCTGCCTTGAGCACCTTGAGGTGCTGTGACACCGCCGGCCGGCTGACGGGCAGATCGCGAGCCAGTTCACCCACGGCCGACGGGCCATGAGCAAGACGTTCCATGATGGCGCGCCGAGTCCCGTCGGCCAGCGCCTGCCAAGGCTGGGCGCCCACTTGGTAAGTGACCACGAACCGTAAGTCCCTGCTTACCAATATCGGGATTCAAGAGTGCGCGCTGGCGGCGCCGAGTGCGCCGGCAGGGCGGCCGATCGTGGGCGTTCTCGCCCCACATGCGCACTCAAAGCCGTCACTGCACACTCGATGCAGTGGCATGGCAGCCGACTCGGTGAGCACGTGCGACATTCCCCGAACGCCGTACCGGCGCGCCGAAAACCGAGCCATGGTGTGCGCGGGCAGCCAAAGCCGCTCCGAGACAGCCATTTTCCGCTAGACGGCCACGGCGCGCCGCAACCGCGTCCGGCGAGCAACTGCCTAATATTGCCGCGTGGTGGATCGTTATGGCAGCGACGTCTTGTCCGGGGGAGCGCGGCGCCCGCCGCGATCGGTTGAGCATCCGGTCGAGATCGGCATGGTGGTCGAGGACGCCGAAACCGGCTACGTCGGCGCCGTGGTCCGAGTCGAATATGGCCGTATCGACCTCGAAGACCGGCACGGTAAGACCCGCGGTTTTCCGCTCGGTCCCGGTTACCTGCTCGACGGTCGACCGGTGATCCTCACAGCTCCGCGCCGGCCAACGCCGACTGCACTGAAGCGAACGGCATCCGGCTCGGTCGCGGTTCCGGGCGCCCGCGCCCGGGTTGCGCGGACCAGTCGGATATACGTCGAGGGCCGTCACGACGCCGAGCTCATCGCACAGGTGTGGGGCGAAGACCTGCGCATCGAAGGCGTTGTGGTGGAGCACCTCGGCGGGGTCGACGACCTGGTCCGGATCGTCGCCGACTTCCGTCCCGAGCCGCGCTGTCGACTCGGCGTGCTCGTCGACCATCTGGTCCCCGGGTCCAAGGAGGCACGCATCGCCGACGCGGTGCGTGGCGGGCCGGGTGGATCAGACACGCTGGTCGTCGGTCACCCGTACGTCGATATCTGGCAGGCGGTGAAGCCGCAGCGACTCGGCTTGCAGGCATGGCCCGTCGTGCCCCGGAACATCGAATGGAAACACGGAATCTGCGAGGCGCTTGGCTGGCCGCACGCCAACCAGACGGACATCGCCACCGCGTGGCGACGCATTCGCTCGAAAGTACGCGACTGGAATGACTTGGATCCGGCACTCATCGGCCGCGTTGAGGAACTCATCGACTTCGTGACCCAACCCACGGCCTAGCGGCCGGCATGCGGCGCCGTTGTCCGAGCTGAGGACGTAACCGGTCCTCCCATGGGATTCGGATTTCATCCGATCCACCAAAATCTCTGCTGGGCAGCGCTAGTCAACCTGCGCCGGACGTCCGATCGCAGTGCTTACGCGCGGTTCCCGGATGCGCCCGCGTGTTTCAAACATGTGATGTTCGTTTCGATTGGGTAAATCACGATGAATGACCGTCACGTTTTGGTTGCAGCCGGACACTAAAGCCGTGAGAACGAAAACCAATCGATCTGAGAACCGGAGGATTTCATGACCGACGTGCTTGTCATCGATGCGCAAGGCCTAGACCGGCTGTCGTGCAACGCCAAGGCGGACCCCAACACCGGCAAGAAGACGCTGAAGGCCAAGACAGTGTGTGAGTCCGGATTCCGCAACATGACCTACGTACGCGACCTGGCGCCGATGCTCGTCGGCGAACCGCCCGCGCTGCTGGGCGACGACTCAGCGCCCAATCCCTCCGAGACCACCCTGGCGGCCCTTGGCTCCTGCATCTCAGTAGGTCTGCTGGCCAACGCCACCCACCGTGGCGTGACTCTGACCAAGATCGAAGTGGAGATGGAAGGCGACATCGACATTTCTGCCGTGTGGGGCGTTGGCGATACACCGGCCGACAAGGTCCTCGGCTTCACTGCGGTGCGCTGCAAGGTCGCGCTCGCTGGAGATGCCGAGGCAGAAACGCTGAAGCAGATCCACGAGAACGCGATTGCCTGGTCGCCGGTGGTAAACACATTCCGCCGTCCGGCAAGCGTCGAGTCAACCCTGACCCTCGACTAGGCATCTCGATGACCTACAACGCGACCAAACTGCAACTCGGCGAAACCATCAAGCTGTCTCGGGTAGCAAAAGGATTGAGCTGGGCCAAGATTGCCGACGCCATCAATAAGGACAAGGTATGGACCGTCGCGGCGCTCCTTGGCCAGCACCCCCTGTCGGGCAATGATGCCTCGACCATCGCATCGATGCTGGATCTCGGCGACGACGCCGTCGCTAGTCTGCAGCTGCCGCCCTACCGGGGAAGTGACGAATCGGCGTCGTTGGATCCGACGATCGCCCGGTTTCATGAGGCGCTGTCGATCTACGGGCCGGCGATCAAGGAGCTGATCGCTGAGGAGTTCGGCGACGGAATCATGAGTGCGATCAACTTCCGAATGAGCGTCGAACGTCGTACGGATCCGCACGGTGATCGGGTCATAGTGACCTTCGACGGCAAATTTCTCGACTACCAATGGAATAACACTGAACCGGAGGTGATGTCGTGACCGCGACCATGGACGCCGCGACCGAATTACTGGGTTCGGAGCTTCTGGCTGACATTCGCGCGCATGCCGGTGTGCTGGACCGCGGCGACGACACGGCCCGCCGCAGCTTTGCCGGCCTGGGTGCTGTCGGGCTACTCGGACTAGGCGCTCCCGGCAACGCTGACGGACGGCTCCCGGAGATGGCCGCCGTGATTCGGATGATCTCGGGGGAGTGCATGAGTACGGGGTTCTGTGTGTGGGCTAATCGCATGGCGATCGAGTATTTGCTCACCGCTGCGACGGAATACAGCCTCGTCACCGCCGAGCGGCTGCTGACCGGCGCCGCACTGGGGATCACAGGCATGGCCGCGGCTTTCAAAGACGCGGCCGGGTGTGGCAGCCTCGAACTTACGGCCGTGCCCGTCGCGGGGGGTTACCAGTTGAGTGGATCTATCAGGTGGGCCAGTAACCTGTACCACGACTCGATTCTGGTGACCGCGGCGCGCACCGCGGGTGGCGACAAGGTAATCCTGGCCCTGCCTTTGAGCACAATGGGCATCACCATCGGTGATCACTTCGAACTTTTAGCCATGGGGAGCACGGCCTCGTCGTTCCTGGAATTGAAGGACGTGTATGCCGCCGACGAGCAACTGTTGTCCACCGACTTTGAAGGGTTCCTGGATGCGGTCCGCCCGACCTTCTTGGTGCTGCAATCAGCGATGTGTATCGGCCTAGCCAGGACCACGATAACGCAGTGCCGGGTCGGCCTCACCGGAGTGAACGCGGTCTTCGCTCCCGAGCTGGACCTGATTGCGGGAAAGCTCGCCTTGGCGGAGACGACCTTGACTGGCTTGGCATCGTCGGTCGGCCGAGATCGGCCGCCGAGCAAGAAAGAGTTGCTGTCACTGCGCCTCGGCGCGGCCGAGATCGCTACTGCTGCAGCTGATCTAGAGATCCGTACGGCTGGAGGCAAGGGGTATGCGAGTAGGACACCGGCCAGCCGGCGGTACCGGGAGGCCGCGTTCTTGCCCGTGCAGTCGCCGTCGGAGGCTCAGCTGCGGTGGGAGTTGGGTGGATGCCGTTGACTGACCGTGTAGGTCAACGATGACCCCGGTCGCGGTCCCACCCGGACCCGCAGCCGAGCACATGGTCGGCGGAATTCCGCTGGCCATCTTGGTGCGGGACTATCACCGGCAAATGGTGAATTTCGCTTGCACAATGGTGACTTCGCCAGCGGCGGCTGAAGAGGCGGTACAAGAAGCCTGGCTGCAAGCAATGCAGTCTTCGGTGTCGTTCGAGGGCCGCTCATCGGTGGCCACCTGGTTGTTCGGGATTGTCAAGAACACTGCATCGCGGCACCGACGCCGCGAATCCCGGATCCGCGAATACGAGGTGCTGGCCACCGACGAGGTCGACCCGCTGACGCGCCGCATGCATCCTGCCGGCCACTCTGACGCTGGGCACTGGAGCCTGCCGCCGTCGAGGCGATTTCTCCCGGAGGACCAGACGGTGGCAAGGGAGGTCGTCGACTACGTGCGGGCGGCGCTTGATGCGCTGCCCGCACGGCAGCGACAGCTCATTATCCTGCGCGACCTGATCGGTACCTCCGCGGAGGAGGCGGCGGTGATTCTCGAGCTATCAGCAGAAGCGCAACGCGCTCTGCTCTACCGAGCCCGCGGAAACCTCCGACATGAACTGGAAAAGCGGTATCAACGATGACCGTCTACGACAACACAGTCCCCGCGATCGACTGCGTTGACTTCGTTCGACTTGTCGACGACCTGGTCGACGCGGACCCCGATGAGTGGGGAGCGATCGTGGCTAAACACCTCGAAGAGTGCCCGCCGTGCCTCATCTATCTGCAACAGATGCTCGACCTCAAGATCCTGCTTAACCACGTCTTCGACGGGGAAAAGCTCAGCGCCGAGCACATAGCGGGGGTCATCAACACGATCAACGCCTTTCGGAAAGGTCAACAATGACGAGTGCAGGTACGCGGGTGCAGCAACCCGTAGACGCCAGATCGATGCGAAATGCCATGGGCGCCTTCCCTTCCGGCGTTACCGTGGTGACCACCCGACTGGGTGACAGGCCGATAGGTATGACCATCAGCTCGTTTGCCTCGGTGTCGATCGATCCGCCGCTGTTGCTACTGTGCGTGGCACGCAGCGCAGGCAGCCTTCCGGCATTCCGCATGCAGAGCTCCGTGGCCATCAACGTGCTGGCGCACCACCAAGCGGACGTGGCGCGCCGGTTCGCCAGCAAGGTCGAGGATCGGTTCGACGGAGTCCAATTCGACACCGATGACGGTGGCTGTCCCGTTCTTGCCGGTGCGGCCGCCTCGGTGAGTGGACTTGTCGATCGAATTTACGACGCGGGTGACCATGTCATCCTGTTGGTCAGGGTTTGCGCCGCGCGCCGCCGCGGTATCCTGCCGCTGCTCTATTACTCGGGGCGAATGCATGATTGGGCGGACACCGTCGATTCCGTGGCTTCTTGAGCTGGGACGCACAGATGTTTCAGCTTGCCGTGGGCCCGGACCGCGCACGACCGTTGCCCACCGGTAGCCGAACTGGTGATCCATTCGAACCGCTGAGCGTGCCGGCTATGGTGACCCGAATAGCAGATATGGCGCTCATGAAATCTGCCCACCCAGGGGCATTCTTGCTGCGTTCACTGATTGGCGGCGCGATGGTGGGGTTTGGCGCGCTGTTGTCCTTGGTTGTCAGCACCGGGATTACCACCCCAGGTATTGCCAGCTTGCTGATGGGGTTGGCGTTCGGCATGTCGTTCGTTCTGATCCTTGTGTCAGGTGCGTCGCTGATTACCGCCGACATGGCGGCCGGCTGCTTCGCGGTGCTGCAGGGGCGGATGAGCTTTGCTGGCTACTTGCAGCTGCTAGTCATCGGACTGATCGGCAATATCGCTGGCACACTGGTGTTTGCGGCGGTCTGCGCCGCAGCCGGCGGTCCGTATTTGGGCGCTTTCGCGGCGCGTGCGGCAACAGTAGGCGCCCAGAAAGCCGGTCAACCCTTGTGGACGGCGTTCCTCCTGGCCGTACTCTGCACATGGTTTCTGCAAACGGCTATGTGCATGTATTACAAAGCCCGCAGCGATGTCGCGCGGATGGGGTTCGCGTTCTACGGGCCCTTCGCATTTGTGATCGGCAGTGATCAGCACGTCGTCGCCAACGTCGGCTTTCTGGGACTCCCATTGTTGCTCAATGTATTTCACCGGGACGCCCCGCACTGCGGGATCGGCTGGGGTATGAGTAGTCACGGGCTGATCACGAATATCTGTATCACCAGCGTCGGCAACCTCGTCGGTGGCACGCTGTTTGTGGCGCTGCCGTTTTACGTCATCGCAAGGCTTCAGCCGCAGGAGAAGCAATGTGACTCGCCTTCAAGTAGTGGCGACAGCCGCTGCCCTGATGCGTGTGCTGTTCGCGCCACCGGCGAGTGATGGGACCAATCAGGCGAAGAAAGGTCCATGGGCTCTCCTGAAGTGGGCGGTTGTCGTATACGGTCGGTTCGAGACTCACGTCGCGGTGATCGCGCGGGCGTGGGGCTCCGGCTGGCTCAGGATCTCGCCGGCCGGCAAGCGCCACCGCAAGGAGTGTGGAAATGTCGGGTAGTACAACGGAGTACGGGATCCTGGTGGGCGTTGATGGGTCGGCGCAAGCCGATGCGGCAGTAGCCTGGGCCGCCCGCGAGGCGATCATGCGTCGAATGCGTATCACCTTGATGCACGGCGTCGCGCCTGTAGTGGTTGGTTGGCCGGTGGGTCAGCTCTACACGGAGATGCCGGAGTGGCAGAGGGACGAAGCGCGCGAGGTGATCGCGCGGGCCACAAAAGCGCTTACCCAGAGCCTGGGTGATGCCGAGCCGCCAGATGTCCGAACCGAGTTGGTGTATTCCAACCTGGTGCCGGCGCTCATCGATGCCTCCAGGGAAGCCTGGATGACTGTCGTGGGTAGCCAGGGGATGGGTGCGTTAGGCCGCATGTTGTTGGGCTCGGTGAGCTCGGCGCTGCTGCACCATGCGCATGGTCCAGTAGCGGTCGTTCATTCCGATGACGGTGGGGCTCTCGATCCTAACGCGGCCGTATTGGTGGGCGTCGACGGATCGCCGGCCTCAGAAGCCGCGCTGGCCTTGGCATTCGACGAGGCATCCCGTCGCAGCGTGGAGCTGGTCGCGATGCACGCGTGGAGCGACGTCGGCGTGTTCCCGATCCTTGGGATGGACTGGCGAGATCGCGAAAGCCACGGAGAGGAAGTTCTCGCAGAACGGCTGGCGGGTTGGCAAGAGCAGTACCCCGATGTGCACGTTCGTCGATCGCTTGTCTGTGACAAACCCGCGCACCGGCTGCTTGAAGGGACCCAACGCGCGCAATTGGTGGTCCTGGGAAGTCGCGGCCGCGGGGGATTTCCCGGCATGCTGCTGGGTTCGGTCAGCTCCACGGTGGCCCACTCGGCGAAAATTCCGGTAATCGTCGTTCGTCCCAGCTAGCTCGTCACCTTGGCTAAAAGAGGCCCAAGAAGGGTCTTTGGTCCTTGCTCGACAGGCCGTTCGGTAGGCGCGAGTGCCGCTACGGGTCTAATAGCTTTGAGACCATGACCTATGTGATCGGGAAAGAACGCGTTGACGCCGCCTGGGCGGAGCGCTCGTGCCGGGCCGCATTGGCGTACACACACCACTGGTCGTAGGTTTGCCGGCTAACGGCGGGTAACGGAGGAACAACGAAATGTCCACTTCGGGAAAGTATCTCGGTGTTGTCGTCGGGGCCGACGGCTCACCTGCATCCAACGCCGCGGTGTGTTGGGCGGCCCGTGACGCGGCAATGCGAAACATCCCGCTGACCGTCGTCCACGTGGTGAGTACCGACGTGGCGACCTGGCCGCCGATGCCTTATCCGGATACGTGGGCGGTTTGGCAGGAAGACGAGGGACGCAAGGTGATCGCCGCGGCCGTCAAGATCGCCGAGGAATCCATCCCTTCGGAGCACAAGCTCACCGTGAAGAGCGAGATTGTCTTCTCTACGCCGGTGCCCACGATGGTGGAAATGTCCGCCGAGGCGGAGCTGATGGTGGTGGGCAGCTCCGGTCGCGGCGCGTTGTCCAGGGCATTGCTCGGTTCGGTCAGTTCGAGTTTGGTGCGGCGCGCCCGCTGTCCCGTCGCGATCATCCGCGACGAAGATCCCTTGATGCCGGATCCGCAGCACGCGCCCGTGCTGCTTGGGATCGACGGGTCACCGGCTTCGGAACTCGCGACAGCGGTCGCCTTCGACGAAGCATCCCGTCGTGGTGTGGAGCTGATCGCAGTGCACGCCTGGAGCGACCTCGAGGTGGTCGAGCTACCGGGGCTCAACTGGTCGACGGTGGAGGCAGAAGCCCAGTGCAGTCTGGCTGAACGACTCGCTGGCTGGCAGGAACGATATCCCGAGGTAACCGTGCGCCGAGTCGTCGTTTGCGATCGTCCGGCCCACCAGCTCGTCGAGAGGTCGAAGACCGCCCAGCTGGTCGTGGTTGGAAGTCACGGCCGGGGCGGCGTAAGCGGCATGCTGCTGGGATCGGTGAGCAATGCGGTCTTGCACTCGGTGCGGATGCCCGTAATCGTGGCGCGGCCGTCTTAAGCCGCGGCGACCTGCCCGAGATCGTGTCACGTATGGGGTCTGCGGTGGCGCTGGCGATGGCGCTGGCGGGACCGGCGGCGCTACGCAGTGGCGGAGCTGGGATTTGCCGCGTGGTGTCGCCACTCGTTAGCGGTCGCCGCGCTTCCCACCGCCGATCAGGCGTCTATCACCGCATGCTGCTCGTCGCCTTCGTTGATGGCCTTAGGGCCGTTGTCGCGGGCTACAGAAATCTTGCGTGGCTTGGCTTTTTCGGCCACTGGGATCTGCAGCCTCAGCACCCCTTCGCGGTAGGAAGCCTCGATCCGGTCGGTGTCTAGGTTTTCGCCTAGCACCAGTTGGCGGCTGAACACCCCACGTGGCCGTTCGCTGGCCAGCATTTCCCGATTCGGGTCGACACCAGCTCGTTCGGCGCGAAGGGTCACGACGTTGCGCTCGATGTCGATGTCCAGCGAGGCCGGGTCAATACCTGGCAGGTCGAACTCGACGACGAAACGTTCGCCGTCGCGCCACGCATCCATCGGCATCACCGCTGGTCGAGCGGCCGTGCCTAGCACTTGCTGGGCGAAGCGGTCCAGATCGCGGAACGGATCGGTACGCATCAGCATGGTGGTCACCTCCCAGTCTGGTCTACTGTGATACGCCGCTGCATTTCTATGGCAGCCAGCATAGATTTGATATACCACTATCGACATAGCAATTGCAAGTGTGGTAGACAGTTTTCTGTGGGAGTTGCAGCCGAGGAGATAAGTGATGGCCGACCGTTCTGGCGAAGGCGGCGCCCCAGCGCCCGATCAGGGCGTTTACGGCATCTCCGTAGCAGCCGAACTCTCCGGCATCGCCGTGCAGTCGCTTCGGCTATATGAGCGGTACGGACTGCTGACACCCGCTCGTAGTGATGGTGGAACGCGGCGCTACAGTGCCGACGACCTGGCTCGCTTGCAACGCATCAGCGCTTTGGTGGACGCCGGGGTCAATCTGGCCGGAATTGCGCGCATCTTGAGTCTCGAGGATGACAACGCCGTGCTTGCTGCGGCCAATCAAGACTTGCAGGCCACCAATCGCAGTCTGCGCCATGCCGCCAAAGCGGGCGGGTTCGAGCCTGCCCGCCAACAGTGTTGAAAATCAGCGACTTTCGATCTCTAGCGGCGGTGACCGCGCGGAACGGTGCTGATCAGCGAGTTGCCTACAAGCGCGGCTTCTTGCCAGCGTTTCCGGCGATGTGATTGGGGTATGACCCCGGTATGGTCAGCCAGTTGAACGTACCGCTGCGCGCGATTGTCCTGGTGTGCAGCCTCAAGCCGAGCCCGGCTCCATCGAGTAGCGCGCTCATCGCCGAACACCTCACCAAGGAGCTTCGCGGCGCTGACGTTGAATGCGAGCTGATCCGCTGCGTAGACCATGCCATCGCGCCTGGCGTCGAAACCGATATGGGACGTGGCGATGAGTGGCCAGGCCTCCGTCACAAGGTGCTGGACGCAGACATCCTGGTGGTCAGCACGCCGATCTGGCTCGGACACCCGTCGAGTGTGGCCCAACGTGTCCTGGAACGCCTGGACGCCGAATTATCCAACACCGACGACAGCGGGACACCCGCGATGGTCGGCAAGGTAGCGATCGTCAGCGTGGTGGGCAATGAGGATGGCGCTCACAAGGTAATCGCCGACACGTTCCAAGCGCTCAACGACATCGGCTACACCATCCCGGCCCAGGGCAGCACGTACTGGACCGGAGCTGCGATGCAGACCACCGACTACAACGATCTCGACGAGGTGCCCGAACAGGTCGCTGCCACTACCGCGGCAGCCGCCCGCAACGCTGTTCATCTCGCGCGCGCGTTGAAGGCTAGGACATATCCTCCCTACGAACCGTAATACGGCATCGCTCCCATTCCGCCATGTCCTGTGGCGATGTCGAGGCCTCGGCACCAGGCCAAGAGGCTTAGCCGAGATTGCTTGCTCCCGAAACGGGTACCCCGGGCCTGCGAGAAGCTAGCCGATAGGAGCACCACCAGTGGCAGAAGTGACGGAGGTCAGCGCGGACGTGGCGGGCCTGGTCCGCCAGGAGACTGACGAATATCGAGGTGACAATCCGCGACCGTTGGGTGGGTACGTGGTTGTCATGGCTGCATACAGCACGTTGGTGGTGGCAACCGTAGTGGTGGCGGCGATCACCGGGCGCAGGCTCCCCGAGCAGTGGCGCGTCCTTGACCTGTTCATGGCAGCAGTGGGAACCCACAAGTTGTCGCGCACGGTGACCAAAGATGCTGTGACCAGCCCGCTACGCGCGCCCTTTACCCGCTACGTGGGCGGGGGCGGCCCGGCCGAGGTGAACGAGCAAACTCGGCACGGCAATCAATTCCGGCACAGCATGGGGGAGTTGTTGTCGTGCCCGTTCTGTCTGGACATGTGGGTTGCCACCGGATTTGCTATCGGCTTGATCTTTGCTCCGAGGTTTACTCGCTTGGTGGCGGGTACCTTCACCGCGCTGGCCGGCGCCGACTTCTTACAGCTCGCCTATGCGATGGCGCAGCAATCGGCGCGAGGATGAGCTAGCCCATCAGGAAAGGTTTTGCCATGCCGAAGACAACCAAGACCGGCGCAGCGAAGCTGGATGAGCTGCCCAGCACATTGCGGCGCTCCAGCGCCAAGGCGCAGCGGACGTTTGCGAAAGCTCATGACTCGGCCGTGAAACAGTACGGCAACGAGGAGCGGGCGCATCGAGTTGCTTATGCTGCTGTCAAGCACAGTTTCGAAAAAGTTGACGACCACTGGGAAGCCAAAGAGCAAAAGGGCCCGTCCCATCAACGCGCTGCGAGAGGCGGGTTGGACAACCCACTGCCTTCGGCAGCAGGCGTCGATGCCAATGCCAGCAAGCAACATCTGCTCGGCATCGCGCGCCGCCTCGATGTGCGGGGTCGTTCCAGGATGACGAAGTCCCAACTGGTTGACGCGATCAAGAAGTACAATCGCCGTGCTCGGAGAGGCTGAGCACGCAGTTGGCGCGGCGGTTTATCTACCAGACAACCGGGCACTGGCGTCGTTAGCTCACGCGGCGAGCAGCTGTCACGGGTGTGCGCTGTACCAGGACGCTACCCAAACCGTATTCGGTCACGGCACGTGCAACGCTCCGCTCATGTTGGTGGGTGAGCAGCCGGGGGACCGCGAGGACCACGAAGGGCTCCCGTTCGTCGGTCCAGCCGGTCGGCTGCTACAGCGAGCTCTCGACGACGCCAACATCGATGCCGCGCTGACTTACCAGACCAATGCGGTCAAGCACTTCAAGTTCCGGAGGGAGGGCAAGCGGCGGATACATCAAAAACCCGGCCGAACTGAAATCGTTGCTTGCCAACCTTGGCTGATTGCCGAGATTGAGGCAATTCGGCCGCAAGTGATCGTGTGCCTGGGTGCAACGGCCGCGCAATCCTTGCTGGGCAAGACGTTTCGACTTACTGCGCATCGCGGTGAGCACTTGCGTTTGCCTGCGGCTCTGGGCGCCGAAGTAGATCCAAGGCCGCTCGTCACAGCTACCGTTCATCCCTCTGCAGTGCTGCGTGATCGCAGTGACCGCCGTCAAGCCAGTTACGGCTCGTTCGTCGCTGACCTCAAGGGCGCCCTGGCCGGTCTGGACCGGGCGACTGGCGAACGATGACTGCGCGGCGCCTGTCAGTGATCGCCGAACCGCCGGAATTCCGATCGCCATCGAACGAGATACGCCGACGCCGAGTTGCGGCGGCGCCCTGATGAGCACGAAACATCTTGGACAGCAGAATCTTCGAAAATCGCGCACCGTGCCTGAGGGCATCGACCGCTCATCGGCTTGGCGCAAAACCGACACATGGGCCCAGTCCGGATCGGACTGGGCCCATGCCTCCTAGAAGCTACTGATTAGCCTTTTGGCGCTCCTCCGCCGTCTCCGCTCCACCACGAGCGGCCTCAGCCTCGGCTTCTTTCTTGGCCGCATCACGCTGGGCGTCGGCTTTGTCCTGCTGCGCCTGACCCTCGTGCTTGAGGTCATCACGGCCCGTCACGGCACCGATAACTTCCTTTGCCTTGCCCTTCGCACCCTCGACGACGCCTTCGACGCCCTCTCGGGGGCCACTCTTCTCCGCCATGAATTCCTCCTATTACGTGCTTATTCACATGGCGACCTCGCGCTCGCTCGATTGCGCTCAGTCAACAGGGACAGACCAGCGCTGGCGCGCCAACTCCAAAAGCTCCCCTGCTCGGTCAGGGTTTCCGCCTGGCCGCCGCCTCAAACCTGTGGGCTGTGTCACGGCGCGTAGCCCTTGGACTGGGTGGTCGACGGCGCGAAGACCGGCACGAAAGCGCTGACCCGCGCTGGAGCGATATGGACGACTTTCCGCACCGCCCGCCCTCGCACCAGTGCCATGGTGTCCCACCAGCGCGCCACGTCGCGCTCGGTTGTCTGCTGCCAGGAACGGTCGGACGTGCGTTGCAACGGATAACGCATGCCGATCACGGTGGGACGCCGCGGGCCGACCCGAACGGCGACAGGAACTGGGCATAGGGGGCAGAATCATCTTGAATTCGTTTGTGGACAAAGAATATTCGAGTCGGCGCAGCCCGGGACAATGAGCGCGGTCGACGCCCGCTGGGGTAAATGCGGTACTAATGGCGCGCTGCAGCACCTTGGGCAGCTGTTCGGGCGCGGGAGGAAGTCGCTCACCATCCGAGAGACCGGTTACCCGCGGGCAGGTTTCCCGCCCGCAGGCGGGCTTGTCAGCCAGCTGTTCGAACCAGAAGACGATGACGGCGGGTATTACCGTCATGCGTATCGCACCGCGGTGCGCTGGGTTCCGAGGTCAATCGTGCTGTCGTCAGTGCCCACCCATGCTTCGACGATGGG
>NZ_VTZN01000500.1 GCF_008370645.1 Mycobacterium simiae
GGTCTTTAGCACCGCGCATCCGCGCAAGCACCATGTGCTCAGGGGGTTGGGGGTACCGCCCGAGCGCATCGCTTCTTCGCGCACGCTGGATTTCGTGGACACGTTCGCGGCTGCCACCGACCAGCAGGGCGTTGACGTGGTGCTCAACAGCTTGGCCGGAGACTTCGTCGACGGCTCGTTGCGACTGTTGCCCCGCGGTGGGAGTTTTGTCGAAATCGGTAAGACCGACATCCGCGAGGCCGGCAATATCGCCCAGGCCCATCCCGGCGTCGTTTACCAGGCTTATGACCTGCACGTGGCGGAACCGGCGGACCTTCGTCAGGCATGGCAGACGCTGACCGAACTGTTCACCGCGGGCATCCTGCGGCCCCTGCCCACCACCAGCTACGGCCTGCTGCAGGCGCGGCACGCGTTTCGGGACATGAGCCAAGCCCGCCACACCGGAAAGATTGTGCTGATTCCGCCCGCCGAGTGGGATCGCCAGGGCACGGTCTTGATCACCGGCGGCACTGGGACGTTGGGGGGCGTCTTCGCCGAACACCTCATCACCCG
>NZ_VTZN01000501.1 GCF_008370645.1 Mycobacterium simiae
ACGAGCTGGTTCGGCGCGGTGTCCGGGCCCTGGAAGCCTTCGGCCGCACGGCGGCAACCGCTGCGTTGCAAGATCCCGGCTTGGTCCCCCCGGACGTGCAGCCGGTGCTCGAGGTCGTCGGTGACTGTTCGATCGACCACTGCATCATCGACGCAGACTTTTTGATGGACGTGGGTTTTGTTGTTGTGGCGCCACACACCTACTTCCCGCGGTTGCGGCTGGAGCTGGACAAAGGTCTGGGGTGGAAGGCGGAAGTTGAGGCCGCCCTAGAACGTCTCCTGGAAAATGCTCAGCTGCAGCAACCAGTGGGTGCGGCAGCTACGGTTGGCAACACAACTCACAGGACACCAGATCTGGGCGCCCACGCCAAATTCAGGAGCCGCTGAGCCTACTGGCCCGCTCTACCGAAAGTTCATGGGCAAGTAACTCAGCGAACGTAAAGGTTCCCGTCGGACGGTCGTTCTTGCCCAGTAAATAGAGCCGCTTAACCGCGGCCAGAATGCCTTCGGCAAGGGCATCGCGGGTCTGGGCGGAGATCAGCATCTCG
>NZ_VTZN01000502.1 GCF_008370645.1 Mycobacterium simiae
GGTGCGGGCGTCGCCGCCGGCTCCACCGTCGCCGCCGTTGGCGCCGACACCGGCGGCACCGCCCTGACCACCCTTCCCGCCCGTGGCGGGACCGCTGACACCAGAAGTGGCCTCGCCGCCATTTCCCCCGGTACCGCCGTTCTCGCCGGGTTGACCCGGCTCGCCGGTCTCGCCGGGGCCGCCGGTCTGTCTGTCCAGGCCGGAAGCATCGCCGCCGTCGATGCCGCTGTCGGCTGTACCAGTTGGGGTGGGGTTGGTGCCGTCTGCTCCGGCCAGGCCGGTGCCACCTCGCCCTCCGCTGCCGCCGTCGCCGAACAATACGGCGTTGCCACCGTTCCCGCCCCGGCCGGGATTGCCGCCGTTGATGCCCGTCGAAGCAGCCCCACCGTGCCCGCCGGCGCCGCCGTTGCCCCATAACAGCCCGCCTGCACCGCCGGAACCGCCGGCCCCTCCGGCTCCGCCATTGCCTCCGGCACCACCGTTGCCGAGCAACCCTGCGTTGCCGCCGGCGCCACCGCCTTGACCGGGCGCACCCGACCCGCC
>NZ_VTZN01000503.1 GCF_008370645.1 Mycobacterium simiae
GCCCTGCTGGCCCATCTGGGTGAACTGCTGGACCTGGCCCATCGCCTGGTTGACCAGATTCGTGTGCTGAGACAGGTGCCCGGAGAGCTTGGCGGCCTGCCCGGACATCGCGTACGCCTCAGCCAGGGTAGGCATGCGGACCGTCGGCACGCTGGCCGCCGGGATGGGCGGCAGCGTTTCCAGCGTCGGTGCGGTCTTAGCTGTGGCGTCGCCGACGGCTTCGGCCGCACTCGATTGAGCGCTAAACCGCGCGCGTTCGGTGTCGGCACCCCCGGCTTGGCCGGCCAACGAGGCGACGGTCGGCGCGCCCGACACAGCCGACACACCCGACATGCTCGCCGAGATACCGCTGACACCGGAGACCGTGGACTTCGCCACGGTCGCCACCCTCGTTGGAGTAAACGACCCCTCTTGCACCGTCGCGGCGGCCAGCCCCGAGTATTGGGTGGCCAGGCCATCGGCCTTGACCGCGTTCAAATGCGACTGAACGCCCAAGTTGGCAATAAATCCGGTGGCAGCAGAAATCGCAAGCCCCGAAAC
>NZ_VTZN01000504.1 GCF_008370645.1 Mycobacterium simiae
GCACCGCAAACACAAAAGACATCCCTGTCCTCCCTCCGCGACATGAGAGGCCGACGCTCACCCGGGTTTGCGAATCAACCATAGAGCAAATAAGCGAGAGTGAATCGTATCGCCTTCCAGCCGCTCAAGGGCGCGTTTGCCGCGATTCTTATTTGTCTGGGTTGCAAACCTTTTCCAACCGACCCCACCGGCGGCGCCGCAGCGGCATGGGCACACCACAAGCCCGGCCGGCCACCACCAGCAACCCTAACCAGCAGCGGCGACGACAGCCGCTGGAGCCTGCGGGCACGCGGGCTGAGTGTCTATGGTGTTTCACGCGAAGGGTTTTGGATTATGCGAAGTAACCCGAGAGAATCTCCGAGCGGCAGAACCCGATGGCAGTGAGAAAACTTGCCCGAACTGCACATTACTAGCGCTATCACTCCTATGATTCGGAGTATTAGCCGAGAATCTGGCGTCCGCTGTGCGGTCATGAGCTGCTGAAGAGGTGCGGGATGTCGTTCGTGTTAGTGCCGCCGGAGATACTGACAGCAGCAGC
>NZ_VTZN01000505.1 GCF_008370645.1 Mycobacterium simiae
CACGGGGCCATCGTAGGTGGCGGGAACTCAATGAGACGACCTGCAGTCAACGCGCACACCGGCCGGTACCAGGTTCTACACTGGCGCCGTGGGCAGCATTCCGGCCGGCGACGACGTTCTGGATCCTGACGAGCCAACCTACGACCTGTCCCGAGTCGCCGAACTTCTGGGGATAACGGTCAGCAAGGTGCATCAGCAGTTGCGCGAAGGCCACCTGGTCGCGGTGCGCCGGGCCGGCGGCGTGGTGGTGCCCCAAGTGTTCTTCACCAAATCCGGTCAGGTGGTCAAGAGCCTGCCGGGGTTGTTGACGATCCTGCACGACGGCGGCTACCGCGACACCGAGATCGTGCGCTGGTTGTTTACCCCCGACCCGTCGCTGACCATTACCCGCGACGGCTCACGCGATGTGGTGAGCAACGCTCGCCCGGTCGATGCGCTACACGCCCACCAGGCTCGTGAAGTCGTGCGCCGTGCCCAGGCGATGGCTTACTAAGTGGTCTCGCTCGTAAGTTCGTCGGGGGCAG
>NZ_VTZN01000506.1 GCF_008370645.1 Mycobacterium simiae
GCCGGCGGATGGCTGTGGGGCGACGGCGGAGCCGGCGCGGCGGGCGGGACCTCGTCGATCGGCACTGGCGGTGCCGGCGGGACCGGCGGTGCCGCCGCTCTGTTGGGCACTGGCGGTGCCGGTGGGACCGGCGGCAGTTCGGATGCCGGCATTGGTGGGGCCGGCGGCGTCGGCGGCGCCGGTGGGCTGGTCGGCTCGGCCGGTGACGGCGGTGCCGGCGGATTCGGCGGCACCGCGGCCGGAGTCGGCGGGACTGGCGGTAGCGCCAGATTCGTGGGCTCCGGCGGGGCCGGCGGCGCCGGAGGTGCCAGTTTCACCGGCACCTCGGGTGCCGGTGGGCACGGCGGCGCCGGCGGGCTGCTGTTCGGCAGCGGCGGGACTGGCGGCGACGGCGGATTCCTCTTCGCTAGCACTGGTGGTGCCGGCGGAAAGGGCGGCAATGCCGGATTGCTGTTCTCCAGCGCCGGGGCCGGCGGCTTCGGCGGGGCCGGCACGGCAGTCGGCGGAGCCGGCGGTAACAGCGG
>NZ_VTZN01000507.1 GCF_008370645.1 Mycobacterium simiae
AACAGCAGTCGCGCTGGACGCCTAGTCGCGTGAAAAAGCAAGGGCGGTTTCTTTTTCCACGTCTTCATACGGTCGTCCGGATAGGTCGATCGTCACCTGGGCGATAGTTCCGCCGGTAAAGGCGAACGGCGCTTTGTAGCGGCTCGACACCGCCGAACCGCCATTGTGCCCGACGGTGATACCGGCACCTGCCAAGCCAAACGTGCCTGGATGCGTCACCACATCCACCAGGCTACCGACATCGTGGTGACCGAAGTACAAGGTCAGATCGCCTAGGGGCGTATGGCTGTTGGGGACCGTTCCCGTTCGGGAATAGCGGACGCCGAGCAGATGTCTGCCCAGCGGAATCGCTGCGACCGACGAGAGCAGTTGCTGACGCTCGCCGAGAAAGTTGTACACGTAATGCAGACGCCCATCTTGGATGAACAACACGTGCCCGCCGTGTGCGCCGCCCTGTTTGAACAACACACCTTCGGCCCCGGTGGTGTCCACCGTCACGTCGGCCAACACCGCGAACGAGCGCC
>NZ_VTZN01000508.1 GCF_008370645.1 Mycobacterium simiae
CACAACATCACCCAACTCTTCGACTCGCCGACCCCGTTTACCGCCGCGCCCGCACAGACGGTGGCCCAGGTGCACTCCTACAGCTTCGACATCTCGGTGTGGGAAATGTGGGGCGCACTGCTGCACGGGGGACGCCTGGTCGTGGTCCCCGAAGCCGTGACCCGCTCCCCGTTCGACTTGCACGACGTGCTGGCCGCTGAACACGTCGATGTGTTGATGCAAACCCCTTCTGCTGCCGCGGCGTTGCCGACGCAGGATTTGGAGTCGGTGACCTTGGTGGTGGGCGCTGAGCCCTGCCCGGCCACGCTGGTTGATCGTTGGGCGGCCCGAGGGGAGATGTACAACGCCTACGGCCCGACCGAAACGACGGTCTACGTGTCGATGAGCGCGGCCTTGACGCCAGGCTCGGGGGTGCCGCCCATCGGAGCGCCGCTGCCGGGTGCGGCGTTGTTGGTTCTCGATCAGGGGCTGCGGCCAGTACCGGCCGGCGTAGTTGGTGAGTTGTATGTGGCCGGTGCGGG
>NZ_VTZN01000509.1 GCF_008370645.1 Mycobacterium simiae
AATCGTCACCGCCGGCCCCTCCAAACCAAACACATACGCAATCCGACCCGACAAAACGCTGCCGGCATTGCCGGTGCCGAAATGGCCCTCTATCTCCGGCGCCGACGCGATGGCATCGAATCCGTACAGCGACGCCATCATGCCGGCGAATACGCCGGTTTGGCTGCCCCGCAACGACAACGGATCAATACCCGCCGATTCAAAAGTCTCCCAAGCGGTCTCCAACAACACCCGCTGCTGAGGATCCATCGCCAACGCCTCCCGCGGCGAGATCCCAAAAAACTCCGCATCAAAATCAGCAACCCCGTCCAGGAAACCACCCCTACGCGTATACGAGGTACCCGGACGATCTGGATCAGAATCGTAAAGCCGCTCAAGATCCCAACCACGATCCGACGGAAACTCTGCGATCACATCACGACCTCCGAACACCATCTCCCACAACGCATCCGCAGAATCGACCCCACCCGGATACCGGCAGGCCATCCCCACCACAGCAATCGGCTCATCCAAACGCACT
>NZ_VTZN01000051.1 GCF_008370645.1 Mycobacterium simiae
GGTGCAACGGGCACGAGCGGCGCAGCGGCGCTGGGGGCGGTTAGCGCCGGCCGAACGGGCGGCGGGCCTGCGCGCATTCGCCGCTATGGTCGACGCCCACCGCCACGAGCTGGCCCAGTTGGAAGTACTCAATTCGGGACATCCCATCGCCTCCGCAGAGTGGGAAGCCGGCGCCGTCCGCGACGTGCTGCAGTTCTATGCCGCCAGCCCGGAACGCTTGTCCGGCAGGCAGATTCCCGTCGCAGGCGGCATCGACGTCACCTTCAACGAACCGATAGGTGTGGTCGGGGTGATCACGCCGTGGAACTTTCCGATGGTGATCGCGTCCTGGGGCATCGCGCCGGCGCTCGCCGCCGGCAACGCGGTGCTGGTTAAGCCCGCCGAGTGGACGCCGCTGAGCACCATGCGGCTCGCCGAGCTGGCCGTCCAGGCCGGGTTGGACCAAGACCTGCTGCAGGTGCTGCCGGGCCAGGGTGCGGTGGTCGGAGCGCGATTGGTGACCCACCCCGACGTGCGCAATATCGTATTCACTGGATCTACCGAAGTAGGCCGAAAGGTATTGGAGGAAGCGGCTGTTCAGGTCAAGCGGGTCACCCTGGAGTTAGGTGGCAAGAGCGCCAACATTGTCTTTGCCGACTGCGACCTGGAGCACGCGGCCGCGACCGCGCCAGCCGGAGTGTTCGACAACGCCGGACAGGACTGCTGCGCGCGAAGTCGAATCCTGGTGCAGCGCAACGTTTACGACCGTTTCATGGAACTGCTCGAGCCAGTGGTGCAAAGCATCGTCGTCGGGGACCCCGGCTCGCGCGACACCCAGATGGGCCCGCTGGTATCTGCAGCGCACCGCGCCAAGGTAGCCTCCTATGTGCCCGACGACGCTCCCGTGGCGTTTCGCGGCTCGGCACCGGCGGGGCGTGGATTCTGGTTCGCGCCAACGGTTCTCACGCCCCAACGAACTGACCGTGTCGTCACTGAAGAGATCTTCGGCCCGGTGGTGACGGTGTTACCATTCGACGACGAGGACGATGCTGTCACGCTGGCCAACGACACCGCATATGGGTTGTCCGGATCGATCTGGACCAACAACCTCTCCCGTGCGCTGCGCGTGTCCCGGGCTGTTGAGGCCGGCAACCTCTCGGTGAACTCGCACTCGTCGGTCCGCTTCAACACGCCATTCGGGGGTTTCAAACAGTCGGGTCTGGGCCGTGAGCTCGGGCCGGACGCGCCGCTGCACTTTACCGAGACCAAGAACGTGTTCATCGCGATGGGGGAGGGCTAATGGTCGATTTGAGCCGGCGGCTGGCAGGCCGGGTTGCCGTCATCACCGGCGGTGGCAGCGGCATCGGGCTGGCCGCAGCCCGCCGCATGCACGCCGAAGGGGCGATGATCGTCATCGGCGATGTCGACGCCGACGCGGGAGGCGCGGCCGCGGAAGCGCTTTCCGGTCTTTTTGTGCCAGTGGATGTTTCCGACGAGGACGCGGTCAACAAGCTTTTCGACACCGCCGCCCACGCCTGCGGCGCCATCGACATCGCATTCAACAACGCCGGCATTTCGCCGCCTGAGGACGATCTGATCGAAAGCACTGAACTCGCTGCGTGGCAACGTGTTCAAGACGTCGACCTCACGTCGGTCTACCTGTGCTGCCGGGCCGCGTTGCGGCATATGGTGCCCGCCGCCAAGGGCTCGATCATCAATACCGCCTCGTTCGTTGCGGTGATGGGCTCCGCGACGTCGCAGATTTCCTATACCGCCGCCAAGGGTGGGGTGCTGGCCATGTCGCGCGAGCTCGGAGTGCAGTTCGCCCGCCAAGGCATCCGGGTCAATGCGCTGTGCCCCGGCCCGGTGAACACGCCACTGCTGCAAGAGCTTTTCGCCAAGGATCCCGAGCGGGCGGCTCGACGGCTGGTGCACGTGCCGTTGGGCCGCTTCGCAGATCCCAACGAAATCGCCGCTGCAGTAGCATTTTTGGCCAGCGACGACGCATCGTTCATCACCGCGTCGACATTTCTGGTTGACGGTGGCATCAGCGCCGCCTATGTCACTCCACTGTAGAGTTGCCCATGAGCTACGACGGTGGACCGGGACCGGATGACGCCGATCCCAGCGCAGCGTGCGCTGCCGAATCGATCATCCCGCTTATCGCAGCCGCGTGGCGGCGCTGCGATAACCCTCGCGAATACCGTGTTTTCTGGATCTACTGACGTTTCCGTCGGCTGGATTTCATGCGGCGCAGCCGGGTGGTGGTGGGCAGAGTCCGCCTCAGGTCAGCAGCGCTATGGCGATGAGCGCGGCGGGGCTGTGCTGGGACTTTCAATTGGCCACCAGCGGGGACATCAAACTGGCCGTTGACACCTCAAACGAGGTTGATAACGTACCAGTCCACGGCACATGCGTTGAGTGTTCTCGGACGGTTTGTTGCCATTGCTATTTGGTTACCCGCCCGAGAGCGGGCGTGTCATTACGGTCAGACGCACACCGTATCGGGGTGCCATGCCGCCACGGCCTGTTCCGGTCATCTGCATCCCGGGAAGTCCGGGCATGCCGGGGGCGGTACCCTCGTCGGAGGGCAGCGTTGTCAGCGGGGTGGCCTGTAGCGCCTTGATCGTCGTGACCTTAGGTTCGGTCCAGCTGGGCGGAACCGACATTTGCCCAATTCTGTTGCCGCTGGTTAACTCTGCTGCGATCGGGCCCAGCTCGGCGCCCAGCGCGGGCTCGCCACCGAGTACGGCGAGCGCGTTTGGCACAGCTTCCGCGGCGGCCGCGGCTGCGTGGGGAAGTATGCCCAAAGTGTCTTCAGTGCCAATGATCCCGCTGGTCATCGATTGGAGGTTTTGCATCGAACCGATCGTCGCGTAGAACGTCAGCAGGCCGTCGAGAACAGCAAAGTCGTCGGCCAGGAGGGAGGGGAAGGGGATCATGTTGATCAGCTCTCCCAGCGGTATCAGGATTGCTGAGAGTTCCGGCGCGATCGGCAAGAGCGCAATACCTATGGCCTCGATCAGATTTCCCAGCCAGTTGCCGCTGCCAGCGGCACTGTTGGCGGCGGAATTGGCGACTGCGGCGCTTTGTGCGCCCAGGCCGGCGAGGTTGGTGGTCTGTTGCGGGGAAGTAAAGGGCGTTAACGTTCTTGCGGCGGCAGAGGTGGAGGAGTAGTTCGTCATCACGGTCGCGTCAGTGGCCCACATCTCGGCGTATTCGGCCTCGGTGGCGGCGATTGCAGCCGTGTTTTGGCCGAAGAAGTTCGTTGTAATCAATGCCGTGAGCTGCGCGCGGTTGACGGCGATGGCCGGCGGCGGCACCGTCAGCGCGAATGCCTGCTCGTAGGCGGTGGCCGCGGCCGCGGCCTGCATCGCCGAGTGTCCTGCTTGTGTGGCAGTGGCCTCCAGCCATTCAACGTAGGGAAGTACCGAGGCGACCATTGCAGCCGAAGATGCACCGAGCCATTGGAAGCTGGTCAAGTCTGCGATCATCGCCCGGTAAGACTCGGCGGCGGAGTGCAATCCAACCGACACGCTGTTCCAGCTTGCCGCGGCGGCCCTGAGCGAGGCCGACCCGGGGCCGGTGTACATCCGGGTCGAGTTAATCTCCGGCGGCAACATTACAAAACTCATGAACAATGCTCCATGCCTCGTGAATGGATCTGATGACATCAGTGGCACCAGTGGTTGTAGATGAGTCGGCGCCGGAAGTGATTAGTCCGGGGTGCAACGACCGGCGCCGGGTTTGCGGGGTGTTCGACTTCGGTTCAGGTGCTGATGGGCTCACTGACTCTTGCTTAGCAGGTATGGCTTGATGTGAAGCGCTGGAGAAATTAGCCAAGCAGTATCCGATCCATCGCATTTACCCCAGACAGGGAAATGAATGAGGCTGATCAGAGAGCCGTCCCGCTGGCGAGAACGAAGACGTAGCGCACCAGCTCACGGCGTATCGGGTGCGCGGTCGTCTAACAGTGTGCCATTGTTAACTGTGACCTGGGGACCGTAGTTTGTCGTTCACTTCGTAGTCGTGAACGGATCAGCTTGAAACTGGGCGGGTGTCCAACCCTGCTCATCTGATTCTCTGCTCATCTTCATTGAGAGTCCTTTCGAAAAGCTCTGCTTCAGGATAGTTAGATGCCGTGTTAAATCTGTGTACACAGCGGTGGTGAAGGCCGTTAGATTGCGCAGTAGATATCCGAATACTTGACAAACAGGCACTAGTTGACTCCCATGTCTGTCGGCCGCCTGAAGGGATCGGGGCGGGTGAAATGGCTAACATCGTTGCTGAGGGCTCCATGAGAGAGGATTGGTCACAACCTATTTGGTCGAAAGCCCTGGTGGCGCACCAGAGGGCAGGAGAACGAGGTGGCGGCCCGGTGATCCAACAGACGACGAGCCGTCGTGGCCTGGGCTCTGGGGATCGTCGTATTGTCGCCGCTAACGGTTTTGGTGGTCGAAGCGATGCCTAACCGGCAGTGCACATTGACAACTTCCGCACAGGAAGCCCACAGCATGAGGGAATTTCCACCGGGGCTGCTGCAAATCCCTTCCGCCTATCCCCGATATCGGGGTGCCTTTCAACAAGACAGGCCCGGTGTCGCGTGTCGTGCGGTGACGCGTGACGCTCGGCCTGGTGATCAAGACGACAAGAGCCGGATGAGTCGAGCGGCTCACGTCCGGATCTGTGGGGGCGGGGGGCTTTGCACGGAGTTCAGGTGAACTGAGGGCTTCTCGGCGGGAACCCAAGTATGCGCAGTGGATTTGGGGCGAGTTCATCCTTGGGTTCGTGCTCAACCCGGTGGATCGCGTTCCTCGGCTGGGGTTTGGAACTAGCGGGAAACACGATCAACGGGATTGCCATCTCGGCGGCAGTGGCCCCGCCGTGAAAGCCGATGAGGCGAGCCGTTTCCGGAGGTTCGTGACCGGTTGCCAACACGGCTGTGTCGCTGCTACAGGTGACCACTACGTCGCCGATCCGCGGCAAGTTCCGCGGATGGACCGGGCCGAACATTGCGGTTGCTACCGCCTCCTCGCGGCTGCGCACATCGGCCCAGCCGGAAAGCACCTCCGTCCAGGTGGCCAGCACATCGGCGGTGGCGCCGGGCAGCGTGTGCAGGTAGCGCACCCGCGGTTCGCCGGCCACCACCCGGATTCCCGCCGTCAGCCGCGGGTCGGCATCGAGATCGACGCGGGCATCCGCCGCGACGTTGAGGCCGCCGTGGTCGGCGGTCACCAGTAGCACCGTGTCGGCGGGCAACCCCGCCACCAGCCGGGTCAGCAGGGCATCGACACTGGTTGCCGCGGCGTGCCACTGATCGGAGCCGATGCCGAACACATGGGCCGCAGTGTCGAGTTCGGCGGTATAGCCGTAGACCAGTCCGGGGGCCGCGCTCAGCTCGTCGATGATCTGCTCGGCGTAGTCCTGGGCGTGCCTCGTCGGACGGAACTGGGCGCCGCGGTAGGCGGCGGCGGTGAGGCCGCTGCCCAGGAACCACTCCGGCAGCACGACGCGTGCCGGGACCCCGTGCTGCGTTAGTCGCTCGAACCAGGTTGGCAGCGGCTGCCATTGGGTGTGCGGTGGGTCGTCGCGCCACCGAATGTGGTTGAGCACCCGGTCGGTGCCCGGGATTTTAAGGGTGAAGCCCAGGATGCCGTGCTCACCTGGCTCGGCTCCGGTGCCCAGTGATACCAGACTGGTCGGTGTGGTGGACGGGAAGGCGCAGACGAGCTGGCTGAGCCGCCCGGTGGCTCCGGTCAGTACCGAGGCGAGCAGCGGTGCGTCGCAGGCCAATTCCGGAAGCAGGTGCCAGCCCATCCCGTCAACCAGGACGACCAGGACGCGCTCGACCCGGCCGACATGGTCCACAACACCCAGCTTGTCGGCAACTCCGGAAACCCCGAGCAGTGCCGCCGCGCTGGGCAGCACGTCGCGGATCGAACCGGGCATGATGGCCAGTCTGGCATGACGCTACCCACGTGATAGGCGTTGGCTGGTCACACGCAGCTGTCGGTAGGTGCTGTCGGCCAGTGAGCGCACCTGGTCTGGTTGCAGCCGGCCGCATAGCCGGCCCCAATGCACAGCGACGTCATCGCCGGCGGCGACGTCCGGAACGGCGCTGTACCCGTCGGCCCACACGTCCAGCGCTCGTGCCGAAGGCTCGGACAACGTCAGCGTCGCGCCGTCCCACGCCAGCCGCCGACACGAGATTTCGACGACATCGCCGGTGCGGGAAAGAACTGTGCCCCAAGTGATCCGGCAGTTATCCAAGACACTCAACGGGTGCTCGTCCACGCCCCGCCCCAGAAACCGAGTCCACGGATAAACACCGAACACATGAAAGCTGTGATTGGCGGCGGCCTCGTCGGCCAGCTGCGGTGTGAGGTGCGACCAGTAACGTCCCGCCTGGGGGCCGATGATGGCGAGCAGTTCCGCGAAGAACCGGCCGAGCTCCAGGTCGGCGCCGACGCCGCCGCCGAGCCAATACGATTCGACCAGCCGGTAGTCCAGCGGGTCCGCGATACCGGTCAGCCGCGCCAGCACCCGCAAGTACGGCCAGGCGCCCGTAAACTTCGTCGCTGCGGCTCGCACCTCGTCGGCCGAGCCGTCGCGCAACGTAGCACCCAGCGGGGGACCGCAGTAACCCAAAGCGTTGGGCGCATAGGCGTACCGGGCGAACATCTCCGCGCCCAGGATCGCTGGGCTGGCCATCCGTTTACGCCAGTCCCGAGGACCCCACCAGTTTGGCGGCGTCACGGTGCATGCGCCCGAAGTTGTAGTAGGCCGCACATGCTCCCTCCGGGGACACCATGCAGGTGCCGATCGGTGTCTCCGGGGTGCACGCGGTACCGAAAACCTTGCACTCCCAGGGCTTGAGCACGCCCTTGAGCACCTCACCGCACTGGCACGCCTTGGGGTCGGCCACCCGCACGCCGGGCATCGCGAACCGCAGTTCGGCGTCGAAGTCGGCGAAGTCGTCGTGTAGCCGCAGCGCGCTTTGCGAGATGAATCCCAGTCCGCGCCATTCGAAGTGCGGGCGCAACGCGAACACCTTGCCCATCAGCGCCAGCGCGGCCGGGTTGCCCTGCTCGGACACCACCCGCTTGTACTGGTTTTCCACCTCGCAGCGGCCCTCGCGGATCTGACGCAGCAGCATCGCGACCGACGCCAGGATGTCCAGCGGCTCAAACCCGGAGACTACCAACGGTTTTCCGTACACCTGCGGCACAAACCGGTAGGGCCGGTTACCGACGACGGTCGAAACATGGCCGGGACCAATGAAACCCGACAGCCGCAAGTCCGGTGATTCCAGGATGGCCTTGATCGGCGGCACAATCGTGACGTGGTTGCAGAACACACTGAAGTTGGGTAGCTCCAGGTCGCGGGCCCGCACCAGGGTAACCGCCGTCGAGGGTGCGGTGGTCTCGAAGCCGATCGCGAAGAACACCACCTGCTTGTCCGAGTTGTCGATCGCAATCTTGAGTGCATCCAGCGGCGAATAGACGAAGCGCACGTCAGCGCCGCGTGCCTTGGCGTCCAGCAAGCTGCCGTTCGAGCCGGGCACGCGCATCATGTCACCGAAGCAGGTGAAGATGACGTCGGGCTGACCGGCCAGCCACATGGCGTCGTCGATGCGTCCCATCGGGATCACGCACACCGGGCAGCCGGGGCCGTGCACCAGCTCAACGTTGTCGGGCAGTAGATGTTCGATGCCGTGCCGGTAGATGGTGTGGGTGTGCCCGCCGCACACCTCCATGAACTTGAAGTGCTGGGGGCCGGAGCCGGCCAGGTGCTCGATCACCGTCAGTAGCTTGCGCGCTGCGGCCGGGTCGCGGAATTCGTCAACGAATTTCATGGTGTGCCACCCCTGCTCAGCTGATCGCCGACGAGTCGAAGGCTTGCATTTCGGTGCTGTAGGCGTCGCCCAGCTGCTGGATCGCCGCCAGGGTGAGCAACGCCTCGGTCTCGTCGATCTTGGCCATCGCGAAACCGACGTGGATGAGCACCCAATCGTCGGGTCCGGGCATGTCGTCGTCCAGCAGCCGCACGCTGATTGTCCGCTGCACTCCGCTGACGTCAACCTTCGCCAAATAGTTTGCCGGGTCGGTGATCTCGACGATCCGCCCCGGAATGCCCAGGCACATATCGGCTCCTTCAGGTCAGCAGATTCGCGGCAGCGGATCGCCGACCAGCATGTCGACGATCCGGGTACCGCCGAATCCGGTTCGCAGTATCACGGTTTCGGCGGGTTCGGCGACGATTTCGCCGACTTCGGCGGCATCGGCGCCCAACGGATGTGAGCGCACCGCGGCCAGCCCGGCCTCGGCTTCCTCCGGTGCGACGACGGCGACGAACTTGCCTTCGTTGGCGACGTAGAGCGGGTCGATGCCCAGCAGCTCACACGCGCCGTTGACCATCGGGCCCACCGGAAGCCGCTGCTCTTCCAGCAGCACGCCGAGCCCGCAGGCCTGGGCCAGTTCGTTGCAGACGGTGCCGACTCCGCCGCGGGTGGCGTCGCGCAGCCAGCGGGTCGACGGTGCGGCCGCCAGCAGCAGCTCCACCAACGGGCTGAGTGAGGCGGTGTCGGAACGAATATTGGCCTCGATGGCCAGATCGCCGCGGGCCAGCATGACGGCCATGCCGTGGTCACCCATCGACCCGGACAGCAGCACCTTGTCGCCGGCGCGCACTGCGTCGGCGGACAGCCGCCGCCCGGCCGGGATGAGCCCGGTTCCGGTGGTAGTGATGAAAAGCCCGTCGGCAGTGCCCCTGGGCACCACCTTGGTGTCGCCGGCGACGATCTGCACCCCGGCCTGCGCGGCCGCGGCCGCCATGTCGGCGACGATCTCCTTCAGCTCGGCAATAGGGAAACCTTCCTCGAGCACGAAGGCCGCCGAGATCCAGGACGGCACGGCGCCGGCCATCGCCAGGTCGTTGCAGGTTCCGTGCACGGCCAGGGCACCGACCGAGCCGCCGGGAAAACGCCTGGGCGCCACCACGAATGAATCAGTGGACATGGCGACCCGTTCACCGCTGGGCAACGGGAGCACCGCGGCGTCGCCCAGCGACTCCAGCACTGGGTTGCGGAACGCCTCCACGAACACCGCATCGACCAGGGCCGCCGAGGCCTTACCCCCGGCTCCGTGGGCCAGGGTGACATGGTCGTCGAGCAACCGGGGACGGCGCCGGCGAAACGACTCAATGCGCTCGATGACCTCGCCCTCGGCAAAACGCGGACCCGACGAAAGGTAGTCGCCGGCGCGGCTCATGCCGCCCCTCGATCCCGGCTGCCTCGTTCGTGGACTGCCACCCACAATTGATAGCCCAATAGCGCCTGTGCTTCCTGGATCCGGTGCACGCTTTGGGACCGAACGACAAAGCAGGCGTCCACATTAGGGTTGTCGGCGAAGGCGCCGCCGTCGTATCCGGCGAAGCCGGTGGTGTACAGGCCGCGCTGGTGCGCCTCGGCGAGCGCGGTCAGCAGATTGGGCGAGTTGCCGCTGGTCGACATGGCGATCGCGATGTCGCCGTCGTGTGCGCGGGCGATCAGCTGGCGGGCGAACACCAGGTCGAATCCGACGTCGTTGCCCAGTGCGGTAAGGATCGCCTGGTCGGCGGTCAACGACCAGGCCGGTAGCGGCGTGCCGATCGGGGGCCGGGCGAACAGCCGCGCCAAGGTGGTGGAATCGGTGCAGCTGCCGCCGTTTCCGAAGGTGAACAGTCGCCCGCCGGCGGCGAATCGGCGCGCCATTTCGGTGGCGGCTGCTGCCAATCGGTCGGCGTTGGCTTGCAGGGTGGCGCGGCGCAGGGCCAGGCTTTCGGCGGCCTTCGCCTGCGCCGACGCGGCCAGGTCCGCCAGCAGCGATTCGTGGTCGTCTTCCTGCGCGTCCCCAACGTTCAAGAAGGGATACAGGAAGTTGGTCGGCTCGTCGCTCATCAGGCGTCCTCCTCGAGACGGCTGATCGCCGTGCCCGCGTGCACCAGCACCAGGTCACCGGCCGCGACCGGGCCGACCAGCGTGGTCACCACATCCTCGACGCCGCGACCGGTGCGCACGGCGGCCAGCCCCTCAGCTGAAGCCATCACCACCTCACCCAGACGTCCCTCGTCGCTACAGGTGACGCAAACTTCTTCTACGTATTCAGGTTTGAGCAACCCGGAGTGTTCGAAACACACATGAGTCAGCTCCCACAACACGTGATAGAAGAGCACGAAGCCACCGGTTGCGGGCACCCGCGGATCGGGGTCGTCCAGCCACAACACGTGGTCGGCCGCACCGGCTTTCGGGCGCTCACCGCTACCGATCCACAGCGTGGTCGCACCCCAGGCCGGGCTGCGGCGCATGATCGATGCCACGTCGGGGTGGTCGGCACCGGCGACCGCGACCACGATGTCGCCGGGGCGCACCGATATCCGCACCAGATCCACCAGATCGGGTCCGGTCAACGCCACCGCCGGAAGTGCCCGCTTGCCCACGATCACCGGATGCACGAACTCCACCGCGATGTGCAGGGCATGCGGCTCCCACGCCGGCGCGATCGACCACATGGTGGCGCCCGCGGCGAACCGCTTGGCCAGCGTGAAGGCGGCTTTGGCTAAATCCTGGGCCAGGCCGGCGTCAAGTCCACGATCGATGGCGGTCAGCGGCGTCATTGGCCAGCCTCCGGTAGCCCGGTCAGCATGGACACCACCGCCTGACCAAGCGCCAGCCCGCCGTCGTTGGGCGGAACGCTGTGGTGCGTCAGCACGTCAAACCCAGCGCGCTGCAGGCGTTCCCGGCACCCGCGCAGCAACAGCACGTTCTGGAAAACACCACCGGTTAGGCCCACCAGCCGCACCTGGCCAGCCACTTGGGCGACTACCCTGGCGACGGCGTCGGCGACCGCGTGGTGGAAACACGCTGCCAGCATCGCCGGTTGGGTGCCGGCACGCAAGGCGGACACCAGCGTTTGCACCATGGTGGCCGGATCGATGACCCCGTCGGGCCGCACGGCCAATGGCAGCGCCGGCCCAAGATCCGCGGTGGCCGACTCGGCCAGTGCTTCGAGTTCGATGGCGGCCTGACCTTCGTAGTCGATCCGGTGCCGTACCCCCAGTAGGGAGGCGACCGCGTCGAACAGCCGGCCCATGCTCGAACACGGCACACAGCCGGTGCCACTCTCCAATTGCGAATGGACGAGCCGTAGTTCGTCCGGCGTCGCCGCCGCGACCGGCGCGAGATCCGGGCTCCAGTCGAGGCCGGCCATCCACAACTGCGCCAGCGCCATCCGCCACGGATTGCGCACCGCGGCGTCGCCGCCGGGCAGCGGCCCCGGCAACAGGTGCCCGGCCCGGACGAAACGGTGGCTATCGCGCCCGAGGACCAAAATCTCGCCCCCCCAGATCGTCGCGTCGCACCCGTAGCCGGTGCCGTCGAAGGAGACTCCGACGACGGGCTCGCCGAGGCGCCCGTGTTCGGCCAGCAGCGACACCACGTGCGCATGGTGGTGCTGCACCACATCGAGCGGCCGATCGCCGGCGTGGCGCTCCGCCCAGCTGCGGGTGTGATACCCAGGATGCAGATCGGCAGCCAATCGCTGTGGCTCACCGCGTATTTCGCTGAGCTGGCGCACCGCGCGCTCGAATGCGCGCAGCGTCTCCCAGCTGGCCATGTCGCCGATGTGTCCGGACAGGTAGGCGCGACGGCCGTCGGTGAGGCAGCACGTGTTCTTCAGTTCCCCGCCCACCGCCAGGACGGCCGGGCCGTCACGCCCGAGGTCCACCGGCAGCGGCGCATAACCGCGGGACCGCCGGATAGGCAGCTCATGGTTGTCGACCACCCGAACCACCGAGTCGTCACAGGGCACGTGGATGGGACGGTCATGGTCGAGCACCGCATCGCACAGCGCCCGAAGACGCTGCGCGGCATCAGTTTCGGTGAAGCAAATCGGCTCGTCGGAACGGTTGGCGCTGGTCAACACCAGCGCATCGGGCACCGGGCCGCGGTGACCGGGCACCGGCGCCAGCAGCAGATGATGGATGGGGGAGTAGGGCAACATCAAGCCCAGCAGCGGGCTACCGGGCGCCACGGCGTCCGCGACCGGCGCATCCAGCCGGCGGCGCAGCAACACGATGGGCCGGGCGGCGCTACACAGCACCGCTGCCTCGGTGTCGTCGACGTCGGCGTAGCGGCGGGCCACCTCCAGGTCACGCACCAGCATGGCGAATGGCTTGGCACCCCGCGCCTTTCGGGACCGTAGCGAGCGCACCGCCGCGTCGTGGTCGACCACACAGGCCAGGTGGTAACCCCCGATCCCCTTGACGGCGACCACCGCACCTGCCGCCAGCGCCTGCTGGGTGGCGGCCAGCGCGGCGTCGGAGCCGCTGACTTGCCCGGCCTCCGAACGGAACCACAGCGACGCGCCGCAGTCCGGGCAAGCGATGGGTTGGGCGTGGAATCGGCGGTTCGTGGGATCGTGGTATTCGGCGGCGCAGCGTTCGCACATGGCAAACGCAGCCATGGTGGTGCCCGGCCGGTCGTACGGCAGGGTGCGGATGATGGTGAACCGCGGCCCGCAGTTGGTGCACGTCACGAATGGATGGCGGTAACGGCGGTCGTGCGGGTCGAACAATTCGGCGATGCAGTCGTCGCACACCGCGACATCCGGCGGAATCGGTGTCGCCGCACCATCGACCGTCTGGCTGGCCACGATCCGAAAGCCGGATGGGCAGTCGCTTTCAGCCGCGATGTCGGTCACCGAGAGCGAGCTGATCCGTGCCAGCGGCGGCGCCTCGGCGCGCAGTCGACGAGCGAACTCGTCCAGGTGGGCGCGGCTGCCCTGCACTTCCAGGAAGACCGCCGCCGAATCATTGCCGACGAATCCGGCCAAGCCCAGGTCGCTGGCGAGCTGATGGACGAACGGGCGAAAACCCACCCCCTGCACCACACCGGTGATGGTGAAGTGCTGCCGGATATCGTCGGACCGCAGCAGGAAACGGGTCATGTCAACCGCCGGCGGGGCTGCGGCCCCGCCCCATCAGCTCCAGACCGGCCATCGCCTGTTCGGCCCCAGCCCGGTCCGTCTTCTCGACAACGAAACCCATATGGATGATCACCCAGTCGCCGGGGCAGAACTTCTCGTCCGGCAGCATGCCGACGTTGACCCTGCGCTGCTCACCGGCGACGTCGACCAACGCCAGCTGTCCTTCGTAGCCTTCGAGCATCCGGATCACTTGGCCGGGGATACCCAGACACATGCTCACGTCTCCTGGTTGATCGTGGCTGTTCGCAGGGCCGTGACGATGTCCTCGACCGCCCGCGCGGCGCGCGGTACAGCCTTGGCGACGGGTGCGCTAAGTCCTATACCTTCATCGACGTTACCCGCCTCGCAGCCGACGATGACGGTGTAGGGCGGAGCGCCTCCTAACGCCCGCAGACTAGCGAACACCGTGGCCGGATCCATACCGTGCGCGTCCAGGCCCGGCGGATCTGGCCACGATTGCTGATCGGCCTGGAACACATGCAAGGTGCCCGGACTGCCGCGGCTGGGCACCGCGTCGACAAGGACCAACGTGTCCCACCCCTCCAGCAGGTCGTAGGCCAGGTGCATGCCGCGGATGCCGTAGTCGATGACCCGTACATTCGGGTCCTGCTGCGGGACATCGGCCTGCCGGACCACCTCGGAGCCGAAACCGTCGTCCCCCAGAAAGATGTTGCCGATTCCGGCTACCAAGATGCGCGCCGCCATCAGTGTCGCCCGGCTACATCCGCCGTAGCTTGAGGTAGCGGCGGGCATCCGGCAGCGACGCCACGCCCAGCGCCACCGCGACGGCCAAGACCAGTGCGATGAGGCCAACGAACACCCACCCTAAGAACTCCATGTCGAACTCCTTTCACCAGATGTTTGCGGCTGTAACGGCTCGATCTCGTTAGGTGAGAAGTAGAGGTAGCGGCCGTACCACTCGTGCAGGTCGGCGGCTGGATCCTCGTCGACCACCACAGCTACGTGTTTGTGGCCCTCGACGTCCTCGTGCACCGACACAACCCGGGCGGTCTTGCCGGCCACAAAGATGTCCTGCGCGTCGGCATTACGCCGTGGTCGTAGTCGGATGTGGCAGCCTCGGGCGACCCGGACTCCGTTCACCAGCACCGCGTCGATCTCGGGACGAACCGCAGTGTCGGCCAACGGGTCCCACCAGTCGACGCCGTCGGGCACCTCGGGGACCAGGCCCGGAACCCCGTGCGGGTTCCGCAGCACCCCGTGCAGGCGGACCATGTCCTGCGGTGACATGGCGTCACATTGGTCGATGATCCCAGCGGCCCGCGGATCGGTTGCCCGCGCCTGTGCCTTCTCCTGGTCGGTCATCGTCATTATGCGCAGCGTGAGGATCTCGTCGATTTCGGTGCAGTCATACAGCGCGGTGTGGCTCTGTTCGGCGACTTGCGGGTGGTCGTAGAGGAGGATCGGCGAGATCAGCAGTAGGTCGCTCGTGCCGGGCGGGCCGGCCAGCACCGGGAAGCAGCGGTGCTGGGTGCACCGCGACACCGCGTCTTCGACGGCGGGCGGTGGTTCGAGCAGCGAAACGAACTGGCCACCAACCGTTTCAGCGATGACATGAGTACCGATCAGGGAGCGCGCTATCGCGTCGTTCTTGTCGGCAGGGGCAGGGCCGACATTGCTCAGCCGCACTGTAACCCGGCGCAGGTCGCCATCCGGTTGGTTGGATATTGTGATTTCGCCGCGCACCTGCTGGCGATCACGAACCAGGCGACCCCCGTCGAGGGGTTCGATGTCGATCGCCGCCTCGGCCACCACCGCCAGCGTCTTCGGCTGATCCTCAAACGCCAAAGGGCCGAAGGGCATCTCACATTCGGCCGCTTCGTCCCAAGACAGCCATGATCCCGAGGGCGTGGTCAGTTCGTCGACGGGTGCAAAGCCGCCGCCGGGCAGGGCACGTTCGGCCCGGCGGTGCTGCAACTGCAGGAACCGCACTACCAGGGTGATCGCTTGGGCGCCGTCGACCAGGAACTGCGTCGCCATGCTGTCGTCCTCGCCCAGACCGGCGTCGGCAGCGCCCGGTGGGCCCAGCACCCCGAACTGCCAGCGGGATTGGTTCTTGCTCGACGTCCCACGGTAGGGGTAGAGCAGATACCCCTCGTAGAGCACCGCGTCAGCGACCGCGCGGGCCCGGTCCCAGCTGGCGGTCATAGGGCAGCCTTGGGGGCGGATGCCTCGACGATCAGTTCGGTGATGGCGTGATCGAGGTCGAGCAGCCCGCGGGCCGACTTATAGCGGGCCAGCGCGCCGATGGTGTCGTGATTGAGCCGCACCCAGCCGGTGTTCGGGTAGTGCTGGGCTATCAGGTCGCGCCACACCGCCACCGGCATGTCGTATCGGGCATCGCAGTCCCAGGACACGTGCTGTACCGAGAATCCACGTGCGGCCTTGACGAAAATGGTTCCACTGAACAGGAATTGGAGGGGAAGCGCGCCATCGCGCAGTGCGTGCAGGTATTTGGCCGCGGCGACTTCGAAATCGTAGGTGCAGTCCAACGGCAGCGCTACCGTGGTGTGGCCGGTGAAGCCCGGGACCATGGCGGTGCAATGCTGCCACAGCAAGGTGCGCTGGGTGCTCGCCCAGCGTTCCCGGGCGCCGAACAGATCGACGAGCCCAGTTGCTTCGTCGTCGGAGTAGGAGCGGCGCAGCGGCTCGATGCGCACCTGGCAGCGCAGCGCGATGGCATGCACCGGCTCGTCGCCGCTGACGTCGATGCCGACGCGGGCGGTCAGTATTGGGCTCACGCTGTAGGGTTCGGGCGCCACGTCTAGCACGGCGAAGCTCACGTCCAGCGGCTGGTCGTTCATGCCGGTGTCTCCCGGGCGCGGCCGGCGATCCGCGCGAAGAAGCTGTCGATGAACTCCCTGGCCTGCTGCCCGCCGTCGAAGCCTCGCCACAACAGGCGTAATCGGCCGACGAATTCGTAGCAGGCATCGATCGGGACGAGATAGCTTTGCGGCTGCCCGAATTCGGGGACTCGGACCAGTAGCGCTTCTACGTCGTCGGCCAGCAGGTCAAGCCGGGGATCGGTGCCGCCGATCGCATTCCAGGCGTCAAGGTCCAGCTCGGATTCGGTAGCGCCGGCCGGGCCGGGATAGCAGGCAACGGTGCGTCCGAGGGTGGAGTTGGTGAAAAAGAACGCCACGCCGACCGGGATCTGCAGTGCCTCCCAGGCCCGGCGGTCCAGCGCGAAGTCGGGGAAGGCCAGATACCGGTCGGGCACCGCCCGGTAGCGCAGCTCGGGGTTACCGGCGGTGAACAGCAGATAGCAGGCGTGGCAGACGCACATCAGTTGCCGCCCGGCCACATTCACCACGTGCTGGTGCTCGTCGGCGATCCATTCCGAACACATGTCGCACCGCTCGCCGGCCGGCTCCGGGGCCTGTCGGTTGCTTCGGATGCGCGCCAGGACGTCGTAGGGACTCGTCATGCCGGGGCTCCTAATGGTGCTCGCATCGCGACGGAGAGCACGCCGTCGCGAAGCAGCAGCGGCAACGGGTCGAGGTGGGCCCCGTTCGCACCGGCACCCGCGCGCACCACGTCGTAATCGGTGTGACAGCGCGGGCAGCGCAGCAGAGGGCCGGCCAGAGTCGCGCCGGCCAGCGTGTCGTCACACACCGGGCAGCGGTCGCGGTAGGCGAAGGTTTGGTCGCCGACTCGGCACGCCAGCAACGTTGTTCCGGCTACCAGGAAACCGCCAACCTCGCCGGGTGCCAGGTCGTCCAGCTCCGGCACCGGGTGCCAGGAGGTGGTGTCATGGCGGCCGTTGGAATTCACTCGTGCCAAAAGAGATTCGGCCGGAATGACGGTGTTGGGCGTTGCCAGTTCGATCGAGCTGATTTCCGGTGCCGCCACCAGGATGGCATCCTGCACCGCCAGCTCGAGTGTCACCGCCGACGACGGGCAGCTCTTGCAGCTCCCGGTAAACGTCAAGCGGACCGCACCCGCCTCAGTGATTTCCAACAACTCCACATCGCCACCATGGGAGCCCAGATACGGCCGCACCCGCTCTAGCGCGTCGGACACTCGCCGGCGTACGTCATGCGGGTGTAGGCCGTGCACCAGCAGCAGGCTGGCCACCAGGTCGTCGGTGGCCAGCCGCTCGGCTAGCGCCGAGTCGTCAAGCATGTGCAGGATCCGTTCCAGCCCCGCCCCGTAAAGCCCGACTACTTCGCGGACCAGTTGTTGGGCACGCTCATAGGCAGCCGCCCCGCCCGCCGCGCAGGAGTCCAGCAGTGTCTGGATCCGATCGCCCGCGGTGCGCCACTGCGTGTCGTTCTCGGGGGTATCCGGGCGATCCGCCATGCGTCAGTCCCCGACGGGTGACTGGGTGGGTGTGTGCAGTCGCTCCAGCGTCTTGCCCTTACCCAGGTACATGTGCACGCCGCAGGGCAGGCACGGATCGAAGCTGCGCACCGTGCGCATCACATCGATGCCCTTGAAGTTCTCCCGGTCGTTCTCCTCGAAAATCGGTTGGCCCTGCACGGCATCCTCGTAGGGGCCCGGTGTGCCGTAGCTGTCGCGCGGGTTGGCGTTCCACGGAGTGGGCGGATAGGGGTGGTAGTTGGCGATCTTGCCGTCCCGGATCACCAGATGGTGGCTGAGCACGCCGCGCACCGCCTCGGTGAAGCCGCAGCCGATGGCCTCGTCGGGCACCTCGAACTGCTCCCACGTCTTGGTACGTCCGGCGCGAATCTCCGCCAGCGCCTTCTCGGCGAAGTGCAATGCGCACGCCGCCGCGTAAGCCTGGAAGTAGGTCCGGGCCCGGTCGCGTTCGATGGTGTTGCTGCCGTGCTTGGGCACCGTCCACTCGAACTCCACCGGACCCTTGAGCGCGGTCTTGGGCAGGTTGATCTGGACGCTGTTACCGGTGGCCTTGACGTAGCCGATGTCGACCAAGCCGGCCAGCGCGGTCGACCAGAGCCGGGCCAGCGGGCCGCCGCCGGTGTCCAGCGCCAGGTGGTCTGTGCCGTCGTACCAGCGCGGCGACATCACCCAGCTGTACTTGCCGCCGTCCAGATCGCGCTTTTGCGGATGCGGGTTGGTGTGCTGGTTCCACGGGTGGCGCCGGTCCACCGCGTTGCCCAGCGGATCGGTCCTGACAAACATCTCCTGATCGGTCCAGTCGTCGTAATACGAACTGCCCAACAGGATTCGGATGCCCAGGTTGATGTCCACCAGCGAGTGGGTGACCAGTTTGCCGTCGACCACCACACCCGGCGTCACGAACATGGCGTTGCCCCAACGCTCCATGTCCTTATAGGCGAAGTTGCACACCTCGGGGTCTTGGAAGGAGCCCCAGCACCCGAGCAGCGTGCGGCGCAGGCCGACCTTCTCGTAGCCAGGCAGCGCGTCGTAGAAGAAGTCGAACAGGTCGTCATGCATCGGGACAACCTTCTTCATAAATTCGACGTAGCGCATCAGCCGGGTCAGGTAATCGGTCATTAGCTGGATGGTTGCCACCGTGCCGACCCCGCCCGGGTACAGCGTGGACGGGTGCACGTGGCGACCCTCCATCAGGCAGAACATCTCTCGGGTCCACCGACTGACCTGCAACGCCTCCCGATAGAAATCGCCGCTGAACGGGTTGAGCGAGCGCATGATGTCGGCGATCGTCTTATATCCATGCGCGTCGGCATGCGGCGCCGCGGTTTTCTCGGCCCGCGCCAGCACACTCGGATTGGTCTCGGCGACCATCTTCTCGCAGAAGTCAACGCCGACCAGGTTCTCCTGGAAGATGTTGTGGTCGAACATGTATTCCGCGGCCTCGCCGAGATTGACGATCCACTCACCAAGGTGTGGCGGCTTGACTCCGTAGGCCATGTTCTGCGCGTAGCACGAACACGTGCAGTGGTTATCGCCGCAAATGCCGCAGATGCGGCTGGTGATGAAGTGGGCGTCGCGGGGGTCTTTGCCCTTCATGAAGATCGAGTAGCCACGGAATATCGACGAGGTGCTGTGGCACTCGACGACTTCCCGGTTCTCGAAGTCGATCTTGGTGTAGATGCCGAGGCTGCCCACGATGCGGGTGATCGGGTCCCAGGCCATTTCGACGAGTTGGCCGGGTTCGCGCTTGGCGGTGGTCGGCTCGGGGACGATTGTGGTCATCGAAGTCTCTCCGTCTGATTGTCAAGATTGCAGCGCCGCGACCAGGTGCTCACCAGGTGCGGCGGGCTCCGGTGGTGAGTTGGGTGCCCTTGTGGCGCCAGCGCGGTTCCTTGTCGACGGTGCGCGCCGTGATACCCCGCAGGTTGCGAATCACGGACCCGTACAGACCCGACGCGGTGCTGGAGAATTTGCCCCCCGGCGGCTCGTCCATGAACGGCATGAACTTGTCCGGGAAGCCGGGCATCGTGCATCCGATGCAGATGCCGCCGACGTTGGGGCAACCTCCGACGCCGTTGATCCAGCCGCGTTTGGGCACGTTGCATTTCACCACCGGGCCCCAACAACCCAGTTTGACAATGCATTTCGGCGAGCCGTATTCGGTGGCGAAGTCACCTTGCTCGTAGTAGCCGGCCCGGTCGCAGCCCTCATGGACGGTGTGGCCGAACAACCACGTGGGTCGTAGCGCGTCGTCGAGCGGGATCATTGGCGCTTGGCCGGTCGCCAGGTACAGCAGGTAGGTCAGCGTCTCTGCCAGGTTGTCCGGGTGAATCGGGCAGCCGGGTACGCACACGATCGGGATGCCGGCTTTGCTCCTCCAGTCCCACCCGAGGTAATCGGGAACGCCCATCGCCCCGGTTGGATTGCCGGCCATGGCGTGGATGCCGCCATAGGTGGCGCAGGTGCCGACGGCGACGACCGCGGTGGCCTTGGGTGCCAGCCGGTCCAGCCATTCGCTGGTAGTCATCGGCTGGCCGGTGGCCGGGTCGTTGCCGAATCCGCACCAGTAGCCCTCGTCCTTGATCTTCTCGTTGGGGATGGACCCTTCGACGACGAGAACGAACGGGTCCAGCTCGCCGCGATCGGCTCTGAAGAACCACGCGAGGAAATCGTCGGCCCCTCCGGCGGGTCCGCATTCGAAATCAATCAACGGCCAGTGGACGGCGACCTTCGGGAGGCCGGGAAGCGCGCCCAATGCGATCTCCTCGACGCTGGGCTGGGTGGCGGCAGTCAACGCCACCGAATCGCCGTCGCAGCTCAGGCCCGCGTTGATCCACAGCACGTGGATCAACGTTTCTTCTGCTTTGACTGCTGCTTCTGTCGGCATGATGCAGCTTTCCGGGGCCGGGCTGGGACCCCTAACGCCGCAGGAGTCGACCGTCGGCCCACTTGCGCAGCGCTGTTTTGGGTCTACTCCCGGTGTCGTGCCTTTGTCAACGGTTGGTAGTTACAACACTGCGAAGAGCCCAGACAGTGGTGTCGGCTAGCTGGGCCGTGCTGTCTTTCGGCTACCTTTTTTGGGCGCCGAGAACGGATTTCGCGCGGCGGCGGCCTATCAGGCATTAGTGCATCGTGCGTCCATGCTGCGAATGAGTTGCAACTGATTGCGTGATGGTTAAAGGCGATTATGTCGTCGGCGGTCCTTGCGCGAAGCGGCGCAGCCAGTCGAACCAGGCGGCCATGCCGGTTCCGGTGCGCGCACTGACCGGAAGAATCGTTGCCGTCGCATTGACTTCGCGGACATGGGCAATGTACGCGTGGACATCGGCATCCAAGTGCGGTACCAAGTCGATTTTGTTGAGCAGCACCACATCCACCGCACGAAACATCACCGGGTACTTCAGTGGTTTGTCCTCACCCTCGGTCACGGAGTAGACCATGGCCTTGGCGTGCTCGCCGACGTCGAACTCCGCCGGGCAGACCAGGTTGCCGACGTTCTCGATGATTACCAGGTCCAAACTGCACAGGTCCAGGCCCGGCAGGGCGCGGTTGACCATGGGCGCGTCCAGGTGGCATTCCCCGCCAAACCCGTTGCTGGTGTTCAGCAGTGATATTTGTGCGCCGCGACCGCGGAGCTTTGCGGCATCCAGGTCGGTGGCGATATCGCCCTCAATCACTCCGATTGCGAACTCGCCCGAGAGCTCATCGAGCGTGGCTTGCAGGACCGTGGTTTTCCCCGATCCGGGTGAACTCATGAGGTTAAGCGCGCGGATGCCGTTGCTTTCGAATGCCGCCCGGTTGATTTCGGCGCGGGCATCGTTCTCGGCGAAGATCTCCTCGAGCACATCGATGCGTTGCGCGCGAGTCTGGTAGCCAGTGTGATCGTCGTGGTCGTGCCCCGTACCGTCGTCGTGCCGATGAAACCTGCTCATTCTCAACACCTTTCAGGAGACATCGAGGGAGGTCACCAAGAACTCGTTGCCGCGAACCACCTCGACGTCGGGACTATCGCATTCCGGGCACCAAATAGACCAGGCAGATGCAATTTCCGACTGACAACCGCAGCCGCGGCAACGCACCTCGGCGCTCACGCATTCCAGCTCCAGCTCGGCGTCGGGCATATCCTCCGAGTCGCGCACCAGTGTCCAGCAGAAGGACAGGGATGCTGGAACTACCTGCCGAAGCGCGCCAACCCGAACGCGGACTACATCGACATGGCGTCCGTCGGCATGCGTCTTGACCACGCTGGCGATGGCCTCGCAGAGCGCGAGCTCATGCATGATCGCGCACCATCTCGTGCCCACAGCATCGACCGGTGGGCTGCAGCACTGGTGAGCCCATGAGCATGTTCTACACCCGCGCCGGCCCCTCGAGCTATCCCGTCGCTGACTCGTCTCGCCACAGACGCTAAACAGCTTGCGCGACAGCACGTAGGGCAACGTGCCGGTGAGTCAGGACATATCACCGGTGTGGGGCCCCGGCGCCGGGTGGTTGTCCAGATCTGTACCGCCACGGTCCTGTCGATCGGAGTGCGGGTTGCCGGTACGTGTGCCCAGCTCGGCGTTCCAGTTCCTGGGGGTCATCGGCATCCGTGCTCCGTCGCCGAGGCCGGGGCCACCAAGCGTGGCGAAACCCACCACTTCTATGACCTTCTCGGTGCGTGTCGTTCCCGCGAATCCCAGTGGCCCCGCACCCCACTCCGACGTGCCTGAAACGGCTTGGCCGAGGTCTGGCTCCATCTCGGCGAACTCGTCGCGATGCCCCCGTGCCTCGGTCGCCGTCCGGCCGCGCCGACGAGCTCGAGCCTCCTGCCGAGCAGCCGCCGCAGCCGCCGCGGCGGCTGCGGCGGCAGCAGAAGCTGGCTCTTCCGTCCGGGCCCGGGCCGAAAGTCCCGAACCGGACCCGATCCGGGGACCGCCGACGACGAAGGGGGGAAACCCTTCGATGCCGGTCGCTGGTAGCGGCGCGGTGGCGGGCGCCGCGCTGCCGGTAGCCGGCGCGGGGGCCGGCGCCGAGCCGGGCGTGGCCGAGGCGGTGACCGCCGGAACCGTCAGAGCAGACCCGGCAACCGGCAACATTAGCGGTAGGTCCGGTACTAGTTCCGGCCCGGCTGCCGGGATCGCAGCAACTTGGGTGGCAGCCAGGCCGGCCAGTCCAGCGAAGCCCGTTGCCGCCCCCAGGGTAGCGATGGTTTGGCCGAGCGCAACCGCCAGCAGCTGCGGGGACTGGGCCAGCCAGGTGACGATCTGCATGATGTGGGTCGGCAGGTCGAACACCAGGATGTTGAACAAGAACTCGATCGCTGCCACCGGATTGGTGAACAGGAGCCGCCAAAATTCCTCGCCGTCTTGAAAGAATTCGAGGCCACGGGCCAACCACCAGATCGCTTGCCCGGGGTTCGTGTACGCGTCGTAGGGCAACCCGTTAAGGGTGCCGTTCGCGGGGTCCCAGATTATCCGCCCCCCGCTGATGAACTTCAGTATCTTGGCGATTAGGTCATCGATCGGGGTGGCGTGCCCTGAGTCGCCGGCGCTTCCGGAGGTCTGGGTGGGCGCGTTCGACTTCAAGATCGGTGGCGCGGGCGGTGTCTGTGGGATCGATGTCACCGCCGTTTCGGATACGGCTTGATAGGTCGCCATGGTGGTCGCGGCCTGCACCCACATCCGCACATAGTCGGCCTCGTTGAGCGCAATCGGAATGGTGTTGATCCCAAAGAAATTCGTCGCCACCAGGACCCCGTGGATGGCGTGATTGGCGGCGAGTTCGGGCAGCGCTGGCATGGCCGCCAGTGCCGCCGTGTAAGCCGCGGCCAAGGTCTCGTGCTGGGCGGCCGCTGTCGCGCTGTCGGCGCTTGCCTGGAGCAACCAGCCCAGATACGGAACATAGGCGGTCACGAACGCATCGGCGCTGGGCCCCCGCCACACCCCGGCCTGCACCGCAGCCAACAACACCGCCAGTTCTTCTGCTACCGCCGTATATTCGGCGCTTAGCAATGACCATCCACTCGCGGCCATCAGTAGCGGGGCTGGTCCCGGGCCGCTACTCAGCAAGGCTGAATGCACCTCCGGCGGTGAGGCTAGCCAGACCGGCGCAGTCATCGTCCGGCGCTGAGGTAGGAGGCAGCCGCCAGTGCATCGCCGGTGGAGTAGCTGGTTGCGGACTCGGTAACCCCGAAGCCCGACTGGCCGAGGTCGTCGACACCTTGGGCCGCCACGGCGGCGTGGTCACCGCCACGAACACTGACCTCGACTGCGCTCTGTACCGACACCGGATCAGCGGCCGCCGGGGCCACCACGCTGATCAGCGGTACTGCACGCGCCTGCGCTGCTGCCAACCGTGCGGTCAGCGCTTCGATGGCTGCACTCGCAGCGGCCAGGCCTTCTGGAACGACGCCCAATGTCACGACTGTCACGACGGGATCCTTCATGATTGAGATTGAACGTTGCAGTTGACCGTTATCGAATATGAAAATCATTACCGATTGTTCCTCCGATCGGCTATAGCCTCGGTGGATGTCCATTCCCCCGATTGGGGGACAAGCATCAAGCGATCGCGCTGGTCGACACCCACACCGGCACAGTCGTACCAAGGGCGAAATGGGGAAATCAGGTTGCGCTTCTGGCGGTACCGGCCCACTTCTGTTCGATCTGGCCGAAGCGCCAGATGAGCAGGGCGGCGGCCCAGGTGACCACGAACATGCCGACGACAACAAACCCGACCACGTTTAAGTCCAGGCCAGCGATCCAGTCCCAGAACGGGCCCCGTAACCCCAGCTGACCGGCGAACAGAGCGAGCAGCTCGACGCTACCGATCAGCAAAGCTACGGCCACCGACAGCGCGGTGATGGTGATGTTGTAGTAGATCTTGCGAACCGGGTTGGAGAATGCCCAGCCGTACGCGAAGTTCATGAACGAGCCGTCGATGGTATCCAGCAGGCACATGCCCGCGGTGAACAACACGGGCAGGCACAGGATGGCGTACCAGGGCAGCCCGGCCGCGGCGCTGGTGCCGGCGAGAACCAGTAGTGCAATTTCGGTGGCGGTGTCAAACCCCAGCCCGAACAGCAATCCCACCGGATACATGTGCCAGGACTTAGTAATCGCTCGGGTGAACCGGTCGAGAAGTCGGTTGATCAGTCCCCGGTTGTCGAGCTGCTGCTCCAGCTCAGCTTCGTTGAACTCGCCGCGGCGCAGCCTAAACCAAACCCGCAGGATGCCGACCAGGACGGCCAGGTTGAGGATGGCGATGAGATACAGGAAAGATCCGGAGACACCGGTGCCGATCAGTCCCGCGTAATGGTGCAACGCCGACGCATCGTTCCGCACCGGGCCGATGATGACTTTGGCTCCGGTCGCCAGCAGTATCGCCAGTCCGAAGACCACAGTGGAGTGACCCAGGGAGAAGAAGAATCCCACCGCCAGCGGGCGTCGTCGATCATTCATCAGCTTGCGGGTGGTGTTGTCGATGGCCGCGATGTGGTCGGCGTCGAAGGCGTGCCGCATGCCCAGGGTATAGGCGGTCAGCCCGATGCCGATGCCAAATGCCGTGCCGCCTACGATCAGTCGGGCTGGCTCCACCACGAAAACCAGGGTTAACCAGCCAACCAGATGCAACATGGCGATAAAGGCGAACATGGCGCCTAGGCGCCACCATTCCGACGGGGTCAAGCTGGTCTGCCACCTGGACGACCATGGCGAGCGCAAGTCCGGGGCGCTGCGGGCCATGTCGGTCCTTCCAGGATCGGGCAGGTCCGACTGTAGGTTCGGCCCTCAGCTGGATGCAAGTCGGTTGCAAGAATGGGCCGGTCGATCTCGTCGTTGGTAATCCGGGTTGTCTGGCGCGACACTGAACAGGTGGCGAGAAAGCCGTCGGGCTTGGATCCGGCCGTCACCGAACGGATCGGTGAACTTTTGCGGGACCGTGGTCTGCGCCGGATGGCGTCGCGGATTCAGGTGCTGGCAGTCCTCGAACCGGTCAGCGGGCACTTGTCGGTGGCCGAGATCCATCAGCGGCTGACCGCCTGCCTGGCTGCCGGTGCCCGGCGGCCCGACCTGGCGACGGTCTACCGTACGGTCAGCACCTTGGTCGACCAGGAGGTGCTGCACGCGTTGCCCCTTGATGGGGGTGTAACCACCTACGGGCTGGCCACCGCCCCGCACCACCATGCGGTATGTATCCAGTGTGGGGCGATCATCGAAGTCCCTGCGCGACAGCTGAGCTCGGCCCTTGAGCATGCGATGGCGGGTAGCTCGTTTGCGTTATCAGAGCGGGCCGGACTGACGCTGCACGGTCTGTGCCCGGCGTGCCAGGACAGTGTTCAGGGCCTGGCCGACCCAACGGATCCGCGCCCGCCCCAGCGGCGTGCTGCCCAGCGTGCCCACTGACGTCAGCGCAGATTCAGTAGTGCGTTTTCGACGACCTCCGGCAGCGCCGGATGGATCCAGTACTGGCCGCGGGCCATCTCGGCCGCGCTCAGCCCAAAGCTCATTGCTTGGATCAACGGCTGGATGATCGACGACGCTTGGTGGCCCATGATGTGCGCGCCCAGCAAGAGCCCGCTGCCCCGGTCAGCAATGAGCTTGACGAACCCGGTGGTATCCTCCATCGCCCACCCGTAGCCGACATCGCTGTAGTCCTGTATCGCAACGCAAACGTCGAATCCTCTTGCGAAAGCTTCGTTTTCAGTCAGTCCGACGGCGGCCAACTGGGGATCGGTGAACACCGCCGCCGGCACGTAGCGGTGGTCCGTCATAGCCATCGAGGCGGTGTCATCCCACTCGCACAGCAGATTGCGTTGCACCACGCGGGCTTCGTGGTTGGCGACGTGCTTGAGCTGGTACGGCGACGAGACATCGCCGAGGGCAAAAACGTTGCGGGCGGAGGTGCGTTGATACTCGTCGACGACCACTCGGCCGTCCTGGACCTCGACGCCGGCCTGCTCGGCGTCGAGCAGGCCGGCGTTGGCGATCCGGCCGGTCGCCACCAGTAGCAGGTCGGCGTCGAGGGTGGACCCGTCGTCGAGTTGTAGCACCAGTCCCGGCCCCCGGTTTTCCCCGGCCACGATATTGCGGTGGGTGCGTAGTTCCCACTTGGTCGACGCGATGCGGGTAAAGCGTTCGCAAATTGTTTCGTCGCAATGCCGGAGCAGGCAGCCGCCCCGGACCACCAAGGTGACTCGTACGCCGAAAGCGGAGAAGACGTGGGCGAATTCGGCTGCCACAAAACCACTTCCGGCGATCACCAGATGCTCGGGTAATTCGGGGATCCGCATGATGGTGTCGCTGGTGTAATACCTGACGCCGGAGGCCAGGATGGCCGGCGGTATCACCGGTCGCGAGCCTGCCGCGATCACCACCTGGTCGGCGGTGAACTCTTCACCTCCGTCAGTACGCAACAGATAGCGCCCGTCGGCTTGCACCGGCCCGAACCGGGCGTGACTGCCGTACACGTCGATATTGCGGGCTGAGCGTCGAAACTCCTCGCCGCCCATCGCGATCGGGTCGATGCGCCCGAACACGCGGGAGACGATGTCGGGCCAACGCACCCCGTCGACGTGTGCATCCACACCGTATCGGCCTGCTCCCCGGATCGTTTTGGCCACATCGGCGGCGTAGACGAACATCTTGGTCGGTAGACACCCAACGTTGAGACAGGTACCGCCAAATGTGCCCTGCTCGCAGATCGCCACTCGCTTGGCGGCGTAGCGATCATCGAGAATGCTGTTGCCCGAACCGGTCCCGATGATCGCGATGTCGTAGGTTTCCATGCGTAGCCGTTACCCTTTCCCGGACGATGCCGAGGCGTCGGTGTTGTTCACACTGTGCAAGTAGTCGTCGAGCCAGCGGTCTAGGTAGCCGTACGCTATCCGGCGCGGCTCCGGCAGTGACAAAAACACATCATGCTTAGCGTCCGGCACCGGGATAACGCTGCTGCGGTTGCCGATGCAACCGGCCCAGCGGGCGATCTGGGTGACGTCGAGGACCGCGTCACCGCGCTGCAACGCCGCGGCGCCGGCAGTTTCGGGTACGGTGTGATCCGAACGCAGGATCAAGTTGGGCACACCCACATCGAGCCCGCGATGCAGCCGCGTCTGGCCGCGGCGCATAGCGTGCAGCCAGCCGAATGTTATCGGGAAGCCGCCCAACGGTTTCCATTGCAGGTTGTACTCGAATTCACCGTGATAGTCGCGGTGCAGGCTGGAGCCGTAGCCGCCGTCGCCCTGTGCCCGGATCACTCCTTTGGTGCGCACCCGGGATAGCGTGGCGATCGCCGCCGAGCTCAGGCTCGAACGCAGAATCGCCGGGCCGTGCAGGTCCAGGAACGGGCTGTTGAGTATCAAGCCGCCGACAGCTGCGTGGGTTGCCGGGCTGCGCCGGCGCAACCGGTCCAGCCACAGTGACACGATGAGCCCGCCGGCGGAATGGCCGTACACCAGCACCTTCGTCGGGCCCGACGCGGTGATGATTCCCAGGGCGTGTTCCAATTCGGCATCATAGTGAGCCAAGTCGGTGGTGAAGTGCGGAGTCTGGCCGGCCCGCCACGACCGGCCGCACTTACGCAGATCCAGCGCGTAGAACGCGAACCTGCGGCTGGCGAAGTGGTCGGCCACTTCGGTGTGGAAGAAATAGTCGGTGTAGCCGTGCACTGCCAAGACGGCATGTGCTGCGGGGAAGGCATCGCCGCGCCGCGTCAGCATTGCGGTGATCTCGCCTTCACCGTCGGGATCGGCCCCCAGCGGGATCGGGTACTGCCAATAGCCGGACAGGACGTCGGGCACCCAGCCAGTCACGCAGCCAGCTTAGAGCGCGGCCAACCCAGATGTCGGTCAACCGGGCTGGCCGGGGTTGCCGTCGGGGCCAGCGACGCCGGGTAAGCCGGCTTCGCCAGAGCGGGTATCCCCCTGGCCAGCCGCACCGCCGCCGCCGCCCGCTCCACCGGCACCTTTGGCGCCGCCGGCACCGCCATACCCATCGGCACCGGCGTTGCCCGCTTCTCCCATAAGCCATCCGCCGGCTCCGCCCGCACCGCCGAGGCCCCGGGCGCCGCCGTCACCGCCATCACCGCCGGCACCGCCGGCTCCGCCCGCACCGCCGTCACCGCCGAAGGTGTCGACAGCCATGGTGCCGGGAGTAGCTTCGCCGCCGGCACCGCCAGCTCCGCCCGTGCCGCCGGCGCCGCCGGCGCCGCCCGTGCCGCCGATGCCACCTCTGCCGCCGGCGCCGCCGTTCCCGATCAGCAGCCCGCCCCGCCTGGGCCACCGAGGCCGAGTCCACCGCCCCCGCCCACGCCGCCGCCGGCGCTGAACAACCCAGCCAATGGCCCGCTGGTGCCACCGTTCCCGCCGGCCCCGCCGACACCGAACAGTACGGTGGCAAATCCACCCTCGCCGCCGCCCCCACCGGCGCTAAACAACCCGCCAGCGCCGCCGGCGCCGCCAGCGCCGCCGTTTGCCGCCGACGAAGATCCGCCGGTTCCGCCGACCCCGCCGGGCCCGAACAACCCACCCCCACTGCCGATCAAGATCGGGCCGGCACCGCCATTACCCCCGGCCGCGCCATCACCGCCGACACCGCCAACCCCACCGCTACCGAAGAAGCTCGCGGCACCCCCGACTCCGCCAGCTCCGCCACCACCGGTCAGGTCGCCAGCACCTCCGTGTCCGCCGAAGCCGCCGTTGCCGAACACCCCGCCCACCCCACCGGCG
>NZ_VTZN01000510.1 GCF_008370645.1 Mycobacterium simiae
TGGGATATTGATCGGCAACGGCGGGGCCGGTGGGTCGGGCGCTGCTGGCCAGTCCGGAGGTAATGGCGGCGCTGCGGGATTGTTCGGCGCAGGTGGTGTCGGCGGTGCGGGCGGGTTTGCATCCAGCGGGGTCGGCGGGGCTGGCGGAAGGGGCGGCGCCGGTGGGCTGGTGTTCGGCTCCGGTGGGGCAGGCGGGGCAGGCGGGGGTTCTTCGAGTGGCGCCGGCGGGGCAGGAGGTGTTGGCGGCGCCGCGGGTTTGTTCGGTGCCGGCGGTGCCGGCGGAGCCGGGGGGCACGCATCGACCGGGGCTGGCGGGTTTGGCGGAGCCGGTGGCAATGGCGGGTTCTTGTTCGGCGCTGGCGCGGCGGGCGGCGCCGGCGGCGATGGTGGGGCTGGTTCGGCGGGAAGCGTTGGTGGACTGGGCGAGACCGGCGGCGACGGCGGTGCCGGCGGAGTCGGCGGTGATGGCGGCGCCGGCGGCAGAGGCGGGCTGCTGTTCAGCGACGGTGGCCGG
>NZ_VTZN01000511.1 GCF_008370645.1 Mycobacterium simiae
CTGACAGCGATCGCCGATGCCCGGCACATCCCCGCAGAATCCGTGCCCACGCGCGCCCCCCACTCGGCTCAGACTCACAACACCGGCGTGGTGCGCAAGGTCACGGGCGGCCTCCGGCGCCTGCTGGGCCGTTCGCCGGACGCCGACACGCCCGCCACGGCCGGCGGCGGTTGCCCAACCGGGGCATCGACCTGCGGGCAGGTGACGCCGCGCGAGGACAACCGGCGCCAGCGCCGCACCTGGCTGCGGCGGCTGTGGGTGGCCCTGCCGTTGGGACTGCTGGTATCGGGTGTGTCGATGCTGTTCGGCGCGTATCCGTGGGCGGGGTGGGTGTCCCTGGCCGCGACGATACCGGTGCAGTTCGTAGCCGGGTGGCCGTTCCTTGCCGGCGCCGTGCAGCAGGCGCGGGCCGGAACGGCCAACATGGACACCCTCATCACCCTGGGCACGTTGACCGCGTTCTGCTACTCCATCTATGCGTTGTTCGCCGGTGGAGCACTGTTCTTCGA
>NZ_VTZN01000512.1 GCF_008370645.1 Mycobacterium simiae
GTCTGGGGGCAGGGCGATCTCGGCCTCGACGGTATCGGGGTCGGCGGGATCGCGGCCAATGGCGAGCACGCCCTGGAACGGCGACTGGTAGCCCAAGCCCTGGGCGGCCAGCGGTTCATAGAAGCCGTCGGAATCGATGGCCTGCAACACCGGCACTGGTGTGTGAGCGGGTGTGGAGGTTTGCTCAGCGCTGAGGGTGGCGCTGGCGTGCAGGACCCACGTGTGGTCATGGTGGTCGCCGCTGGTGCGGGAATGCACGGTCACGGCTTGCCGACCAGCGTCGTTGCGGGGATGGATGGTGATTTGCAGGTCGGCGGAATGGTGGTCGGCCAGCGGCAGGGGGGTGTGCAGGATGAGTTCCTCGACGGTGGGGCAGCCTGTTTGGCCGCCGGCATATAGCAGCAGGTCGAGGAATCCGGTGGCCGGAAAGATGACGGTGTCGCCGACTTTGTGGCCGGCCAGCCAGGGGTGGGTGGTGGTGGAGAGCCGCCCGCTGATCAGG
>NZ_VTZN01000513.1 GCF_008370645.1 Mycobacterium simiae
ATTGATCGAATCGAGGCTGACCGGGCCGCGATGCTCGGGCTGCCACCTCTCATTGCCGAGCTATTCCCCGGGTGCGGGGATGGGACGTCAAGGAGCGGGCTCAGCGGTATGAGGCCTACGAGCTATCCCCGGGTGCGGGGATGGGACTGAAGTACGTGATTGACCGCATCTTCGCCCGTCGAGCTATCCCCGGGTGCGGGGATGGGACCTTGTTCGGGTCGGTCGTCCGCCAGTCCGGCCAGAGCTATCCCCGGGTGCGGGGATGGGACTCAACCGGGACAAGGAACTTCTCACCCAGCCACGAGCTATCCCCGGGTGCGGGGATGGGACATAGCTGGTCCGCTTACAAAACAAGAATATGAAGAGCTATCCCCGGGTGCGGGGATGGGACCAACGCCGGATGCCGCTCAGCCGGGTGCAGCGCGAGCTATCCCCGGGTGCGGGGATGGGACTCGCGGATGCCATTGACGGCTTCCCAGTTCCTCGAGCTATCCCCGGG
>NZ_VTZN01000514.1 GCF_008370645.1 Mycobacterium simiae
CCAACCTCTTCGTCAGCAATCAATTCAGTGATGCGAAATGAACGTCGATTGTACTGGCCGCAGCGCCCGAGCTGACGGCCGCAGGACGTTTCGCTCGGCTCGCCCAACGGGGAGGACGAAGCCGGCGGTAAAGGCGGAGCGCGGTTGGCCAGTTCGGTCGCCCCCGGGCTGGACGCGGGACAAGACCGACAAGCCGGGGCCCCAGGCGGGTGGTTGCTCGGCGATGGCGGTGCCGGCGGTTCAGGCGCCCCGGGTATGTCCGGCGGGGCAGACGGCGCGGCGGGATTATTGGGCGCTGGCGGCGCTGGCGGCGCCGGCGGGGCCGGCGGTTGGCTGTTGGGTAACGCCCGGAGTAGGTGGGGCCGGCGGAGCCAGCACTGCCCTCAGCGGAAACGGAGGTACCGGTGACAGCGGAGGGGCCGGCGGACTGTTGGGCGCCGGTGGGCTCGGCGGGGCCGGAGGGACCAGCACTGGGGTAACGGTGGAGCTG
>NZ_VTZN01000515.1 GCF_008370645.1 Mycobacterium simiae
CGGGGTCATCGCCGCCCGGGCCGGGGAGGGATCCGATGCGCACTACGCGCAGCTAGCGCGTAGCGCCTCGGTTAACCAGCTGCGCACCGCCGTGAAACTGGAACCGCGTCCTGACCCCGATCCCCGCCCGCAGCCGTTGGCGTCAATCACCAAATCCGGCACCGAAGAGTTCAGCTGTTGGCGGATCAGACTTCCCCAGCTGGAGGCGGCGAAGTTCGAAGCGGCACTGGATGCCCATCGGGACGCGCTGATCACCCAGTGGAAACACGACCGCGGCGATTCCCCGGGCGTTTCTGACACCGCGCCGCCGGTGCCGGGCAACTTGGAGGCGTTTCAGCGGCTGGTCGAAACCAGCTGGGACACCGAGGCCACCCGGCGCCCGCACGGCCAGCACACCACCGTGGTGGCCCACCTCGATGTGGCCCAGCGTGCCGCCGCGCTGCACCTGGGCCCACTGCTGAGCGACGCCGAACGCCGCTACCTGACC
>NZ_VTZN01000516.1 GCF_008370645.1 Mycobacterium simiae
CCAGGCCGACCAGGCCTGCCACCCGTAGCGGGTGGGTGCGAGCGCCGTCAGGCACCACATCCATGTGCTGCATGGACCGGACTTCGCGAGTGGTTTCTTGCAGCAGGCCGTTGGCAGCACCGGTAACCAGGCCAAACGAGCCCCAGAACACCCCGAAAACCGAGAATTCGCTCGGGGTCAGGTGACGCGCGGCCAGATAGATCACCGAGTAGCCGCACAGCGCGGCGACTGCGGTGGCGGTGCCAACCCGCGCGACGCTGCCGCGCGCGATCGCCCCTCCTGAGGCTCCCGCTGTGTCCGGGGTGCCCCCAACCCCTGTCACCGTGGCCGCACTAACGGCCGACCGAACCGATGCGTGCCACGCTTGAAAATACCAAGCGCGTCACCCGCCCCTGCTCGTTGGGGACGTGAGGCGCCGCCCGCGCCTGCACCGCCGACACCTCCGCCAACCCTCCCGCCGCGCTCAACCACCCCACATACGGAA
>NZ_VTZN01000517.1 GCF_008370645.1 Mycobacterium simiae
TCTAGCGTCTGATTTGACTGGTCCTTGAATTGTCGACTCTGACAAAGGTGGGCACGCCGATGGTCAGCCTTGATGATCTGCACGCCCGAATTCCCCTGGCAGAAATCGCAAGCAAGCTTGGTGCCGAAGAAGACGATGTCGGCCGGGCGATCCATACGCTGGTGCCCCTGTTGCTCAGCGGGTTACATCAGACCTCGCATGTCACCCAACACGCCGATGAGATCGAATCCGCGGCCAATGCCCGCGCGGCACCTGGCTTGCTGGATGCCGGCGGAGGAGTCGATCGGTTCGACGAAGGTGACGGAAACCAGGCTGTCGCGACGCTCCTTGCAAGGACATCGATCAGGTAATGTCCGCGCTGGCTAGTCCGAAGTTAAGGACCCGGGGAAGCCCGTATTTCGTGGTTGACCTGAGGTTTTGTGGTTTGGTGGGGTGGTGGTTTTGTGACTACGCGGCGGCGATGGTGAGGGGAATGGTGGCGT
>NZ_VTZN01000518.1 GCF_008370645.1 Mycobacterium simiae
CATCGCGTTAGCCCGCCACCTCGCCAGTCAACTCGGCACGGCTACGCAGGCTTCCGCACCTCATGACTACGTCCAACAGATCCAAGAACTAATTACGTCGATTCCGGTCAATCGACTAGAAGAGGCCGACATCTTAGAACTTCTAAAGAAACTCGCGTCGAACGATTATCGCAACAGCGACGCTGATCATCAACAGAATAAATCACGCATCGCCAGCATGGATGCTGACGCCCTAATCGCTATTGCGTTGAGAAACTCGAGAAAATAGTTTCTAAAGAGGAAATAGAAAGAATCCTATGCAAAGTCAACTCGACAAATTAACGGACGCCCTGCGTGCTGCTCTTATTGAGAATGAAGATTTGAGGCAACTCCGGGCGCGCGCGTTAGAGCCGGTGGCGGTGGTGGGGATGGCGTGTCGGTTTGCTGGTGGTATTGAGTCAGCGGCTGGTTTGTGGGAAGCGGTGTGCGGCGGTGTTGATGT
>NZ_VTZN01000519.1 GCF_008370645.1 Mycobacterium simiae
AAGTGGTGATCAAATCGATGACTCGATCTTTCCGTTACCGACCGCAGGCGGTCGTTGTCCCTGCCGTGGCGGCAATGTCGGTCCTGGTTCTTGGGCCCGGGGTCCTCATCGGCATGTGGCTGCTGTTGCCCTGGCCGCCCCATGTGTTGACATGGCCTTATCACCGGTCTTATTCGCTTGGTGACACCCTATTACTGCCGTTGCTAACCGCTGCCTTGCTGGTGCTAGGCCGCCGACCGTGTGGACAAGCAAGAAGTTGGCTGTCGCGCTTGCCGGCGCTGCTCGCGGCAGTTATCGGTGCGGCTGTGGGGGGCTGGGTGCAATATTTGTGGTGGTCCGACCCGACGCCACCTCCGACGTGGTGGACATCGGGGCGGTCCCATCACTTCACCGTCGCCGGAGCCTGGCACGCCGCTTTTTTTGTAGCCATGTCGGCAGTTTTGGCGTATCTGGTCGTGAATATGCTGGTGACCTGGAGG
>NZ_VTZN01000052.1 GCF_008370645.1 Mycobacterium simiae
GGGATCCCCCGAGCCGTCTGCTGAACCTCGCTGTGGAGATCGGCTGCGTCTTCAGTATCGACACCGACGCGCATGCGCCCGGCCAGCTCGACTTCCTTGGCTACGGCGCGCAGCGGGCACTAGATGCGGGTGTTCCTACGGACCGAATTGTCAACACGTGGCCGGCGAAAAGGCTATTGGAGTGGGTGTCAGTCCGGTAGGTGTGGCATCTCTAGGCCCTGGTCACGGCCGAGCAACGCCGCCCGGGTCAGCGCGGATTTGCCGAAGCGACGGTGTATTTGGTCTACCGCCTGGTCAAGTACGTCTGGCGGCGCGCCGTCAAACGGCAGCGTGTGTGACCGGGCGGCACGGCTGAAATCGTCGAACCGCAAGCGCAGCACCACCGTGCGACCGGTGTGTCCGGCGGCGCGCATCCGGCTGGTGATCCGGTCGATCAGGAAGACCACCACAGCGTCGATCTCGTCAGCAGACATCCGGGTGCCGGCCCGTCCCAGCGCGCGTTGCGCGCCCACGGATCGCCGTCGCACGCCGATGGTCACCCGCCGGCGGTCGATATTGCGCGCCAACGCGCGACGGTGTCGATACCGTGGGAATGCAGCTTGCCTGCGGTTACTGCACCGACACCCCACAGCCGGCGCACCGGCAGCGGATGCAGGAATGCAAGCTCTTGATCGGGCGGCACCAGCAGGAGCCCGTCAGGCTTAGCTTCTTGGCTGGCCACTTTGGCCAAGAACTTCGTCCTGGCCACCCCGACGGAAATCGGCAAACCGACCCGCTCGCGCACGTCGATGCGCAGGCGCTGGGCGATTTGCAGCGGGGTGCCAGCGACTCGATGCAGCCCGGCGACCTGGAGAAAAGCCTCGTCCACCGAAAGCGGCTCCACTAACGGGGTGCAGTCCCGGAAGACCTGCAACACGGCGGCGCTGGCCTGGGAATACGCCGACATTCGCGGCGGCACCAGCACAGCCGGAGGACACAGCCGTCGCGCTTGCGCCCCGCCCATCGCGGCGCGCACCCCGTAGGCCTTGGCTTCGTAGCTGGCAGCCAGCACCACCCCAGTTCCGACGATCACCGGGCGCCCCTGCAACGTGGGGTTGTCGCGCTGTTCGACGGAGGCATAGAAAGAATCCGGGTCCGCGTGCAGGATGGACGCCTCGCACCGCACGAACACATGTTCGCACGCACGGCAGACAACTTCGGCGTTAGCGCGCCTCGGCGTAGATGCTGCTCACCCAGATGTGCACCAGTGTGTCCAACACCTGCGCTTCCGGAACACAGGGCTGTTCGGCAGCAAACGAGGCGAACAGCGTCCGCTCATTCAACAGATTGAGCGCGGTGGCCAGCTCCAGAGCCGGCAAGGTGACCGGTGCAGCGCCCCGGCCGCGCTCGGCCTCAATGACTTCGACGGTGTAGGCGATCCACTTCTGCATGAACGTCGACCACAGTTCTCGGACCTCGGTGCTGCTTGCTCTGGCAGCCTGACCGGCTCGGGCAACTGCTTTATGCGAACCGAACGTTTCAAAGAACACGTTGATCCCGGTGCGCCACATGGTCTCGCGGTCAGTGTCCAGATTTCCCATGAGATTCGCTACCGCGGTGTCGGCCTCTGTCACCACTCGATCCAGCAGCGTCAGCAGGACCGCTTCCTTGGACGGGAAATAGAAGTAAAACGTCGGACGCGAGATACCAGCGCCCTTGGCTAGGTCGTCGACCGAGATGTCGACCAGCGGGCGAGTTTCCAGCAGTGCTTCGGCGGTGGTGAGGATCGCCAGTTCTCGATCGTCACCGGACGGCCGCGCGGTGCGTCGACCGCGATGTTGCGATGCCTGAGCGGCCGCTGAAGTAGTCACGACGGGCAGCTTACCGTGCGTCGAGGATTTCGACACTATGTTGACGTACTCAACGTAGCGTTGATAGCGTGGCGCCATGACTGAGCACCTAGACGTCATCATCGTGGGGGCGGGTATCTCTGGCGTCAGTGCGGCCTGGCACCTGCAGGACCGCTGCCCAACCAAGAGCTACGCCATTCTGGAGAAGCGCTCAGCCATGGGCGGCACCTGGGACTTGTTTCGATACCCCGGTATTCGCTCCGACTCCGACATGCACACCCTGGGTTTCCGGTTCCGGCCGTGGACCGACCGCCAGGCCATCGCCGATGGCAAACCGATCCTCGACTACGTCAAGAGCACCGCGGCTATGCATGGCATCGATGCGCACATCCGGCTCAACCAGAAGGTCACCAGCGCTGATTGGTCGACGGTGGACAACCGCTGGACCCTCACCGTCGAGAGCAAGGGTACCTGCAGCGAGCTCACCTGCTCGTTCCTGTTCTTGTGCAGCGGTTACTACAACTATGAGCAGGGCTACTCGCCAAAGTTCGTCGCTGCAGCGGATTTCGCCGGCCCGATCATCCATCCGCAACACTGGCCGGAAGATCTCGACTATGAAGGCAAGAACATCGTCGTGATCGGCAGCGGTGCTACGGCTGTCACCCTTGTTCCGGCGCTGGCGAATTCGGGTGCCGAGCACGTCACGATGCTGCAGCGGTCGCCCACCTACATCGTCTCTCAGCCGGACCGGGACGGTATTGCCGAGAAGCTCAACCGCTGGCTACCGGAGAACATGGCTTACACCGCCGTTCGGTGGAAAAACGTGCTGCGGCAGGCGGCCGTGTACGGTGCCTGCCAGAAATGGCCACTGCGGATGCGGAAAATGTTCCTGGGTTTGGCTCAACGCCAACTGCCCCAAGGCTACGACGTGCGCAAACACTTCGGCCCGCACTACAACCCCTGGGAACAGCGCCTTTGCCTGGTACCCAACGGCGACTTGTTCCGCGCCATTCGCCACGGGCAGGTCGAGGTCGTTACCGACCTCATCGACCGGTTCACCCCGACCGGAATCCGGCTAACTTCGGGTCGCGAACTTCCGGCCGACATCATCGTTACCGCAACAGGTTTGAACCTACAGCTGTTTGGCGGGGCGACGGCGTCGGTCGACGGCGTACCGGTCGACCTCACCCAAACAATGGCCTACAAGGGCATGATGCTTTCCGGGATCCCCAACATGGCATACACCGTTGGCTACACCAATGCCTCCTGGACGCTGAAGGCCGACCTAGTATCAGAGTTCGTCTGCCGTCTGCTTAATTACATGGACGCCAACGGCTTTGACACAGTAGTCGTTGAGCACCCGGCTTCCGACGTCGAGGAACGGCCGTTTATGGAGTTCACCCCCGGCTATGTATTGCGTTCGATCGATGAATTGCCCAAGCAAGGCTCGCGAAAGCCGTGGCGTCTCAATCAAAACTATCTGCGCGACATTCACCTGATCCGCCGGGGCAGGATCGACGATGAGGGGCTACGTTTCACCAAGCAGCCTGCCGCAGTAGTAGTTTGAGAGTTCTTACGGTGTGACGACGACAATGCCGTCGTCATCGCTGTAGGCGATGTCGCCCGGTACGAACGTCACACCGCCGAGGCTAACTTCGACATCGCGCTCCCCAGCGCCGGTCTTGGTGCTCTTTCGGGGATTGGTGCCCAGCGCTTTGATGCCGATCTCGATGCCTCGTAGCGCGGCGGCGTCACGTACCGCGCCGTAGACGACCAGCCCAGCCCAGCCGTTGGAGCGGGCCAGTTCGGCGATGACGTCGCCGATCAGGGCGCAATGTAAGGAGCCGGCACCGTCGACCACCAGCACCCGTCCGTCCCCGGGCTGTGAAAGCACCGATTTCAGCAGCGCATTGTCCTCAAAGCACCGGACAGTGCTGATGGGGCCGGCGCACTGATCGCGCCCGCCGTACTGGCGAAACTGGAGGTCACAGCTGCGCGCATCGGGTCCGATGTCGTCGACGAGATCGGCCGTTGGCCGAAAGGGCACGCTGTGCATCATTCAGCGGCGGCGCAACTGCCGGATCAGCAGCACGGCTAACAGGCTTAGCGCGACGGCGACCAGGAGCGGAACAGCGGAGGGGCTCGACGAACGTTCGAATTCTCGGGAAAGCGGGTTGTTCGCACTGTCCACAGTCGACTTCGCTTGCGCTGCAGCGTCTTTAGCCGCTGCGGCGAGCTCGCCGTTGGCTTTGGCCCGCTGCTGGAGGCTGGCGGACTGGTCGGCCACCTGGGCGGGCTCGGCTGCAGGTGCTTGGGCAGGCGTTTTCTTGGCAGGAACTTTCTTGGCCGGCGCCTTTTTGGCCGGCGCCTTTTTGGCGGGTGCTTTCTTGGCGGGTGCCTTTGCGGCCTTCTTCGCGGGTTGCTTCTTGGCCGGCGGTCCCGGTGTGCCGTCGGGTTCGCTGTTGGGTCGATCCTGCGGGTCTGCCATGCGGCCGCTCCTTTGTAGCTTGACGGTTGCTCTAGTTGCTCACTAAGTCGCCACGCGCTTGGGCCCCATCATGCCAGGACACGGGGTCTTGCCAACGCAGCTACCAGTGCGTCTCGACGCATCAGGGCCTACGCCGCATCGCCCACCAGGCTCCTGCTGCCACCGCTGCGATGGTGCCGACGGCAAATGGCCAGGTTGGGACGTTATCGTCGGGTTTGTCGCGGTCGGCGGTAGGTCGGTAGGGCACCGGGTAGCCGGTCGCATGCTGGTGGGCTGGGCTGGCCGTGACCACAACGTAGCTGTCGAGGTGGGCCGACAGGCGCTGAGGTCCAGCGGCCACCGCTGGTGCCGTGAGAATCCCGGTGATTGTCAGAGCCACCAGCAATCGCGCTGACCACCCAATGACTCGCACGTGCTTCATTGACATGCTGCTTCAGGTCAGCCCAAGGCGGGCCATCAGGTCGGCCTCGATCCCGTCGAGCTGTGATGAGATCGCGGCGTGCGCGGCCTTGCGCCGCTGCGCCGGCATGTTTTCCGCTGCGGTGATGGCCGCCGACAACTCAGCAAGCCGTTCACTGATCGCCGAGACGAACTGTTTTGTCTCGGCGTCCCGCGGCTTCTTTTCCTGCACCAACCGCAGCGACTGCTCCGACCCCGCGATCCGGGCTGACAGCCGTGCGCCGTGCCCGGAGAATTGCCCAATCTGTGACAGTGGAACACCAAGCTGATCGGCGCGACGCTGATCGATCATCGCGCGGGCGGCGATTGCCGCACGGTATATCAGCGGCGTCAGTATCGGGGCGAGCAGCCGAGAGACCGTCAGCGTCCGGCGGATCCGGGTGGGCGACAGCAATTTACCCTCCCGCGCTGCCTTGAGTTGAGCCTCGGCGGCTTTCATTGCCGTGCGGTCGCTCTCCCGCTGCGCTCTGAGTTGCGCCTTGAGGGCATTGTCTGCAGACTTCTGCGCGGACTTGATGCGGCGCGCCTCGTTCTTGGCCGACAGCTTGGCTTCTAGCTTGGCGCGGGCCTTGATAGCGCGGGCTTCGGCGCGACGAGTAGCGCGGCTCTTTCGCTTGCGAAACAGGCCCATTCCCGGCCGCCTCCCGGTATCTCGTGGACTATCGCGGTGCGTGTGCGCGATTGCTGGCCCAACCCTAATCCGGGGGGTCAGCGAGCAAGCCTTCAGGGCAGCGAGGAATCCGTTTTACGCGTCGAGTCGCTCGCCGCGACGCAGTTGATCGATCCGGTCCACGACCGCCTGCTGCGCCTGGGGAGACAACCCGTGCGAGCGCTCCGCGATGCGCCGCACACCGTCGTCGCGCATCGCGGCCAGCCATCGCAACTCCTTGTCAAGCTTCGCGTAGTACTCGTCGTCAGTGAAGTAGGCCGACTTGATCCGGAAGAAGTTGGCGAGGGCGGCCATGGTCGCTGATGACGGGTTGGTGCGGTTGCCGGAGCGTAGCTGCGAAAGGTATGGAGCCGACATTGTGACGCCCTCCGCCTTGAGCGCCGCAATCACCTCCGCGGACGTGTGCGGCCCGCGCCCAGGTGGATAGACGGTGTCAAACAGACGGTTCAGGCGGGCAGCGAACGTCGCGCTCATCGATATGACCTCCACCGGGCTGCAAATCGAACTGTTATCTATAGGTATTTGCTGATTATGGTAGCGAGAGTTATCTCCACAACCAAGTGCAAACCTGAGCGGATTGGTTGCCTGCCCGCTGCGCGGGTAACCCAGACAGCCCATGCGCCCTTGATGAGGGTCCAACTGATTGGGTGAGGTGTCCACAAAATAACCGGATTTCACAGGCTATCCGCAGAATACATCGTGTTCAGGTCCGCGCCTGGGTGCCGTTGCGATCGCGCGCGATCATTTCACGCGGGTCCTGTCAGATAAATGCATTCGCCGCCGGGCAACTAGCCTACAACGTAGGCTCGCCCGGTAGCTCCTTTGCTGTCTGCGTCCAGTCGGGGCCCGGCAGGGCACCGAGAGTGCGGTTCGCGGATGTGGGCCATCTGCTCGGAGGGGATCCGCAGTGCTATCCGGTCGAAAAGGGAGCCCGCAGGCGGCGTCGCACCGAGGTGCGGTGACTACCCGGGGGCGGCAGCCGTGGTGCGCCGTCGCCGAAGAGTTTGCGCCGTCGTGCCGGCCACCGCCAGCAATCCCACCGCCGCCGTCACGCCGATGGCGACCGAGCGCCACCCGAGAGCGCTGTCGAACAGCATCCACAATCCGAACAGTAAGAACAGCAGGCTGGCCAGAACCTGCAGCAGTTGTTCAGGTAGACGCTGGTGTAGCAGCAGCCCCGCGCCGATTGCCAGGCCGTCGGCCAAGATCATGCCCAACGTGGTGCCGATCCAGACGCCAAGCCAGTCGTGGTCGCTGGCCAAGGTAACCGTCGCCAGCGTCGTCTTGTCGCTAAGTTCCGCCAGGGCAAACGATGACACGACGGTAAGCAGCGCAAACCGGGGCTGCCGGGGTGCCGCTGCGCCGTTGTCGCCACCTGTACCTTCTCGCCAGACCCACATCGCAAAAAAGAGGAAAGCGATAGCCCCCGCGAAAGCCATCGGACGCGCCGGCAGCGTGGTACCAAGAAAATGGCCGATCGCCACCGAGGCTCCGTGCACTGTGAACGAAGCAATCGCCACACCAGTGATCACCACCCACCAGCGGTAGCGCAACGCGTAGGTCATGGTGAGAAGCTGGGATCGGTCGCCGAGTTCGGCAACGAAGACGACTCCGAGGCTTAGCAGTGTGGCTGCGAGCATGCGGGCGACCTTTCGACACATGGTCGATGACGAGCCGTCATCGACCATCGGTCGAAGGTCTCGCCCACCGTCGGATCAGACGGTTCGCCGGCCGGGCTTTCACCAGTATGTCGACACGACGATTCGGGGCTACTCCCCTTCGCTAACGACCCCAGGCTAGCGGCCGAAATCGGCATGCGCTAGGGCAACGCCGGAGTTCGGACAGCCGTAATTACTCACTTTGAGGCTCGAACTGCGTCTTTCGAAAGTCCTTATGCCGCAAGCAGCATTGCCAGAATCGCGGTATCGGGGTGGCTGATCGGGTCCACGCCGACGCGACTCACCATCGAGGTGATGGTGCCGTCGGCTTCTGCTTCCACCCAGGCCGCCCGGTGCTCCAATCCAAGATAGGGCAGCCCGGGCAGCAGCACGCAGCCCGATGCAGCGCCCGTGCACTCCGGCAAGGACGGCGTCGTCTCGGACGGGGGATGCAACATCAACAATGCGGGGGGCTGATGCTCGGCGAAATATCCGGGCTGAATCGCGGATTCGCCGAACACCGTGCCCTCGGCCAGTACCAGGCCAACGGTCCCGGGCGCGGGTTCGTCCGGCAATTCTTCACGTGCTCCAAAAACGGTTGTGGTGGACAGCAGCCCGGGCAAAGACGCAACCCGGACCGCGACCATCAAGAGCTGTGCCCATTCTTTCGTCGAATCGGGCCACCGCCCAGATATGACAAACCCTTTAAGGGCGCCATGAGAATGAAAGGGAGCAACCCCTATAGGCCGATCTGACCCAGCATTCATCGCGCCCTCCGCGACGCCTCCATCCGAAGTAACCGCACTGGTAGTTCGGACCAATGGTAGCTCGAATAATCAAGCATGCGCGGGCTTTTGGCGCCCCGCAAGTCGGCGCCGCATCGCTGTGGCGACGTTAACCATTAATGCCCGGCTAATGACTTGGGCGCCGCGCAATGGTGCGCGGCGCCCAAACCAGGGGTGTTCGACCTAGCCAGCAATCAGCCCCGACGTTTTCGACGTTGCTGCGTCATAGCGTGACTGCACGTCGGCCCAGTTGACGACATTCCAGAACGCCTTGGCGAAGTCGACCTTGACGTTCTTGTACTGCAAGTAGAAGGCGTGTTCCCACATGTCGAGCAGTAGCAGCGGGACAATGCCGAGCGGGAAGTTTGACTGGTGGTCGTAGACCTGGAATATCAGCAGCCGGTTGCCGAGTGTGTCCCAACCCAGGGCCGCCCACCCCGATCCCTGGACGGTGGTGGCGGCTGCGTGGAACTGGGCGCGGAAGTTGTCGAACGACCCGAACGCGTCCTCTATCGCTGCGGCCAGTTCGCCGGTTGGCTTGTCACCTCCGTGGGGAGACAAGTTCTTCCACCAGATGGTGTGATTGACGTGACCGGCGAGGTTGAACGCCAGATTCTTCTCGTTCAGCAGGATCGTCGAATGATCCTCCTTGGCGCGGGCCTCTGCGAGTTTGGCGATGGCGTCATTGGCGCCCTTGACATAGGTGGCGTGATGCTTACTGTGGTGAAGCTCGTTGATCTGACCCGAGATGTGCGGTTCCAGCGCCCCGTAGTCCCAGTCCAAGTCGGGCAAGGTGTATTCAGCCACGGCATTCCTTTCTGCGATCGTCTGACGAGTCATTCGCGTGGGTTCCGCCACGCGGCGGGCTGACGTAGTCAACCCTGCTCCATGACTGCGCGCGCCGCAAGAATGACCCCCGTTGGGTTCAGCTCTATAGCAAGCGGGTGGCGGCGATTCAGTACAGCACGATCAGCGCCAGAACGCCGAGTAGCGCTAGCGCGATGAGGCCGGCGCGCACGAACGCTATGACGTAGGCGTGGTTCCATGCCGGCGAGCCGGAGTGTGAAGCCGACTGCGGAGTCGAACCCGGGCCATAGGAATGTGTCGCCATCAAATGCCTTCCGCCGACATAGTCACCTCAGGCTAGTGAGGTGAGTCACAATAAATGTCGCGTCCGCGATCATACGCCTGGTGCCCAGGTTGAAAATTCTGCCAGAGCAGACTACGCGGGGTGCCGGTGGTGATCAACCCTCGCCGGTCACGTCAGGGTGGGGGTCAGATGCTACTGCTGCTTAGTGGGACAAGGCATTTCGCTCGCGGACGTCTCCGGGCTGTCTACTACCTGTCTCCGACAGGGCACTGTTATCCACAGTGCCAGCCCAATCTGGCCGATAGATGCTGTCGCGGCGTCGCCGTGCTGTTGTGGATAAACCTGTGGAAACTGTGGATAGCCATTGGTAGCTGGAGCTACCGGGTGGCCGGCATCATAGGACTTCCGCCATACCCATCGTCGTCGGGGGGTCGGGCTAAAAGCTCCGGCTCTCCCCTCGCGGCACTGCGGCTGCGGGGGCGGCCCGCACCGTCACCGGGGATAGGCTGGACCGGTGATCCAAGTGTGCTCCCAGTGCGGCACTCGGTGGAACGTCCGCGAACGTCAACGCATGTGGTGTCCGCGTTGTCGTGGGACTCTGATGGCGCCGCTGGTAGGCGCGCCGACAGGCGATCCGCGGTGGCGTTCGCCGGCTGGCCCGCAGCTGCCGGGACCGCCTGTGATGCAGCGCGTACCGCCGCGGCTTCCGCCCGGCTTTCGTTGGATCGCGGTGCGCCCCGGCGCTGCGCCGCCACCGCGAACCGGGCGACGGTTTCGCGGACCCACGCCCCGCTACGCGGTCATGCCGCGTTGGGGCCTGGCGGATCAGGCTCTCCAACCTGCGCCTGCCGCGGTGCAGACATCGCCGAAAGTCGGACCGTCTGCCGCGACGGTGCGCGCCGTACTGTTCGGCACGGTCGTGGTTCTCACCGTGGCTGCGCTGGTGTATGCGGTGCGCTACGCGCTGCTCATCATCAACCGCAACACGTTGCTCAACTCTTTGGTGGCGGGCGCTTCGCTCTGGTTGGGGGTGTTGGCGAGTCTGGCCGCGCTCGTGGCGATGGCCTTCTGCTTTGTCGCACTGATCCAATGGCTGATTGCTCGTCGGGCCGCCGCTTTCACACACCACGGCTGGCCTGAGCACCGATCGGCGCCGCAGCTGTGGGCCGGATGTCTGCTACCGCTGGCCAACCTGGTCTGGGCTCCGGTGTTCGTCATCGAACTGGCGCTGGTCGAAGGTCAATACCAGCGGCTTCAGCGGCCGATAGCCGTGTGGTGGATCATATGGGTGCTGAGCAACGCGGTGGCGATTTTCGCTATCGCCACCGGCTTTGCGAGCGACGCGCAGGGTATCGCCAACAACACAGTCATGACGGTCGTGGCCTATGCATTGGCGGCGGCCACCCTGGCGACCGTGATGCGAGTCTTCGAGGGCTTCGAGCGCAAACCGGTCGAGCGGCCCGCCCACCGGTGGGTGGTGCTTCCAGATAGCCCAAACCGGTCCGCCGCGCCGGCATCTGGCGGTGCGGTTGAGTTGGAAGGGCAGGAGCCGGCAGCATAATGGGCATGACCTGGGCCGACGAGGTGATCGCCGGGCATCCCTTCGTGGTTGCCCACCGTGGAGCTTCTGCCGCTCGACCGGAACACACGCTGGCTGCCTACGACCTGGCCCTCCGGGAGGGCGCCGACGGCGTGGAATGTGACGTCCGGCTCACCCGCGATGGCCACCTCGTTTGTGTGCATGACCGTCGTCTGGATCGGACCTCGACCGGAGTGGGCTTGGTAAGCACGATGACGCTGGCCCAACTGCGCGAGTTGGAGTACGGGGCCTGGCACGAAAGCTGGCGTCCCGACGGCACTCACGGCGATACCAGCCTGCTGACCCTGGACGCACTCGTCGCGCTGGTGTTGGACTGGAACCGACCGGTGAAGATCTTCATCGAGACCAAGCACCCCGTTCGATACGGCTCGTTGGTTGAAAGCAAGGTGCTGGCGCTGTTGCACCGCTTCGGGATCGCCGCTCCGGCCTCAGCCGACCGATCACGAGCGGTGGTGATGTCGTTTTCGGCGGCCGCGGTCTGGCGGATCCGCCGGGCCGCGCCGCTGCTGCCGACCGTGCTGCTCGGTAAGACTGGTCGATACCTCGCCAGCGGCGCGCCCACCGCGGTGGGCGCTACCGCGGTGGGGCCCTCGCTGCCGGCGTTGAAGGACTATCCGCAACTGGTCGACCGCGCCGCCGCCCAAGGCCGGGCGGTCTATTGCTGGAACGTTGACGAGTACGCCGACATCGACTTTTGCCGTGAGGTGGGGGTGGCGTGGATGGCTACCCACCACCCCGCCCGCACCAAGGCATGGCTGCAGAACGGGCGCGGACCCGCCAGCGGCTAGTTGGCGCGCCGAGGGTTTAGAGGCTGCCGCCGGCAACGCGCGGCGCCCCTGCGGCGGACGGCGCTCGGCCCACCTCTCGGGCGACGAAGTTTTCCAGCTCGAACAGGTTGGATCCGGCCCGGTCGGCAATCCGCAATAGGGTCGACATCAGCGACATCTCTTCGACCTGCTCTTGCAGGAACCACTGCATGAACTGCGCGCCGAGTAAGTCGCCCTCGTCGCGGGCCACCGCGGAGAGCCGGCTGACCTGGTCGGTCACTGCGCGCTCTTGATCGAGCGCCAGCGCCAGCGCATCTCGCGGTTTGTCGAACTGGTTTCGCGCCGGGTCGGCTCCGGGGATCTCGACGCGGAGGCCACGGTCCAGCAAATGCTGCACCAGCATCATCGCGTGGTTGCGCTCTTCGACGGCTTGACCATAGAAATGCTTCGCCAATTGAGGCAAGTCCTCGCTGTCGAAATACACCGCAATCGCAATATATTGTTGAGCGGTGGTGAATTCGTTGAAGATTTGTTCCTGCGTCAACGCATGGAATTTAGTCTTGTGTCCGTCATAATCAGTCATGAAACCAGGCTAGTGCAGGTAGAATCGGGTATGCAACGAAGGCTTGACTTAGTGAGGAAAGCTTTTCCTAAATTGTCCTACGGACAAACTCTGGTCAGCTTTGCCTAAGTAAAGCAAGCCTATGAAACGTTGCCGAGTTTATCCAAAAGGCCAAATTGTGTTGCTATGGGTGCCCGCCGAACACCGCGACCGGCACTGGAGCGTCCGAAGCCAGCGCATCGAACAGCTCGGCCGCTGCGTCGTGGTCCCACACCACCACCGAGCCCACCGCGTTATCGGTGAACTCGCCGATCGGGACAGTCAGTGCGGTGTTGCGCTGGTGGAGTGCCCACCCGAGGCGGCCAAGGTCGACAACATGGGTGGCCTGGTCGACGGTCAAGGCTCCGGCCACGGCGTCCGGCACCGTGTACCAGCGCCAGGGGTTGAGCCATACCGCGGGTGTTGCGGCGCGGTGCAGCAACGCTGCCATGAATTGCCGTTGATTGAGCATCCGGTCCAAATCGGCTCGCGGTGTGGCGCGGGACCTGACGAATCCCAGTGCGCTTGGGCCGTTCAGCTGCTGACAGCCCGCCGGCAGGTTGATACCGGCCAACGGATCGCTGATCGGCTCGGCCGGGCATAAGGTGACTCCGCCGAGTGCGTCGACCACGTCGGCGAATCCGCGGAAACCAACCTCGGCGTAATGGTCGACGCGCAATCCGGTGGCCTGCTCAACCGTCTGCACCAGCAATGGCGCCCCGCCCATCACGAACGCTGCGTTGATCTTGTCCCGACCGTGACCGGGGATCTGAACATACGAGTCTCGCGGTATCGACACCAAAGTTGGCGCGGCGCTCGACCAGAAGCTCGGCACGTGAACCAACATGATGGTGTCGGTGCGCCCGGTCCCGATATCTCCACCCGTCGCCAGGTCCTGCTGCTGCTCAGCAGTGAGGCCCTGACGGCTATCCGAGCCGACGAGTAGCCAGTTGATGCCGCGGCCGCCTCCCGGGCGATCGACGTAGCCGCTGAGAACCGGATCGCGGCGCAACGAAGTGTCCAGCCACAGGGCCTCGCCCAGAATCGCCGCGCTGGTGAGCAAAACACCGATCAGCGCCCATAGTGCTACAACCCTGATCCATCGCCGCTTGACTCTGCTGCGACGCCGCTTGAGTGGTCTAGGCCGCCTAGGCGGCATGGCTCGGGCACGCCCGCGTTGCGGCGGTCGACCTGCGGGAACTGGCGGATTGCCGGTGGCTGGCGCCGGTGTCGCTTGGTGTCGCGCTGGCTCGGCCGCAGACTGTGGCGGGAGGTTTACCCGCCGGATGACCGGCGAAGGCTCCGGCCGAGCTGGCTGAAGCGGCAAGGACGGTTGAGTCCGTCGGAATTCGGGTGCCTGCGATGGCCGATCGCCGCTCATCTGGACAACGTACGTGGCTGAACTCGTCCGGGCGCGCGCTACGGGGTGCGGTGTGGCCTAGCGTGCAGACCGTTGACGAACGGGCAACCCATCAACACCCGGATGGCCTGACCTAGCGCGGTCATGTCGTCCACCGGCTTGCGGAAAGGCAGCCGGACGTCACGGTCGCCGTCGCTGTCTTCGACACGAAATCGCACGCCGTAACGGTCCAGGCCAAGTGGACGGACCTGGCCGCGGCGCAGCTGGGCCGGCAGCCGGGATACCAACCGGGCGATCACGTCGTCGTGGGTGGTGGTTAGGTGCCACAGCAATGACGATTCGATCTCGCAGAAGGGGTCGGGTCGGGCCGCCAGCAGGTCCGCGACAGCGACGGGCTCGGCGCCGAAGGCGTCGGTCACAACCACCGATTCAATCTGCAGCCGCAGCAGCGTGTAGCGGGTCTCCGTTCCGTCAAACGGACCAGATCTGGGTGTTTGGACTTGCAACAGCGCCGGTTGCGGGTTTTCGGCGGCGATGCCGTCGAGCAGCGTAGTAACTAATTCCGGTGCGACGCAGTGGAGTCGGCCTCGGGCCCAGACCAGCGATCGGACCGGTTCCCGGACTGGCAACGGCGCATAGTCGGTGAGCTCGAGCAATGCCTGCGACCCGGCGCCGGCCCCGTAACTGGCCGCGCCGACTCTGCCGGCTTGGTCGGCGGGAAGCGCCACGGCAAAGGATCCGTCGTGCATCAAGTGGTGTAGCGGTGTGACTAGCGGTTCGTCACGTTCCACCGCCAACAGGGCGCCACCGGCCCGCGCACAGGCGCTGCGAATGCGTTCGGCAGTCGTCGGTATTGGGCTAGTGGTAGACAAGATCACCACCCCTTCAGTTAGGTAAGCCTAAGTTAACTTAGGATACCGGGCGTTGCAAGGGGGAACGGCTCGGCGCGCCGCTACTGTTGTGAGCGTGGTCTGCATGGCTTACCTCGGCCCGGAAGGGACGTTTACTGAGGCGGCTCTGCTTCAGATAATGTCGGCCGGCCTGGTGCCCGGCCACGATCTGGACACCACGGTGCAGCGGCTGCCAGTCGAGAGCAGTCCTGCCGCGCTGGATGCCGTTCGGACCGGCGTCGCGGATTTCGCCTGTGTGCCGATGGAGAATTCGATCGACGGGTCGCTGGCGCCCACCTTGGACAGCCTGGCCAACGGGTCGCCCCTGCAAGTTTTTGCCGAGACGACGCTCGATGTGTCGTTCAGCATCGTTGTGCGCCCCGGCTGCAACGTTGCAGACGTGCGCACCGTGGCCGCTTTCCCGGTGGCGGCGGCACAGGTGCGGCAGTGGCTCACCGCGCATTTGCCCGGCGTCGAGGTGTGTCCGGCCTACTCGAATGCCGACGCGGCACGGCAGGTGGCCGACGGCCAGGTCGACGCCGCCGTGACCTCGCCGTTGGCCGCCGCTCACTGGGCGCTAGAGTCCATGGCCGACGGTGTCGTCGACGAGTCCAGTGCCCGCACCCGTTTTGTCCTTATCGGCCGGCCGGCACGACCGCCGGCTCGCACCGGAGTCGATCGCACCTCAGCGGTGTTGCGTATCGACAACGTGCCGGGGGCGCTGGTGCAGGCGCTGACCGAATTCGGTATGCGCGGCATTGATCTCACCCGGATCGAATCCCGGCCTACCCGCACGGAGCTTGGCACCTACATGTTTTTCGTGGACTGCCTCGGCCACATCGACGACCACGCCGTGGCCGAGGCTCTCAAGGCGCTGCGCCGTCGCTGTGCCGATGTGCGATACCTGGGCTCCTGGCCGTGCGGCCAGGCGGGTGGTGCAGAGCCGCCCCCACCAGACGCAGCATCGACGTGGCTGGCTCAGCTCAGGCAAGGCCAATTCGAGTCAAGTCAGGAGCCAGGGCGATGAGCGGTCGTCTGGTGCTATTGCGGCACGGGCAGTCGCACGGCAATGTCGAACGCCGATTGGACACTCGGCCGCCAGGAACAGCGTTGACGCCGCTGGGCCGGGAACAAGCCCGAGCGTTCGCGCTCGGCGGCTTCGTCCGGCCGGCCATGCTTGGCCACTCGGTGGCCGTCCGGGCCGCGGAGACTGCTGCGGTGATCGCGGCAGAACTCGGCTTGTCGCCCCTTGAGCTCGAGGGTGTGCACGAGGTACAGGTCGGCGAGCTAGAGAACCGTAACGACGACGAGGCCGTCGCCGAATTCAACACCATCTACGACCGCTGGCATCGCGGCGAGCTGCGCGTGCCACTGCCCGGTGGCGAGTCCGCCCACGACGTCTTGGACCGTTACCTACCGGTGCTCACCGAACTGAGGCTGCGGTATCTGGACGACGAAAATTTCAACGGTGACATCATTGTCGTCAGCCATGGCGCAGCGATCCGGCTGGCCTCGGCGGTGCTGGCCGGAGTAGACGCCGATTTTGTGCTAGACAACCATTTGGCCAATGCAGAATCGGTGGTGCTCTCGCCCATCACCGACGGTCGATGGAGCTGTGTGCGGTGGGGAACTCGTACGCCGCCGTTCTGCCCTGAAGGCCCAGCCACTCCAGTCGCCGACGCGCTGACGTCAGGCACCGACCCGATGGGCTGACCCCGCCACTGCGACAACTGAGTCAGCGCATGTACAGCCAACCGCATGGCAATCGATGACGAACGTGTGCACTACGATCTCTGGGCAATCGCAGTCGGCTTCGGTGCATTGGGCCCGGCCACGAGAGTGGCGAATGATGGTGCCGTGGCAGTGAAATAGGCCCGCCTGACAATCGCGGCAGCGTGTGCTCATAGATCGTTCTTAGCACCGGGCACAGACAAATCCGCGCTGCCGCGCCTGATCGGGGCAGATCGGATTGGTCAGCCCCAACCCAGTTCATCCAGCCGGGCATCGTCGATGCCGAAGTGATGGGCGACCTCGTGGATTACTGTGATCGCCACCTGCTCGACGACCTCGTCGGCGGACTCGCAGACATCCAGCAGTGCGTCGCGGTAGATCGTGATGGCGTCCGGCAACGCTCCGCCGTAGTCGGAGTCGCGCTCGGTCAGCGCCACCCCTTCATACAATCCCAATAAGTCGTCGTCGTGCGGATGGCGGTCGGCGACCAATACCACGACGTTGTCCATGGCGGTCGCCAGTTCGGGCGGTATCAGGTCGAGTGCGTCGGAAACAAGTTCGTCGAAGCGTTGCGGGTCCATCCGCACAGCCACCGGGCTAACCCTCGGGTGCGGGCTCGGCCGGTGCCGGCGCCGGCGCGCCACCGTCGGCCGGAGGTGGCTGTGTCGCTGCAGGTGCCTGGCTGGCCGTAGCCGGCGCTTGGGTAGCCGGCGCTTGGGTAGCCGGAAAGGCCGGCGCGCGCGAAGGTGTCACCACCGGCTGTTGGTTGGGAAGGTGCTGATTGCCGGGCGGAGTGGTCGGAATTTGCTGCACCGGAGCGGCGGGCTGCGCGCTCGGCAGCTGAACCGGGAGCGGCGGCAGGCTCAGCCGCTCCTCCGGAATGTCGGGGGGCACTATCGGCGGCTGACCGTTGATCAGCAGCGATCCCTTGGCGCTGTTGACCAACGTTGCCCAGCCTCCGTTGCCCAGCGTCGCGCCGATGCTGCACGCAACCTCGCGGCTGCCCGCTGACCAACTGGGCAGCGACAGCGTCGGGTAGATCAGTGTCAACGTGGTGGTGCGTAGCTTGATAGGGGCGAGGTAGGCGTCCGTCATCCGAGTGCAGGCGTCTTTGATAAACGCATCCTGTTCAGGTTCGGAGGGCAAGGCGTTGGGGAACTTCTCGGCCAGGTTGACCGTGCCGGTGACCTCCATCGCGTGCGGCGCGGCGCAGTCGACCGGAACATCTACCGGTTGGTTGGTAGCCGAGTCGATGCCCAGGCAGGTGCCGGCCGGCCAGACCTTGGATTGGTCGATGTCGGCGACCTTGCCTTTGAACGCCGTCTGGTGGTTGTCTGGGCCCGGCAATTGCAGGCCGCACAACATGCGGCGCTCGCCGGCCTGACGCCACGCGCGGTCGCCCGACCAGAGCATGCTAATGGTGAACTTGCTGTTGGGATCAAACTTGGTGCCCAGGTAGCGGTGTACAGCGGCCTCGCACTGCTCCTGGCTGATCTGCTGAATACGCGCGGGCGACGGGGGAGCAGCGTTGGGTCCATATTCCGAACCGGGGAACGTGCGCATGTCGATGGACTCTGCCACTTCGAATCGGTGGTCGTCGGCACAGCTGACGATGGTTGCCGCCTCCGGTGTGCCATCGGGCCAGTTCAGGCAGTCGCCGCTGGTGGCGCGGTTGAATGCGGTGTTGGTCTTGGCGCCGGTGCTGGGCACCGGGTTGTTGGCTAGGTAGCCAGCCAGCCGGCCCGGCCCGGTGACCACGGTAGGGAGCGCGGTGATCAGCCCGGCGATGAGCAGGGCACCCAGAGCGGTGAGCAGCAGCGCCCGCCTGGTCGCGGATGCCTGCAAACCGCGCGGCCAACGAAATCCGGCCGGCGGCAGTTTCGCCGGTCCGTCCGGTGCCCCCGCTGGATCGCCGGCCGGCGCAGGATTTTCCTCTGGCGCTTCCAACATCGGCTCCATTCTGACAGCACCAGCGCGGCAGCGTGACCAATGTTGCGGATGTGAGATCCGCGCCGATCCGTGGCCAGCTGACGTTATCCGGTTGCGCAGTCGAAAGTAGTGTTGCGGCCGTGATCGACCTGAAGTTGCTCCGGGAAGACCCTGATGCCGTACGCCGCTCCCAACTCAGCCGTGGCGAAGACCCGGCGCTGGTTGACGCGCTGCTAACGGCCGATGCCGCACGCCGAAGCGCGATCGCGGCAGCCGATTCGCTGCGCGCCGAACAGAAAGCCACCAGCAAAGGCGTGCGCAGCGCGTCGGCGCAGCAGCGCCCAGAACTCCTGCAGCGCGCGAAGGATCTCGCCGAGCAGGTCAAGGCCGCCGAAGCGACTCAGGCCGCAACCGAAACGGCGTTGATCGCTGCCCACACGGCGATCCCCAATGTGATTTTGGACGGCGTTCCCGCCGGCGGCGAGGCCGACTACCGGGTCCTCGACGTCGTCGGCGCGCCCCCGCAATTGGAAAACCCCAAAGACCACCTGAAACTGGGCGAGTCGCTGGGTCTCATCGACATGCAGCGCGGGGCGAAGGTATCCGGTTCCCGGTTCTACTTCCTGACCGGCCGGGGGGCGCTGCTGCAATTAGGGTTGCTGCAGCTGGCCCTGAAGCTGGCTATCGACAACGGCTTCATCCCGATGATCCCGCCGGTTCTGGTGCGCCCGGAGGTGATGTCGGGCACCGGATTTCTGGGCGCCCACGCCGAGGAAGTGTACCGGTTGGAAGTCGACGACCTCTATCTGGTGGGCACCTCGGAGGTGCCGCTGGCCGGCTACCACGCCAGCGAGATCCTGGACCTGTCCGCCGGGCCGTTGCGCTATGCAGGCTGGTCGTCGTGCTTCCGGCGCGAGGCCGGCAGCTACGGCAAGGACACCCACGGCATCATCCGCGTGCACCAGTTCGACAAGGTCGAGGGTTTCGTCTATTGCGAGCCCGCCGACGCCGAGGCCGAACACCAACGGCTGCTGAGCTGGCAGCGCGAACTGCTGGCGCTGATCGAGGTGCCCTACCGGGTGATCGACGTGGCCGCGGGGGATCTCGGCTCCTCGGCTGCCCGCAAGTTCGACTGCGAGGCCTGGGTTCCGACCCAGGGCAGCTATCGCGAGCTGACTTCGACGTCGAACTGCACCACGTTCCAGGCGCGCCGATTGGCGACGCGCTACCGGGATGCCCACGGCAAGCCGCAGATCGCGGCCACGCTTAACGGAACACTGGGCACCACCCGCTGGCTGGTGGCGATTCTAGAGAACCACCAGCAGGCCGATGGCAGCGTGCGGGTGCCCGCAGCATTGGTCCCGTTCGTGGGTACCGAGGTGCTCGAGCCCTAGGCGCCGGCCTTTTCGTGGACGTTCTGGCGGGCCAGCTTGTGCCGATGCTGCCGCTCGATGGTGTCTAGCTCCGGCCTAGCGATTCACCGAGCGTGCTCTCAGCGCGAGATTTTGCGCGAAAATTCGCACTAGCCTCACGTTCGGCGAATGGTGCGCTTTCCGAGCAACTCGTCGAGCAGTGCGGTGAAATCTGCAGGGCGCGCCGGCGTGCATGCCGGACGCGGCCAGGTGCCTGGTACGTCAAGCGTGATCAACGTGGATTTCAGCGGCCGGTACGCGTCCAGCGGCAGCCAACGGCGAAGGTCCGGGCTGCCCCAGATGTTGAACCGTGCCGTGAACAGCCCGAGCGATTCGGCCTGGTAGCCACGGATCTGGCTTAGCGGAATGACCTTCGCGGTGCCGGATGGAAAATGGTAGCGGCGCAACGTAAGTGCGGCGCTGTCCAACTGAATCACCCCGTCGTCGTAAAACAGCATCACAGTCGTGAGCTCCGCAACTGGTGGCCTCGGGTGGTTAGGCAACGGCCGTCGTCCAAGCACCACTGCCATCCGTGTAGGTTGCAAGTCAGTGTATTGCCCTCTACCGCACCGAATTTCGAGAGGTCGGCTTTGAGGTGAGGGCAGCGGCGCTGAATCTCCCAGCCATCCAGTGCGATCGACGCGGAGTCGTCGTGAGTCTCCGCGAACCAGCCGTCGGCGTAGGTGATCCGTTCGTCAGTGAGGCACTTGAAGAATGTGTACAGGTACTCGTTGTACCCGCCGACGCGCCATGCCCGGAACCGGGTGGACAAGAAAATGGTGTTAACCCAGTCCGGTTCCTGATCGCGCAACACGGTGCGCACCAACTCGGGTTGGATCGCAAACCCGTAGCGCATCTTCTCACCGGGAATCGGTTCCCGCACCGTCCGTTTGGGGAAGTCCAACACCACGGTTTCTGGACCTAAGACCAGTTCTACTGGGTACCCGATGCCGTCGCAGATCTGGTCGCTTTGCATCATGATCGGCTCGAACAGCGCACGCAGCGGCTCTAGCAGCGGCTCGCCGTTCGCCGGGGCCCAGCTGGCCCGGGCGGCGGCGATCACCGGCGCCATCCGTTTGGCGTAATCGTCGATGTATTGTGACTTGCCGCTGGTAAAGATGGCTTCGACCGCTTCGACAGGCACCGGATGGCTTAGCGAATTCAGCTTCGCGCCAGTGAAATCCGCGACCGAGCCGGGAATCATCAGCAGGCCGCCGTCGTGACCGTGGGCTTGTATATGATCGAGAAATACCATCTGGTCGGGGAATATGTTGGCCGGGTCGCTGCCGTCGTCGTTGAGGCGGCGCAGCTCAGCATCTAGGAAGCACGGCGGTCCGGCTGATGGCACCACCCAGGTAGCCCCGACCTGGGCGATGTACAGGCGGGCGCGGTCCATACCGCGTTGCCGCTTCTGGACGCCGAAAGCTTCCTTGGCGCGTGCCGGCATGTCGTAGACCATCGGATACCAGATCGCGCCCGAGTACTGCAGCATATGTACGTCAACGGGGCCGAAGGAGCTGGCCAGCACGTCCAGATCGACCGGGCGGGCATCGTTCATGTTGAAAGCCGTTGTCTTACCATCCGAAATCACCAGCGCCGAGTCGCCGATCGGGCCGTCGGCCGGGGCCCGCAGCGCAATGATCATGATGTCGAGCTCACCGTTACGTCCGCTGAGCCGATGCTTGACCGAGTCGGTGGTTTCGAAGAAGCGGTGGAATCCTAACTTCTGCAGTTCGTTTCGCAGGTCGGGCACGGGAAAGTCCGGTAGCAGCACGACCGCGTCCTTGTTGACGTGCATGCGCAGGTTCTCTGCATCGAAGTGGTCCTTGTGCAGGTGCGAGATGTACAGATAGTCGCAGTCGCCTAGCGCACTCCAGTCCAGCGTGCTGTTATCCGGGAAGGGGAACCACGAAGCGAAGTAGGCGGGATTGACCCACGGATCGCACAAGATGCTGCCCGACTGAGTCTGGATGTGAAAGCCGGCATGGCCGACACTTGTGACCTGCACGAGTACCCTTCCCGGCCGTTTCCCTGCCGTTCAGAAAGATCCACCGATCGCACCTACTCGGCGCGAAACGCAGGATCGAGCTTAGCCTGACCCACCATCTTCGGCCTGCCACAGCCGTCGGTAGTAGTCGAGGCGCTGCGGGTCTGGTTCGACGCCGTAGGCGGCGAAGAATTCTGCGTCCGAGCCTGCGTAGTCGGGATAGTTCCAGCTCAGCGACAGCGTTGCTACGGCCAGATCGGCCCACCGATCCGCGATGCCCAATGCGCCGAGGTCAACGTGCCCACAACACCGGCCGTCCTCGGCGATCAAGGTGTTGGGCGAGCACGCGTCGCCATGACAGACCACCAGCCGATCGATCGGCGGCGGTTCGCCAAGTTCTGCTCGCCGGCCGGGGGGAAGTGGGGCCAGCCGGCGGGCGGCGGACCAGTCGAACGGGCAAGACGCCACCGGGAACCGGTCGTGCAGCGTGCGCAATCCCACACCGATTGCCCGTACCGCCACATTCGGTGTGGCCAGCCAGCGGGGGTGCACCGCCGACACACCGGCCAGCCCGCCGGTGCGCAGCCATGCCCAGTTTTCGTCGACTCCGAAACCCAATACCGGCGGCACCGGTGTGTACTGGGCAGCCCAGTGCAGTCGCCGCGCTTCGTCAGCGAAGTCGACCGTGCCTGCCGCAGCTACCTTGATGAACTCGGCGCCGGGGCCGACCCGAAAGGTGATACCACCCAGCTCGTTGATCCAGATGGGGTGTACGGATCGGCCGTCGGCAAACCGGTGGACGACCGCGGGCGCGGCGGGGGCTGGCGTTGGAAAGGACATGGGAAAGTAAAGGACGCCTCTCTTATCCGCTTCGGGCGGTCAGCCGGTAGCACTAGGCTGGACAGCTGTGGAACCGGTTTACGGGACGATCATCCAGCTTGCCCGCTTGACCTGGCGCATTCAGGGTCTCCGGATCACCGTCCATGGCAAGGAGAACGTACCGGCCTACGGCGGCGCGGTCATTGCGATAAACCACACCGGATACCTGGACTTCACCTTCGCGGGTCTGCCGGCCTATCAACAGGGTCTCGGGCGGAAAGTCCGGTTCATGGCCAAGCAAGAGGTGTTCGACCACAAGATCACCGGCCCGATCATGCGTCGCCTTCGGCACATTCCGGTAGATCGACAGGACGGGGCCGCGTCCTATGAGGCGGCGGTCCAGATGCTGAAGGCGGGTGAGCTGGTCGGCGTTTATCCCGAAGCCACGATCAGCCGTAGTTTTGAGATCAAACAGTTCAAGTCGGGTGCCGCACGGATGGCGGTTGAGGCCGGGGTGCCGATCGTTCCCCACATCGTGTGGGGCGCGCAACGGATCTGGACCAAAGGCCACCCCAAGAAGCTGGCTCGCCCGAAAGTACGGATCGTGGTGGTCGTCGGCGAACCGATCGAGCCAACTCTGGCCACCGCCGAGCTGAGCAACCTGCTGCACTCGCGGATGCAACATCTGTTGGAGCGGGCACAGGAACTGTACGGACCGCACCCCGCCGGGGAGTTTTGGGTGCCGCGTCGATTGGGTGGCGGAGCGCCATCGCTTGCTGAGGCGGCGCAACTGGACGCGCAAGACGCGGCGGAGAAGGCGGCTCGTCGCGCTCAACGCGCCCATCCCGCCGGAGCACCGGAGCAGTGACCCATGGCGGAGCCGACCTACCGCACCCTTGAAATGCTGGCCCGGTTGCTGGTGCTGGTCACCGGAACCCGGATCAGTTACGTCGGCGAGGAGAACGTGCCCCGCCGCGGCGGTGCTGTGGTGGCCATCAACCACACCAGTTATCTCGACTGGTTGCCGGCCGCATTGGCCATGAAGCGGCGGCGCCGTCGGCTGCGGTTCATGATCAAGGCCGAAATGCAACGGGTTAAAGTGGTCAACTTCATGATCAGACGCACCCGGACGATCCCGGTGGATCGAGACGCCGGCGCCGACGCTTATGCGGTGGCGGTGCAGCGGCTTCGCGAGGGGGAGCTGGTTGGCGTCTATCCGGAGGCCACCATCAGCCGCAGCTTCGAGCTCAAAGAGTTCAAGACTGGGGCGGCTCGGATGGCTCTGGAGGCAGATGTTCCGATCATTCCGGTTATTGTTTGGGGTGCTCAGCGGATCTGGACCAAGGGCTGTCCCAAACGTCTGGGGCACTTTGGACGCACCAAGATGGCGGTTGTCGTGCATGTGGGCCCGCCGTTGCGGGCCGCAGGCGACATCGCGCGGACCGACGCCGCCCTGCGCGAGGCGATGACTCGGCTGCTGCACCAGGTGCAGCAACGCTATCCGCATCCAGCGGGGGAGTATTGGGTGCCACGCCGGCTCGGCGGAAGCGCGCCGACGCTGCAGGAGGCGGCTCAAATGGACGCTGACGCGGCGGCGGCCAGGGCCGTTGGGCGTGCACTGCATCAGTCGCGGTGGCGGTGAAAGGAGCTGTGAGAAATGGCGGAGCCGTTCTTCCGAATGATGGAATTCCTTGTTCCGTCGATAGTTGCGGCGAACGGAAACAAGATTACGTATCACGGCTTGGAGAACATTCCCGAGCGCGATGGTGCGTTGATTGCCCTCAATCACACCAGCTATGTGGACTGGATTCCGGCCTCAATCGCTGCCAAGGAGCGCAAGCGGCGGCTGCGATTCATGATCAAGGCCGAAATGCAGGAGGTAAAAGCGGTCAACTACGTGATCAGGCACGCCCAGCTGATCCCGGTGGACCGGGCCGAGGGCGCCAACGCCTACGCGACGGCCGTGCAGCGGTTGCGGGAAGGGGAGCTTGTCGGGTTGCATCCTGAGGCGACGATCAGCCGCAGCCTGGAATTGAAGGAATTCAAGTCCGGGGCGGCCCGGCTGGCCGTCGAGGCGCGGGTGCCGCTAGTTCCGATGATCGTCTGGGGCGCGCATCGAATCTGGCCCAAGGACCATCCCCGGAATCTGTTTCGCAACAAGATTCCGATCACCGTGGCCGTTGGACCGGCCTTATGGCCGGAGCGTGATGCGGAAAGGCTCAATGCCACGCTGCGGCAAGCGATGGAGTCGATGCTGCACTGGGTGCAGGAGCAATATCCGCATCCCGAGGGGGCGTTTTGGGTGCCGCGGCGTCTGGGGGGCAGCGCGCCCACCCCGGAGCAGTCACGGGAATTCCGTCTTGCGGAATTGGCCGAACGCGCACGAGAGCGCGAACAGACCCGTCTAACACCGGCGGGTCGCGGCAAGATCGCTCAATTGGCGGAGCGAGCCCGCAAGCGCGGGCACCGCCGGGTCACGTCGCGAAGTTTCAGCAAAGGTGGGCCGCGCTGACAACACCGGCGCGCCGGCCGGCGCTCATCGCGTGCGACGTCGACGGCACCTTATTTGACGGCGATGAAACCATCACCCCCCGCACCCGTGCCGCCGTGCGCGGCGCGGTAGCCGGTGGAGCAACCTTCATCTTGGCCACCGGCCGCCCACCGCGCTGGGTGCGGCCGGTCGTCGACGCCCTCGGTTTCGCGCCGATGACTGTGTGCGCCAACGGCGCGGTCATCTACGATTCCGCAACCGACCGGGTGGTGTCGGCGCGTACCCTGTCCGTCGACGCCTTGGCCACGCTGGCCGAGGTCGCACGTCGGGTCATCCCGGGTGCCGGGCTGGCCGTCGAGCGGATCGGCGAGCGTGCCCACGACACGGCGACCCCCCAGTTCGTCAGTTCCCCTGGCTACGAGCACGCTTGGCTCAATCCAGACAACACCGAGGTGTCGTTGGACGACCTGCTCAGTGCGCCGGCGATCAAGCTGTTGATCCGCAAAGCCGGCGCCAGCAGTGCGGACATGGTCGCCGAACTGGCCAAATATGTCGGTCTGGAGGGGGATATCACCTATTCCACCAACAATGGGCTGGTCGAGGTCATACCTCTGGGCTTTAGCAAGGCCACGGGTGTGGACGAGATCGCCCGGCCGCTGGGCATCACCAACGCGGACGTCGTGGCATTCGGTGATATGCCCAACGACGTGCCGATGTTGTTACGGGCTGGTCTTGGGGTCGCGATGGGTAATGCGCATCCCGACGCGCTGGCCGCCGCTGACGAGGTCACCACACCCAACACCGACGACGGTGTTGCGCGCGTGTTGGAGCGCTGGTGGTCCTGACGTTAACAGCAGTGGTGGTGTGGGAGACTGCCCGCGGGCAGTGTCGTGCCGCCGGCACGGCGACCTGAGCGGACCGGAGGATATGTAGTGGGGTCGGAAGCAGACCCACCCGAAAGCGGCCGACCCGAGGACGAGAGCGTCGCTGCCGAGGACGCGCCACACGCGCCGGCCGATGGACCAGAACAGGACAAACCGACAAAGCGCCGCCCGGCCGGCAGCATCGAGTTCCAGGATGCGGAAACGACACGACCGCGTCCTCCGACGCCGGCCGAGTTGCGGGCGCGGAAGAAATACGAGGAAAAGCAGCGCGAGATCGAAGAGGCTCGGCTCGAGGCGCAGGCCCAGCGGGCCCAGCAAAAACGAGTCTTGATGGGAGCCGCCGCCGCCGTCGGAGTGGTGGGCGTGGTGGCCGGCCTCGGCTATTGGTTGTTGACGCCTGAGCACGTCACCGCCCAATGCGTGCAGGACGACCAGAATGGTCAACCGGTGATCGTCCCCGACAGCTACTGCACCGGCCACACAGCGGGTCTCAACGGATTCTTCTTCTACGGCGGACATCAATACCGGTACTACTACGGCAGCTCCGGGACAGTCGGTCAACGGCCCAGCGGTGGCACCACGGTCGCACCCAAAGGCGCCACGATTACCACCAAATCCGGCACCACCATCTCCCGCGGTGGGCTAGGGGGCAGCGGCGGCAAGGGCGGCGGCGGAAGCGGTGGCTCATGAAAAGGGTTAGAACGCCGCCGCGTTCCAACTGGGGCTCGATCGTCGAATCGCAAGGCCTGGTGTATGGGACGCCGGCGCGGGATGCGACCGGGGCAGACCGGCCGTACTGGGACGAGTCGGTGTACTACGAATTCGACATGGACGAGATCCTCGCGCTGGAAGCCGACGTCGAACTGCTGCATTCGATGTGCTTGAACGCCGTCGAGCAGGTGGTCCTGATGGAGCGGTACGCGGATTTCGGCCTGCCAGAATGGAGTTGGCCATATATCGCTGAATCGTGGCGGCGCTCTGACCCACATGTCTACGGCCGCTTCGACATTCGCTACGACGGGCGCCGGCCGGCGGCGTTGTTGGAGTACAACGCCGACACACCGACCACGCTGCTGGAGGCGGCGATTGTGCAGTGGTACTGGCTCAAGGACAAGTTTCCCGGCGACGACCAGTGGAACTCCTTGCACGAACAGCTCGTCGACCGTTGGAAGGAGGTGGGGGATCTGTTGCCCAGCAACGAGTTGCACTTCACCTGGTCCGGCGTGGAAGCCACCGGGGAGGACCAGATCACCACGACCTACCTGCAGGAGACCGCGGCCGAAGCAGGTTTCCAGACCATCGGCTTGATGATCGAGGACGTCGGTTGGGATGCTGCCCTGCAGCGATTCGTCGATTTGGAGGAAGACCAAATCCACGCCATCTTCAAGCTGCACCCTTGGGAGTGGGTGCTCGACGACCAGTTCGGCGAGCACGTGGTGTCGAGCCTGCCGCAGACGATGTGGATCGAGCCGCTATGGAAGACCCTGTTGTCCAACAAGGCGATACTTGCGGTGTTGTGGGAGATGTATCCGGGCCACCCGAACTTGTTGCCCGCCTACATCGATGACCCGCATGAGCTGACCGAGTACGTGCGTAAGCCCAAGCTTGGCCGCGAGGGCGCGAACGTCACGGTTGTCGGTGCCGGCATGGAGACCGCGACCGGCGGAGTCTATGGCGAAGAGGGTTTCGTCTACCAATTGCTTGATCCGCTTCCGCAATTCGACGACATGCGCCCGGCCCTGGGTGCGTGGATCGTTGGCGATTCGTCGGCTGGGTTGGGTATCCGGGAGACCGCCGGACTGATCACCGACGACGGCGCAGCTTTTGTCCCACATCGGATCCCGGTGAAATGAACGGAGTTAGACGTCGATGACGACAACCCTCGTGGCGCTGCATGCGGGCTATTGGAGTTGGCTTGGGCGCGGGGTGAGCGCGGTCGTCCTGTATTCGATTCTGGGGCTGGTCCTGATGATCATCGGGTTCCACGCCATCGACTTCACGACGCCGGGACCGCTGCGCAAGATGGTCCGGGCCGGCAAACCGAACGCCATTATCGTGGCCGCGGCCGGGATGGTCAGCATGGCACTGATTGTGGTGCTGGCGATCTATTCGTCGTCGGGCAGGCTGGCCGAGGGACTGCTGGCGTCAGCGACTTTCGGCATCGTGGGCATCGCCGCTCAAGTGGTGATGATGCGGATTGCGACCCTGGTGATCGGAATCGATATGGACACGCTGTTCCGATCCGACGAGTACAGCTTCGAGTGTCTGATCGTGGCGGCGGCGCAGTTCGCCTTGGGGATCGTGGTCGCCGTCGCAATTCTCTGACCTGACGGGTAGTGGCGGTGTTGCCGCCATGTGTGTTGGGGTCTTTTGTGAAGGGCGGCTTTCCGTTCACGGTGACCATGTGGGTGAGCGGTCCTCTGGCCACACGATTCCTAACCGGTTCCGACCCAAAGTTTGCTCAGACGGTAGCGGTCACGACCTGGGCACCGACGCTCAGCCAACGCTCGCAAACTGCGGGGAGCGCACCGGTGCTAGCCGAAAGCAATAGGCCGAAGAGCGCATCGAGCGTTTTGCTATGTGCTCGGTCGACTGTTCGAACCTCGACATAGGCCGGAGGCATCACAGGCGGTAGTGTTGGGGGGCGGACACCAACGCATGCCCTGTGGCCGGCGGCCCCTAGCACGAATTCGTCCAAAATTGCCTTGGTGTCGCTCGCCAACGAATCCGACGCGGGGTGAATCGCGTCTCGTGTGCGAGTACCCCACCGACTCAAGCAGTCGGGCATTCACCAATGATGGCGTTAAGTCGAATCCAGGCCAAATATGCTGCTGCATTTGTTGTGATGCAGAGTACTGTTCTGCAATGCCCAGCAGCTTTTTCATGTTCTCAAAACGGGAAGCCTTGTCACTAAAGGACTTCTGCTATTCGCTCGTCTCATAGAGCTTCCGGTATGCTTCGCGCGCACAAGTACGCAATTCTTCATCATCTAAACCGCCCGCCCTTTCTCGTAACTTGGGATCGGCGGTGTAGTCATCGACATCGGCGAACAATCTGTCGAGTATCTTGAATTTAGTGCCGGGAACTTGATCTCCGTCGTTCTTGAATACCGTAAAGTATAAGGATTGGAACTCCGGAGCTGTTATCTCACGATTGATGAACCTTGATAACAGGTCTCGATATTTTGCAGTCATACGCTCGACCGATGCGCTATCCGAAAACATCAATCACCGCCCAACTTTCCCTCGTTCAGCACATACGCAGCCTGTTCAGGACTTAACCTCCAGCCCGATATAAATCTTCCATCCGGAGTCTGAATGACGCACAATCCGGATTTGGGATTGTAATTGAGTATAGCAGGCTGATCGCGGTAAATGCCTTGGATATGCATGGTCGCAGGATCGTTCACTACTTGTTTCACAGCTCTGTCGAACGCGTCGAATCCGGCGCGTCCCCGGGATTCTGTCACACCAAAATCTTTTGCATGATAATACTTACGTTCGATTTGACCGAGGTCAGTTTGCAAAGGGACTTCGTCGATAGTTTGCGGGGCCGTTCCCGTTTTAGGTGATCCTTGCCTCGGTTGTTCTGGTGCG
>NZ_VTZN01000520.1 GCF_008370645.1 Mycobacterium simiae
AGAACCGTTCGCACAGCACCCACTTTCTAGCCGATACCCGCAAGCTTCTTTGCGTCCCGGACAATGTCGTCGAGCATTGCCGGAGTCAACCTACCCGTGAACATGTTCTGCTGGCTCGGGTGATAGCAGCCGAGCAATCGCACGCCGGACGGTAGCTGGGCGACGACACCGTGTCCAAATCGCGGCTTGCGGATGCCGACTGTCCGGTCCAGGTCCAGCCGCAGCGCGACCTGCCAGGCGAACCCGCCCAGGGCAACGATCACCCGGACGTCATCGCGAACCAGGCGCCATTCGGCCTCCAGCCACGGCGAGCAGGTGAGGCGCTCGGCTGGGGTGGGCGCATTGGCCGGCGGCGCGCACCGCACCGGCGCAACAATGCGAATCTGATTGGCCCGCAACCCGTCAGCGGCGTCGACACTGGTCGGCTGATTCACCAATCCGGCGCGATACAGCGCCGCATACAGCTGGTCTCCGGACC
>NZ_VTZN01000521.1 GCF_008370645.1 Mycobacterium simiae
CGCCGGCGGCGCCGGCGGAATAGGCTTTAGCGGGAACGGTGGTAACGGGGGCGCCGGTGGCAACGCCGGCCTGCTGGGCAACGGTGGGTCCGGCGGCGCCGGCGGAACGGACGGAGATTTTGACGGCGCTGGTGTCGGTGGGCAAGGCGGCCGAGCTGGCCAACTTGTCGGTAATGGCGGAGCCGGCGGCGCGGGCGCGGATGGCCCCATGACTGGTGGTAACGGCGGAGCCGGTGGCAACGCCGGCCTATTTGGCAACGGTGGCAACGGCGGTAACGCCGGACTCGCCTCGACAGCGGGTCAAGTAGGAGTCGGTGGAATCGGCGGGCTGCTGTTGGGCCGAAACGGGCTCGACGGGTTGGACTAACCAGCGCCGCGTTGAAACTGATGTGGCGCCAAGCACGGGTCGAAACGAGCCAGATGTGCCGTTGCTGGGCCGCAGCGTGGATTGAAAGCGCTGTGAGTCGACCT
>NZ_VTZN01000522.1 GCF_008370645.1 Mycobacterium simiae
CAGGCCGCCGCGGGTGTGGCCGGGGTGATCAAAATGATCCAGGCCCTACGCCATGGTGTGTTGCCGCCTACCTTGCATGTTGATGCACCCACCCCACACGTGGATTGGAGTGCGGGTCAGGTCCGACTGCTCACCGAGGCCCAACCCTGGCAACCCAACCACCGACCCCGCCGCGCCGGAATATCCTCATTCGGCATATCCGGCACCAACGCCCACCTCATCGTCGAAGAAGCGCCCGCAGTCGAGACCGCCGACAACCACACCACAGCAGGCAGCGATGCGCCCGTAACAGCATCGGCCAGTCGAGCCACACTACCGTGGCTGATCTCAGCGAAAAGTCAAACAGCCCTGCGCGCCCAAGCAGCGCGACTAGCCACACACCTAAGCAATCACCCACACCTCGACGCTGCTGATGTGGGTTTCTCGCTTGCCACCACTCGGGGTGCGCTTGATCACCGCGCCGCGGT
>NZ_VTZN01000523.1 GCF_008370645.1 Mycobacterium simiae
GCGTCAGGTTCAAATCGAAACTCATGGCGACAATCCAGCTCTTGCAACTGCTGCCGGTGTAAATGGTGCAGTGATGTTGGAGCAAGCGGTGAATGCGGCCCCGGCTCTCGCGCCTGGGGACCGTGCAGCCGCACTTACGCTGGCTGAGGCATACACCAGTACCAACGCCATGGGCAGTTACTTGCACCGCGACGATCCGGCTCTTCAAGCGGCGATCGATGATGTCAATGCCAAGGATGCGCACATGAAGGCTGTGTGCGGTGGTGGCTGATCTGCCGCCGGGTCGGTGGTCGGCGTTGTTGGTAGGGCCGTGGTGGTGCGCGCGACCCGATGCCCCAACGGCCGGAATCAGCTACTGGCAAGATGCGGGAAAGGGCAAGCGAGGTGAGGCGAACGACCTGCGCAACCAACGATCCCGATTGGCGGACAATCGGGGGCGCACCGCCAGCGATTTGCTGGAGCGGTA
>NZ_VTZN01000524.1 GCF_008370645.1 Mycobacterium simiae
TTGACGCCGGGCAAGAGCAACTCGGTCGCCGCATACACTATTCTCAGAATGACTTGGTTGAGTACTCACCAGTCACAGAAAAGCATCTTACGGATGGCATGACAGTAAGAGAATTATGCAGTGCTGCCATAACCATGAGTGATAACACTGCGGCCAACTTACTTCTGACAACGATCGGAGGACCGAAGGAGCTAACCGCTTTTTTGCACAACATGGGGGATCATGTAACTCGCCTTGATCGTTGGGAACCGGAGCTGAATGAAGCCATACCAAACGACGAGCGTGACACCACGATGCCTGTAGCAATGGCAACAACGTTGCGCAAACTATTAACTGGCGAACTACTTACTCTAGCTTCCCGGCAACAATTAATAGACTGGATGGAGGCGGATAAAGTTGCAGGACCACTTCTGCGCTCGGCCCTTCCGGCTGGCTGGTTTATTGCTGATAAATCTGGAGCCGGTG
>NZ_VTZN01000525.1 GCF_008370645.1 Mycobacterium simiae
AGTCTTTAGCACCGCCCACCCCAACAAACACGCTGTGCTCAGGGGTCTGGGGGTAGCGCCCGAGCGGATCGCGTCGTCGCGGACGCTGGATTTCGTCGACGCGTTCGCCGCCGCGACCGACCACCAGGGCGTCGACGTGGTGCTCAACAGCTTGGCCGGAGACTTCGTCGACGGCTCGCTGCGCTTGTTGCCCCGCGGCGGGAGTTTCGTCGAAATCGGCAAGACCGACATCCGGGTTTGCGGAGAGATTGTTCAGGCCCATCCCGGCGTCGCCTACCAGGCCTATGACTTGCACGTGGCAGGGCCGGAAGATCTTCGCCAGCCATGGACGAGGCTGACCGAACTGTTCACCGCGGGCATGCTGCGGCCCTTGCCCACCACCAACTACGGCCTGCTGCAGGCGCGCCAGGCGTTCCGAGACATGAGCCAGGCCCGCCACACCGGAAAGATCGTGCTGATTCCTC
>NZ_VTZN01000526.1 GCF_008370645.1 Mycobacterium simiae
AGGTGCGCTCTCCCGACGGCTCGCCGCCCTACGTGGTGCGTTGGCTGGTAAACGGGCACGAGACGACGGTGTACCCCGGCTCTGACGCGGTGGGTGTCACCGCCGCCGAGCATGTTGATGCCGAACGACGCGCTGCGGAGCGGGCCGGTCACACCGCGAAATAGCGCCGAGCGGTTACATCACATCGATGTGTGCCGGCGGCCTGCGGCCTATCGAGATCTGGGTTCCTGATGTAACACTCCCGGGCTAACCGCGAAGCGCACTGCCAATCCGCGCTTGTCGCCGCCCGCGAACGGGATCCAGACGGTCAAGCCGTTGTCGATGCGATCGCAGCCGGCTGGGACGACGCTACCTCAGGTGTGGCGGGGTGATATCTACACTGCCGCGGCGCGAGGTGCGATATCGATTGCCACATGAACAGACCGAACCGCCGCGCGCATCGTTTCGTCACCCTCGTAATGCA
>NZ_VTZN01000527.1 GCF_008370645.1 Mycobacterium simiae
GTGCAGGCGCACTACGACTTGTCCGACGACTTCTTCCGGCTGTTTTTGGACCCCACCCAGACCTACAGCTGCGCCTACTTCGAGCGCGCGGACATGACGCTAGAACAGGCCCAAATCGCCAAAATCGACCTGGCACTGGGCAAACTGGGCCTGCAGCCGGGCATGACGCTGCTCGACGTCGGCTGCGGCTGGGGCGCCACCATGCGCCGCGCAATCGACAAATACGACGTCAACGTCATCGGCCTCACCCTGTCGAAAAACCAAGCCGCCCACGTCCAAAAAACCTTCGACGAACTCGAAACACCACGGACCCGGCGGGTATTGCTGGCCGGCTGGGAACAATTCGACGAACCCGTCGACCGCATCGTGTCCATCGGCGCCTTCGAGCACTTCGGCCACGACCGCTACGACGACTTCTTCGCCCGCGCCCACCAAATCCTGCCCACCGACGGCGTCATG
>NZ_VTZN01000528.1 GCF_008370645.1 Mycobacterium simiae
CGCCAAGGCGGCATTCGTCGCTATCGAATTCGACGAATACGGAGCCGGACAGGGCCCGCGCCTACACCAGCAGCTGTTCGCCGACCTGATGTACGCCGCCGAGCTGGATTCGTCGTATCTCGGCTATCTGGACGTGGTGCCCGCCGAATCGCTGGCGGTCGTCAACATCATGTCGTTGTTCGGGTTGCATCGTCAGCTGCGCGGCGCCACAATCGGGCACTTCGCCGCGACCGAGATCACCTCACCACCGGGTTCGCGGCGCATGGTCGACGCCCTCAACAGGCTGGGCGCGCCCAACGAATGTGTCGAGTTCTATCGCGAGCACGTCGAAGCCGACGCGGTGCATGAGCAGGTGGTTCGCCTGGACGTGGTGGCCGATCTCGTAGCCCGCGAACCGGACCTGGACTCCGACGTGGTGTTCGGGATGCGGGCGCACGCGCTCATCGAAAGCCGTTTGGC
>NZ_VTZN01000529.1 GCF_008370645.1 Mycobacterium simiae
GTGCCTGCCGTCGCCCCGGTGCCCGCCGTCGCCCCGGTGCCCGCCGTGGCACCAGTGCCCATTGGCGGGCCGGTAGTTGCGCCAATGCCAGCTGGTGTTCCGTTGATCGCGCTGGGACCGTTGGCAGCTGGTGCTCCGGTAGATGCGCCGGCGCTGGCTGGTGCGCCACTCATCGACATGTCTGGGACCGGCAAGGGTGCGCCGATTAGTCCGGCCCCAGCGGGCGGACCAGTACCCGGTCAGCCGGTTTCACCCGGTCCTTCGGGTGCGGGCTGAGACTGATCGTCTTCCCTTGACGTCCTCCCGGTGTGCGCGGACGCGCTGGTTGCCACCAGCGCGGACGACCGTCGCCTCCGCAATGCGTGATTTTCAACGCTGTCAAGTGCTCGTAAGCGATTGGTGCAGCGAGCGCCGCGTTGACCCCGGGTGCCGGGGAGCAGGCAGATCCGAAGTCTAGG
>NZ_VTZN01000053.1 GCF_008370645.1 Mycobacterium simiae
TAACTCCCCAGTACTCAACTCGGGATCAGGAGGTGTCGGCGGCGGCGTACCTGGATCCTCCTCGGCAGGAATCTCCGGCGGCAGCGCCCCGTCAGCGACTGGCTCTGCTCCTGGTGCAGGTGGCGCACCCACATCAGCCCCTCCGGCCCAAGCGACCGCTCCCGGCTTGCCCCCCTCTGGCGCGCCTTCAGCGGCCTCCACGACGCCTACGGCAGCCACTTCGACTAGTGGATCGGGCGCAGAAGGCGCCGGATCGACCTCTGGCGCCACTTCTCCTCCCACTCAGCCGATTTCGCAGACCTCGGCGACGGTACCTACGGCTCAGGGGTCGGCGGCAGTCGCCGTGCCAGCTGCCCCTCATTCTGCTGCCTCGGGGGCCGAGGTGGCCCCTATTGCTGCCTCTGCTGCCGGTCCGGTATCCGCAGCAGTTCCTGCTGCGGCGGCAGCGCCGATGTCGGCCGCGCCGCTGAGCGCTGCAGCCGCGTCGATTGCTTCGGCGGCTGCGGGTGCTGTTCCTACTCCCCCGTCTCCTGTTCCGCCGCCGGCGCCGGTGTCTCCGGTGACGCCTCTTACTCCGGGCGGTGCGGTTCTGCCGCCACCGCCGACTGTTGCGGCTCCCCCTGCGGCCACTGCTGGTGTGCCGGCGACCGCGTCGCCGGGTTCCGCGCCCGTACCTGCGCCAGCTCCTGGTCATGGGCCGCCGCCTGGTCCTGCCCCGACTGCACACACTGCTGCGCCGTCGTCGACGCCGGTGTCTAATGCGTCGCAGCCGCAAAATCAGGATCCATCGGTGCCACCATCTGATGGTCCCGCGGCTGGCGGGATTGGCGGTCCGATCATCGCGCCTCTGACCGATGGTGGGGATCCGCTGATTGTCCCGGCAGTGTTGACGCCTCCAGTGAATCCTATTGTCGCCATTGAGAATCAGGACCTCGCCACTGTGCGGGCAGTGGTGGAGGCTGCTGGCGGTGCGGCCGCGGTACGTTGGGCCGCCGGCATGGTGGTCACCAGCGGTCGCCGGCAGGTCGTGCTCACCTCCGACCGTGGCCGCGGCTGGGTTCCTGCCGAGGCGTTCCTACCCGCCGATGTGGTCATGCCGTGGTCGCATGACGACTCCCCTCGATGGGAGGGGATCCTGGATCCGGCCCGGGTAATCGTCGAGTACGCCGCAGCCGCCGGCGGCCAGCTCACAGCGCTCGCCTCAACGTTCTCGAGCTCTCCTGCCGTGGCCGCCGGTATCGCGTGGGCATTCGTAGACGGGACCGACCGCGCTCATCCCGAGCTGCTCAGCGGGCCTGTGGTGACCCGATTCGAGCTGCAGGTGTCAACTCCGCGGCGCCGAGCGGTCAAGCACATCGTCGAGCCGGTCAAGCAGCGTGAGCAGGTGCTGTGGCTGGCGTTCAGTGCTGATGAGAAGGCTGGCTCGTCCAGAACGCGCCACAAGCTGTTGTCGACGTGCCGAGATCACCTGGGGCGAATCGACCAGCCGCGCTGGGTCGCGTCGTTGCCGTGGGAGCAGCTGGAGGAGGAGTATCACCAGCTGTGCATCCAGGAGCGGGCGGCCCGGCTCGATGTGCGTGACATCCCTGTCGGCCAGTTGGACACCGAAGGTGGCGCGTGCCGGCCGCTGCTGGCGCAGGCGTATGCGACCGAGGCTGCGCTGGCGTTGCGCAATCCGGTCGCGCTGCGTGCGTTGGCCGATGCCACCTATTCATGGAGCATGCTGCTGGACACTCAGTCCACCTCGGCGCCCCCGGAATTCGTGGGGCGGTGAGCCGAACGGTCGCCATTGGCGGCGCATTGCTCTGTGGTTTCTTGGCGTCGAAGTACACGTCGATCCTCGACGCGTTACGTGGCGGAGTGGGGCAGCTCGGCCACCATATGCAAACGCCCATCGGTGACAAGTGCTGCGAGAGTTTGATGTCCCTCTCCATGCCGAGTATTCCGTTCTTACGTCAGTCTGAATTCGCGGCCAGCGTCAGTCAGTCGATAGACCTTTGATCCGCGAATCGGGTTCATGCCGATATTGCTTCGCTGTCTGCTTTCGACCAGCCCCTTTCGCTCTAGCTGGGACAAGACCGAGCTGTGATCGGTTCGGCTCCGACCGCCGATGTCCATTGGCCGGAACCACTCACCCTCATCGAATCCGGTGCGCTGCACGGCTTCCAGCACATCTGCTTGCTTCTCGGTGAGGATTACGTTCATTGCTTCAAGTCCTCCGAGTCCAGCAGGTCTGTGACCTCGTCGAAGTCGACATAGATGGGGCGGCGGCACCTTCGTGACGACACCGAAGCGTCCTGAGGGCTGCTAGATCGCGGAGCAATACGCTTGCGGCCCAATCCTCGCCGCGCGCTTGCAGGATGCGCTTGACGCGAAAAATGGTCCATGGATCGACAAACCGACCCGTCTTGGAGTGCCCTTTCAACCTGTAGGACGGCCAGCCGTTCGGGTGAGGGCAGCGTTTTCACTGGATTCCTTTCGTGCCGATAATTCTGCGGCGGGTTCCGCCGTGTATCTGGACGCGAGCTATGAAGTCCTTTGGGGGCCTTACCATCGCCGCAGGTAGTGGTCTTGTTCAGCCGGAAAATGCCCCTGAAGGGAGCGCGCGCCAGCCAGCACCTGGCGCCGGCCGCCGGACGTGCTCGGCGGGGTCTGAGAGTGAGGTGCTGGCGGCGTTATGTGATGCTGGCGGCCTGCGGCGAGGTTCCTCTGGTGCTCGCACCGAAAGAGTAGTGCGACCTGGCCTGATAGCATGTCCCCGCGTTGAGGCTGGCCGGCCTATCCCATCTCCCAAGCACGCTGGGGGACGTGTCGTTATGGCTGCTCGGTTACGCGGCTGGACTTCTGCTTCAGCGACCAGGTCCTCGACGACCACGAACTTGGCGCACCCACCCGGCGGCGGCGCCCACATCCCGCACTTCGACCACCCCGCCGACGAACGAGAAGCGCTCCGCACCTACACCAGCGGCCGTCGCGGGCCGGCTCCACGACGACGCCGGGCCGTGATGGCGCTGGTGTCATTTGGTTATCGTGGCGTGGTGATCATGCGTGTCTGGGGGGCGACGCATGCCGGGGGCGAGGGAGGCGCGCGGTTTTGTCGCTGTGGGGTGGCTGAGTGGCCGCCGTGTTAAGGGTGGGGTCGGTGTTTGCCGGGTACCGAATCGAGCGACTGCTGGGTGCGGGGGGCATGGGCACCGTGTATCTGGCACGTAATCCCGATTTGCCGCGCAGTGAGGCATTGAAGGTGCTGGCGCCGGAGCTGTCGCTTGATCCCGACTTTCGGGCGCGGTTTGTCCGGGAGGCCGACGTGGCCGCGGGGCTGGATCATCCAAACATCGTGTCGGTGTATCAGCGTGGGCAGTTCGAAGGCCAGCTGTGGATCGCGATGCAGTTCGTCGACGGCGGCAACGCTGAGGATGCGCTGCGGTCGGCGACGATGACCGCTGCCCGGGCGGTGTATGTGGTCGGCGAGGTCGCCAAGGCTCTCGAGTATGCCCACCGGCGTGGCGTGGTACATCGCGACATCAAACCGGCGAACTTCTTGTTGTCGGGGCAGGCTGGCTGTGATGAGCGAGTACTGCTCGGTGATTTCGGGATCGCCCGTGCGTTGGGCGACAGCGGGTTGACATCGACCGGGTCGGTGCTGGCGACCTTGGCCTATGCCGCGCCGGAAGTTCTTGCCGGGCAACGTTTTGATAACCGCGCCGATCTCTATTCGTTGGGGTGCACGCTGTTTCGGTTGCTCACCGGTGAGACGCCGTTTTCGGCCGGCGATGCGGCCGCCGCGGTGGTGGCGGCTCATCTGCACCAGCCGCCGCCGAAGGTCAGCGATCGGGCGCCAGGGCTGTCGGCGGCGATGGACGCGGTGATCGCCACGGCGATGGCCAAGGACCCGGCACAGCGGTTCCCCTCAGCACGAGAGCTGGCGCACGCGGCCGCTGCCGCCCTACACCAGCGCAGCATCGTCGGGTGGGCGCAGCTAAGCCCCGCGCCGCACGACAAGTCCCCTCCCGCCGAGCCCGAGCTCCCGTGGTGGCAACATCCGGTCGGACCAGCGACTGTCATGGCCCCGCCGGCGCCGACACCCTCCCGACGGCGCCGCTGGGTCGTGGCCGCGGCGGCCGTGGCAGTGGCCGCAGTGATCCTCACCATGACCCTGACATCACATTCGCCGAATGCACCATCGCGGTCCGCCACAGCCCTGGCCCCGACAGCGACCACTACAACACGGTCGTGGCCGCCTATCGTGACGCCCGCCGGTCTGCCCGGCTTATTGCCACCCCTAGACGACGTCAAGAACTTCACGGGCGTCCAGGAATTGGTCGCCCAACCGCCCTCATTTCAACCCGCTAAGACCGTCAGCTACCCTGTCGACCGCGAAGAATGCGCGCCGTTATTCGGGGGCGGCGCCTACAACTCATATGACATGCGGGCAGTCGTCGGTTACTACTCCTTGTTCAGCGAAGACCCCCGCAATGAGCCTTCGCTGCAGCAAGTGGGACAAGTGGTCCTAGCTTTTCCCGACGCGGCCGCCGCCCAACGGCAACTAGTGGAATCGCTATCGACTTGGCATCGATGCGGAGGTTCGACACTAACGTTATTGGCTCATAACGGGTTAAAACCGGTCACCGTGTCGACGAGTGTTCCCGACATCGGTGACAACGGCATCACCACGATGGTGCTCAGAGTGCAGGGACCGGCGCTGCGGGCACGTAACGACCGCGCGATCGCCGCCAAGAACAATGTGCTGGTCGACGTCGACGTCATCCTGGTGAACACCGACCGCGGCCAGCAAGCCGTCCTCGACATCACCAACTACGTCCTGGGCAGGATTCCCGGCTGAGCACCACGCTAAAACCCAGCTACCCTCAGCAACCGACTCGTGACCTGGACCGCATGACCCGCCTCCGCAGCGGGACCGGCGCGGCTTGCTAAAGCTAAACGGGGACTCAACCGGGCCCTGCAAACGCCGCGCACGCGCGGCTGGCCAACACATCGAAATACAAAGCCAAACTGGCCGGTGTCACCGTGGTTGAGGTGCCAGCGGCCAACACCAGCCAGCGTTGAAATCAGTGCGGACACACAGCACGGGAGAACCGCGAAAGCCCCCCAAGCGGTTTACGCCGCAAACTGTCAGTGACACCACCGACAATAGAGAAATGAACAGCTTGCTCGACGACCTCGCGGGGACGGTCAAAACGGCAGTGATCGTATCTTCGATCTTGGTCGCTACTGCGGTCGGGTGGTTTACGTGGCGACAGATCCGCTCACTGCGATGGTCGGCTCTTGCAGTGCTGGGAACGTTCGCGCTCTTGTGGGTGGGAATCATCCAGCCACTTGGCCACCTGGCCGACCAGCCTGGCAGTGCTCCTCCACCCGACGAATCGTCTTACACCCGGTGAAGTCCAAGCACTCGACGATCGAATCAGCAGCCTGATCAACTGCGGGAACATGTTTTCCGGTGACCGCGATGCCTTTCCGTTCATCGTCTATAGCGCCCACTTGCCGCCCTGACAATTCGGCGGTCCACGATCGCTATGCGGCCTTCTGCTGCCATGTCCCACTGGAATTAAAAGGATCTCGTCAAGCCGGAATGTGTCGGAAACCCACGGGCCTTCGACAGCCATGCGCCCGGGGTCGAAATCGCCACGGGGCAAACAGTTCTCGTTGTTATCGCCGCGGCCAACCGTGATCCAGCTGTCTTCGATGAACCCGACCAATTCCGACCGGGCCGTGGGCCAGCACCCTTGGCCTTCGGATACGGCGCGCACTACTGCCTCGGGGCGGCGTTGGCGCGACTGGAAATCACCACGGCCTTCCAGCAGTTCGCCAGGCAAGCCCTGGCCGCTATCCGCGACTTCGCCCGAGCCGCTGGCTAAGTCCAGCCGCGCGCTTACACAAGCCCGCAGACCGCCTCAACGATCGGCCCTGAAATGAGGGTCGCACAGGCGCGTGCCTGCAAGGTGAGGCGAGTATCCGGCGTGCGCGGTCCCTTTTGCCGACCCCACGTCAGCACCCACTGAGGCAGCGCAATCGCTGACCGTCGGCGCTGACACGGTGGTGGCCGCCGGCCAGCGCATCGCGGCCACCGCGATAACCTCCGCCGCGCAACGCGCCGTCCTGGCCGCGATGAAGAACCATGTTCAGGCTGCCAACAACGTCGTCGAGACCAACCGACGTCAAGCCGCCGACCTCGCCGCCGGAGTCAGAAACATCGACTACAAACAAGGCCCCCCGGGGCCAAGGCCACGACGAATTCGATCTAGATACGCAGTACTCTTGCCCGCAGGGCCTTCCCGGCGGGGTGGCGCCGCTGGTCAATCCGACCGACTGGACGCCTTCTACCCAATCGTGTGTGATTGCTATCACCATGGGAGGCATGGGGATGTGGTGCCAGGCGTCCAAGACCTGCGCAAGCAAGGCTTGTTGAATGACGCTGACCGTTTCTCGGCGAATAAGGGGTGAGTCAACGATATGCTTTTTGCGATGATTATAGGCAGGACGTGACTATGCTCAATACTTTGGGTGAGTATTGGTGGATTCTGCCAGTGCTGTTGTACTTCATTTTGCTCGCGGTCGTAATGCGTCGTGGAATGTGGGCAACAGTGGGACAGAAAATCTTTTGGATTACTATTTGCGTGCTGATTCTACTAATTCCGACCAAGCCCAAGCCCTCGAGTTACGTTTTGGCGGTACTCGTCGTGCTCAACCTGTGGTTATACAGGTGGTCGTTACGCAGGGGAAATTTCGTGCTCAAGAGGTCGTCGAACGCGGCGGTGTCAGACCCGTCGGATCAATGAGTCATGAGACCTCCGAGTCGGATGAGATGTGAATGACTGCTCGACCCTGGCGAAATCCTCACTCGGACTTAGGCTCACTCTGAGATCGAAGCATCGTCCTCCCCCAGGTTGTGCCTGCCAACTTATCCGCCTATTGGGGGAGTTCTGGATGCGCGGGACGCACGAATTCCCCAGCGCGACAGACAGTTAGATGGTCTGCGTCTGAAACCCAGGGCCGATGACACGTCCCCGAACCTATGACGTGGCTAGACAGCGACGCCGGATAGGGCCCTCCTTGAATGCCTCGTCGACCCCGGCCTTCTCCCTGATGGGTGACTACGCGGGTGCCGGCTCGAGCGCAGCTGCCGCTGCCTGCAGGATCTTGCGGATCGTCTCATGGTGCAGACCGGTGCTCGTCGAGATCGCACGTGGTCGTGATCCCGCAGCCCACACACCTCACTCTCTATGGAGAGAAATATTTGAATCAGGCTCTATTTGGCCAATGGCGAAGGTGGCTAACGCTTTTCGCGCAGACACGCGAGATCTTGCTCAGGTGGCTATGCCACGCTGTTTGGCCGGGTAAGCCGCTGTGGGGCTGTGGCTAATGTGGTGGCTAACCCGTGGCTAAGCGTGGCTAGCACTTGTGATCAAAGCCGTTGCCGGCGCTGGCTTTGTCGCGAAACACCGCTTGTTGGTGGGGATTCCGGCGTCGACGCGCGGCTGCCGCACGTTGAGGACGACAAGCAAGCGAACCCGCCCTGAAATGCCCCTGCATAGCAGTGGTTGTTGAGGCAGCCGCCTTGGGGGTCATCACCGTCCTGATGATCCTTGACCCACGCGTGTTCGGGCGTAAGATTTCAGCTCGAGTCCTACTTCGACTTCGATTTAGGGGAAATATCATGCCGTCAGAGGACGAGCCGTCTCCCCAGGACGAACATGCACTTCCTAAAGCTCACTTCGGAGTTGACCTCCGCACGCTCGTCGCCCTCGAGGCGTGGGTCCATCCACGCATTATGACTGCACTGAGAGAGGATCCGAATGGCGCTGTCGCCGAGATTGCCGCGAAGCATCGCCTGAATCTTCCGGACATGAATTTCAAGGTTGTCTTCGATGAGCCCGGAGACTATACCCTCGTCGTGCCAGAAAACCCGGCGGGCAAATCCCCGGCCGAAGTACGAGCGATGCGCTCGAAGAGCCCTGGCGACCTGGAGAAAGGTAGCGGAGGCATGCATTGCACCTTTACGTACGAGTGCCTCTGCCCCCCGAGCCAAACAGGTCCATGTTCCTGTAGCACGATTGCCGGCACAGCCTGCCAGGACAATCCGAACCATACAAAACCGTGGTACTGCAAAGCATGGTATGACCCTGACACTATGTAGGCCTTGCACGGACCCACGGTGGTGCTGTGGGTGGTAACTGAACCGTTCCCTGTGTTCCGGGCGTTCACGCTTAGAGAGCGATTAGAGTTATTACGTCAGGGCGTAATTCGCGATCGGCTCTCGGACGATCAAACCCGAGCTGCACAAGCCGCCCTCGATTCTCTGTGCAACGCTTACCTTGCGGGCAACACGCGCCTGCTCGATTTGTCCCTTAGCGCGTTGGGAACTGACCAGCAAGGTGTTCTTCCGGTGCTGATCGGTACGGAATCCACCACCGAGCTTCCATCGCGTCCTCGGTGGCAGGTCGTGCTTGAGGACATCTTAGCAACGATGGCCGTTACGCCCGCTAGCGTCCGCGCCGGAGCCCACAAGGACCTTACGGTTTTCTTTCGACCCTTCGTCAGATACGCGGCTGCGCGGCTTGATCAGTACATCAGGACGGTCAGCAAGACTACCAGTGCCAGATTCGCGATTGGAGAATTAAACCGGCAGTTCATAATGAGCTTGCTCGAACGCCTCTGTCTGTGCGGCCTGCCGGTTATCGTTCTTGAAATGCATAAGGCCCGAATGCTGGGAATGATCGCTGGGAGCACACCAGAGCAGCGGTTCGACCGTTTCGTGGACGCCAACTTAGTGAGCTCTGAATGGATTCGCGAGACCTTATACCGCTATCCAACTCTTGCGCGGATGCTCGCAACGATCACGGATTTCGAAGTCAAGGCGTGGTGTGATTTGTATTCGCGGATCGCGAAAGACTTTGACCCACTGCTCGCCAGCGGGCTTCTTTCACTGAATTCCAAGACCCTCGTATCGGTAGAAGCAAATCGCGGAGACCGTCATAACAACGGCAAAGCCGTAGCGGTATTGGAATTCGATTCCGGAGAGCGCGTGATCTATAAGCCGCGGCCAATGCGTTTGGCTGCCCGATTCCAAGATTTCATGCGTTGGCTTGTGGCTGAGGGGTTAGATCTGCCTTCGCACATAATCGCAATCTTAGATAAAGGGGAGTACGGTTGGGCGGAATTCGTAGCGCCTTTAGAGTGCACGGATGTTGGCGGTGTGAACCGATTTTATCGCCGCCAGGGAATATTGCTTGCAGTTCTATATGTGCTTGACGCAACCGACTGTCATTCGGACAACGTTATTGCGAGCGGCGAGTTCCCGGTTTTGATCGATTTGGAAACCATCCTTCATAATCAACCGAATCTGAGCACCGAAATTAGTTTCACCCATGCGCTGCGCGAGGCCGTCCTCGCACAAACTGTCCTGCGGGTTGCCTATCTCCCACAGGCTTTCGAAGGGTCGGCCGGAATCGCCGATTTCAGTGCACTAGGCAGTGGCGACGCGGATCAAGAAGGGCCCTTCCTTGCACCGCAATGGCAAGGACTGGGAACCGACGAAATGAGGCTGGTCAGCGATCTCCCCGGTATCTTGCGTGCGGGGTGCAATCTACCGATTGTGGACGGAAATCCCGTTTCAATTCTCAACCATCAAAACGATGTCGTCGAGGGCTTTGAGCTCGGCTATCGCTTCTTGCTACGCAAGCGCAACTTGCTGCTCGCGCCGGAGGGGCCGCTGGAGCTGTTCCAGGATTGCGTGGGTCGTCATGTCGTGTGGGCGACTCAGAGCTACACGCAATTGACCGTCGAGAGCTGCCATCCGAGCTGCATGGATGATGCAGTTGAGCGTGAGTTCGTGATCAACGATCTCTGGGAACGTATCGATCGGGATCCCCACCTCAAACCACTCGTTGACAGCGAAAAGGCCGCCATTTGGAATCTCGACGTGCCATGTTTCCACACCCGGATCGGAGGTCGTGATCTCTGGGACGAGAATGGCGAACGGTTCGAGAACTACTTTGCAGCATCCGCGCTAGATCGGGTGCGAGACCGGATTCAGGAAATGGGTGAGCGCGATCTGGAGATTCAGCGTTACGCCGTCAAAATGAGCCTCGCGTCGATTGACCTCCGCGGCGGTCCTGGCGCCGCGCATCTGCCTCCCAAAGCCGTCGAGACAATTGATCGCACCCAGCTCGTCGCGGCCGCACAAAGCATAGGTGAACACCTGATCACGCTAATGCTGATCGTCGACGATGAGGCTTGGTGGCTCGGTCTACGACCGATTGGTACCGATCGATACGCTCCGACGGTCCTGGGAACCGATCTCTACTCAGGTAGCTCGGGCATCGCGATGTTTCTTGGCTGGCTGGGGCATTTAACTGGTGATGCACGGTTCTCCGACGCCGCCCGCATGGCTATCGCTCCAAGCCTGCGCGAACTGGCAAGCGCAACAAGCGGATTCGGTGCATTCACCGGCTCTGCTGGGGCGTTGTATGCCGCAAGCCACCTCGCATGGCTCTGGCATGAGCCCCAACTACTCAATGAAAGTGTCAAGGTATTCGAGAATCTTAAGACGCGGTTGGATGAAGATCTTGTCTTTGACATCGTCGGAGGAGTCGCCGGCAACATCATGATCGCTTTGACAATGTACAAAGTCATGAATGATCCTGTTGCGCTTGATTTCGCGCGTGCCTGTGCTGATCACCTGACCGCACATGCCGAAGCCTGCGCACACGGTTTGGCTTGGCGTACGCAGGGACTCGATAAGTCTTGTCTTTACGGGTTTGCACACGGTAGTGCAGGGATAGGCTTCGCGCTGGCAAGCGTTGGCGATGTCACGGGAGAATCTCATTACCAGGAGGCGGCGATGCGCGCATTTTCCCAAGAGAGCATCGCATATGTTGCAGAGCGAAAGAACTGGCCTGACCTCCGTCAATGTGACGACCGTGAAGGCATCGAAGCGGCAGGTTGGGCTTGGGCTTGGTGCCACGGTGCAGCCGGAATTGGTCTCGCACGCGCAGGGCTCGTCCGTGACGGGCAACACAGCGAGTTGCGAACTGATATAGAGCGAGCAGTATCCTCAGTCTTGACGTATGGTTTTGGCAGTAACGCGTGTCTTTGCCACGGAGATCTGGGGAATGCCGAATTCCTGCATCTCGCTGGACAAGCACTTGGCAGGGCAGACCTCTGTGAAACTGCTTTGCGTGTTGGATGCACCATTGTTGACGAACACACGGACAAACGAGGTTGGCCGTGCGGTATTGCAGATGGGCTAGAATTGCCCGGGCTCATGTGTGGGTTGGCTGGAATCGGGTACGAATTTCTACGGCTGGCCGATCCCCAACAAATGCCATCTATTCTCTTGTTGGAGACTCCCGGCTCATTTAGCGCGGACTATTGAATCTTGTACCTGACCGAGCGCGCGACCTCTTACACGGTGCGTTGACAAGATGTTTACTGTGACCACCCGACTCGACGCCCGGCATCGCGCGGAACAGGCCGAACGGATGGCGGCGACTGGCGCGACATGGCAGGAGATCGCCGACCAGCTGGGCTACCGGAGCCGCCAGGCGGCATCCCAGGCAGTGAAGCGGCTAGGTAACCGGACCCCGCCCGAGACGGTGGAGCAGGCCCGCGCCAAGCATGACAACGCTTTGCGGCTTCTCCAGCGCAGCAGCTTCACCCGATACCTGACGGCGCTACAGGATGGCGACGACGGCATCGCGCTGCAATACGCCAAGGAGATCAGGAGCACCGTGGTCGAGCGCGCCAAGCTCGTCGGTGCGTTCGCGCCAGCGCAGGCGGTGGTGGATCTGAATGTGAGCACCGACGCAGAACTGATCGACAAGCTCGCCGAGTTAGAAGCCCTGCTTCTGGAGCGAGACCGCCAGCGGCAACTGTCGTCCGGCAACATCATTGAAGCGGAGGTAATCGAATGACCGCGACCACAAGCTGAGCTGGGCGTTCTGCTGGAAAGGGCACGGGCGCTGGCCATCGGCGATCAGCAGGACTTCGGGTTCGAGGTGCCCGCGCGCACCGAATCGGTCGCCCACGTCGCCGAGGGTGGCAGCACAGGGTTGTTCGCCGCGCCGGCCAAACCCAAGACGGCCCCGGCCGGACCAGGCCGCACGGTGGCCACCAGTTCGCAGTTGCTGCACGAGGCGATCGCCGCGGTCTATGACGGCCTGGGTTTCGGTGTGCTGGCCGCTCCGGTGTTCCGGGACTTGGTGATCGCCCGAATTGTGGAACCGACCAGCAAGCTCGACGCACTGCGAGTCCTTGCCGACCTGGGTGCACAACCGGTGTCGTATAGCACGATTCAACGCCACCTCCGGGCGATTATCGACGACAAGTACCGAGAGGCGATCGCGGCGAAATGCTTTGAGCACGCCCAAAACCGGGGCACGCTGAGCCTTCTGCTGTACGACGTCACCACCCTGCATTTCGAGGCCGCGAGGGAAGATGACCTACGCAAAATAGGCTACTCAAAGGATCGGCGGATCGATCCGCAAATCGTCGTGGGACTGTTGGTGGACCGCACCGGCCTGCCACTGGAAATCGGTTGCTACGAAGGTAATACAGCCGAGACCACGACCATCGTGCCGATCGTGACGGCCTTCCAGAAACGTCACAAGCTCACCGATGTGGCGATGGTTATCGCCGCTGACGCCGGCATGCTGTCCTGGACGAACCTCAAAGACCTTGACGCCGCCGGATTCTCGTTCATCGTCGGCTCGCGGCAGACCAAAGCCCCCGGTGACTTGGAATCGCATTTTCATTGGCATGGCAACGCCTTCGCCGACAGGCAAGTCATCGACACTGTCATCTGAGATCGAAGCATCGTCCTCCCCCAGGTTGTGCCTGCCAGCTTATCCGCCTATTGGGGGAGTTCTGGATGCGCGGGACGCACGAATTCCCCAGCGCGACAGACAGTTAGATGGTCTGCGTCTGAAACCCAGGGCCGGTGACACGTCCCCGAACCTATGACGTGGCTAGACAGCGACGCCGGATAGGGCCCTCCTTGAATGCCTCGTCGACCCCGGCCTTCTCCCTGATGGGTGACTACGCGGGTGCCGGCTCGAGCGCAGCTGCCGCTGCCTGCAGGATCTTGCGGATCGTCTCATGGTGCAGACCGGTGCTCGTCGAGATCGCACGCTGCGACTGGGCCCCGTCATGGGTGAACTCAAGGATGTCGGCGATTTGATCGATCGGGCGATCCGCGATCGCCTTTTGGCTCGGGTTCTGCTCCTGGACCGCGCGTGCGATCTCCACCCAGTAGCGGCGGCGATCCGCGGCACGCTGGGCCTGCTGGGTTTCCTGTTGTACGCGAACAGCTTTTACCGTCATCGGTCGGACCCGGGAGAGAATGGCAGCGCCGTGAGCGGTCGCCAAGAGGCTCACGGGTGGCACCACCCCGATCGCTGCCTTCAACCATGGCGCTAGCTCATTTCCGGGCGGGATGATCGCGTGCAGAGCGTTCGACCCGACGCTGGCCATCGCCGCCAAGGCCAGCACCCACCAGAAGAATCGGCGATTCGCGCGCTGCTGCTGCCCGTACGCACCGAGGGCTAGGACTGCCATCGTCGCGGACAGGATGGTGCCGTCGACGATGATGGGCCACAGCGGCGCCAAGTCGTGCGGGTAGCCGGAGCGGATCGCGAGGTCGGTGAGCGATGCGAAACTCAGAATGAACGACGCGATGCCGATGACGGCGGTGATCGACACGGCCGCATACCGGGTCGCGTGCAGCATCCTCGCCGATCCCGGCGCGGCCATGACTTCTTCATCGCCGGCGAGGACGAGGTCGTCGTCGAGGATCGGCGTTGTTAGGCTCGGCAGTCGCGTGATCGGCATCGTTGAAGCCGGAGTGGATCCGTTGCGGGTGGGGTGGGTGTCCAGTGGGGCGTCGTCGACGGCAGTCATGGCGTCCTCAAGGCTCGGCGGGGGAAATCGTGGTGTCGCGACGGTGATTAGTCGAATGATGCTGGCGCACAATGCCAGTGATCATTCATCGCTGCAAATCGTAACACCGCGATGGCGGCGCTCCCCGGGCCGCGACCACCGGAAATGGCAGAGCCCCCAAGGCGTCAGTGACCGGAGGTGTGCGTGCCGCTGGCGCTACCGAACGGCGGCTCTTCGGATTCGATCTCCGGGATCGCCCCGAATGTCTGCTCGACGCCCACCGGAGCTTCGTAGAGCTTCCCCTCCGGGAAGATCGCAGGGTCACGCTTGGTTGTCTCGCCGCTCCCCTTGTTGCCCCCATGCGCACCGTGCATCGGCATCATCGGCATCATCGGCATCCTGCTGGACGCGGCCGCAGCCGGCGATGCCCCGGGAGCCTGAAGCGGGCTCGCCTGCAGAGCGCTGGAACCGTTCATCGGCGTCACGGGAGTCTCCAAGCCCGCCGGCACCGTCATGCCCGGGTCCATGCCGCCGCCACCACCGCCGCCGAAACCTCCGGCCGCGCCAAGGCCATCGAAGTCAGGTGTAGCGGCCTCGGTGGTTGACTTGGCCGCCGACTCAACAGCCTTGCTGGCGAGCTGGCCGACCTGTTCGCCGGCCTTACCAACTACCTCACCGAGCTGGCTACCGATCTGGGACAACTGCTGCGAAAGCTGCTGGGCGATCTGTGACCCGGTCTGCAGACCCGTCTGCAGCATTTGCAGCATCATCTGCTGCATCCGGTCGCCGCCCAGCATCTCCTGGGCCTTGTCCTTGGCCTCCTGATCAATCGACTCAGGGTCCAGCTGCCCCGGGGTGTCCGATCCTGCCAACCCGTCACCGGGTGTACCGCCATTCTGGAAACCCGCCGCGTTCTGGGCGTCCTGATTTTCGATGCTCGACGTACCCTGCTGGACCGCGTTGCTGATGTCCGTCGCACCGCTGGTGAGAGCAGGCCCGGCAGGTGACAGGCCGGTCTGCAGCTGACCAGTGAACATCGAGATCTGGTTCCCCACCGGGCTCGACGCCCCAGGCGGGGACAACGCCGACGAGACCCCACTGGACAGGTCCGATCCCGCTTGGCGACCCTTCTCCCCCAGCCCGTCGGACCCGCCCCGGAACGCCGGCAAATCGAATCTCAGCGGCTGACTCATGCACGCGAGTCTATCTGCACAAATGCGTCACAGGGGGCGCCGGAAGATTACTTAGACCCCGGTGATACGCAATCGTTTGACCTGTGAGGGCGCGTGCAACGCCGCCGACGACCGTGTTCCCGCGGAGGCGGGTGGTCATCGACGGCTCGGCGGGCGTTTAGCGTCTCCTCCATTCCGGGGGCGACGGCCGCCTGGGAGGCAAAGCGTTGACATCTCTGTCAGCGAATCCGCGTGCGGCACATCGAGATACGCGCTCAGCGAGCGTGAGCTTCGCTCTTCGAACCGCACGCTGAGCCTTCACCGGACTAACCCATGATGTATCTACTGGTCGGCGACTTGCTCCGATTGACGGGACTGTCGTGCGGGGCGAGCGTTTCGAGCCAGGTGTGGATTCGTTGAGCAACGGCTTCCCACCCGGGCTCGATCATCATGTTGTGACCCATGTTCGGAAAGATCTCTGCTTCGGTGCGGTAAGCACGCGCGGTCGCGCGTACTTCTTCCTGTGTGAAGCAGCCGTCGCATTCGGCACCTAATACCAGGAGCGGCGCAGTGACCCGCTCGGGCTTGGGTAGATCGAGTAGAGCCATGTCCCGAGTGCTTCTTCCAACGAACTCTTCTTCGAGTCGTGCGGCATAGCGGACAACATCGGACTCGGGGGTGTGTGGCGAGTAGAAGTATTCGCGTGCGAGTTTGGGCGTGTTGTACCCGTGCAGCGATCGCGCCGTGATGGCGAGTCTGATGGCATGCCATGGGTGGCGTTTCATACCCCTGAGCATGAATCCACCGGCCCCGCGCGTGGGCATGGATGCGACTAGGACGCCCGCTGGAGCGTCGTGCGTTTCGAGGTATTTCTGCACCACGAAGCCGCCCATGGAGTGGCCGACCACCACCGGTCGGGTGGGCAGGCTATTCGCTACTGAGTCGACATCGTTGACGAAGTCGGCGACCGAACAGGTCTGCATGCGCTTTGGCGCTGGGCTGTTTCCGTGGCCGCGGAGACTTACCGCTAGCGCGCGATAGCACTTATCTGCGAAGTAATCCAAGAAGTGTTCGTCCCAACACCAGGCTGCATGCCAGGCTCCATGGACAAAGAGCAGCGGCGCCGGGTGTTCTTCACTGCAAGACCCCTTGTCGATTACCTCGAGCATGAGCCTGACTCCTCGTGCGGTGGGCGGCCTTCGAGCCCGATGGGGTCCGTCGCGATGCCGCTGAGAATAGCTTCGGCCACCCATCTAATGGGTTCACCAACATCTCCGCGTCGTCGACCGAGGTGTCGGGCATTCCGCCGCCTGATCATCGCGACCGGGTGATGGTCGGGATGCCAAGGTTGGCCGGAGCGGCGGTGGCATGCGCCAGGCTTTTGCAAAGTTTTCGCCACCTTCTGTGAGGCAGCATCCATCCATCCGGGAAGCTGCCGGTCGACGTGAAACACGCGGCTACCTATTCACCCCCCACCGAATCCGGATCTCGCCGGCTACCCCGCGATGAGCGCGTAGCGACTCGCCGTGCTCTGACGTCGGGAAGATGACGCTGTGCCAGTTCATAGTCTGCGTCGTCGTGAAGGACCACCAAGCCACGCGCCGCGGCGGTGCCGCAGATGAGCAAATCGACCACGGACAGTGCACGTATCGCACCTGCGCCCGCGAGCCGGTACTGTGCCGAATCGATCCATCGCCAAATGGATTTCGGCACCGGCACGTCGGGGTAAAGGTCACCAAGCATCCGGTTCATCTCATCGAGTTCGTCGGTGGTGCGCGCTGATCGACGGAACTCGGCTCGTTGTGGTTGGCACGATCCCACAGCCCCGCTCAGTAGCGATGAGGTCCATGCCGTGGTGAGTTCGGGTTGGCGCAGCAGCCGCCAGACCGCGGAGGAATCCACCAGGAAGTAGATCAAGCCCCCGCAGCTTTCTCATCAGCTCGGGCGTCGAGCCAACCCTCGTAATCCCAGCTCTGTGCCTGCTCGCGCGATCGTGCCAGCGCATCGATACGCCGAAAGCGAGCAACATAGTCGCGCATGGCGAGGTTCACGGCCTCTTTCTTGGTGTGGACGCCGGCAATCCGCATCACCTCGGCCAGTGCGTCGTCGTCGAGGTCGATCTGGGTCACTGACACGACAACCTCCTATGCAGATAGGATACATAGCCAGCATACATGGCCAACATTACGGACACTCTTTATCCGCATGAGGAGGAACGGGTTACCACCTTCCGGTGAAATCTTTGGCTTGTCGCAAACCCTCATCCGAGTTCGCATAGCGGACTGGACCAAATACGCGTGCTGCTCACCCATAGATCTTCGAGGTCCGGGTGATGACATCCGACCTGAACGCGGCGGCAGGGTTAAGCAAAGCGAGCAGCTTCCGGCGAGCATCGAGATCGGCGGGGTCGTCGTGCAGCTCGTCGCAAGCGATCCGGATCCGGCGCGCGATGTCCCGTTCATCTGCTGCAGGCGTTAACCGTAAGAGAAGGTCGCCCGCATTGGCTTGAGCGACTGGGTCCAGGGGGGTGCAATACAAATCGTCGCAGGCCACCTGAATCTGGTGAGAGACCGCATCCGCCATTGCAGCTCCTCGTACGAAACACTCAAGCGTAATTGAGTCTGATACTCAATTGTTCTTGTCACTATAGCGCCGCTGGGCTGAGATTCAAGGCGTGTTGGCAACAGATATCAATAGCCATTGAGTAAGCGGACTATTCTTCCTGGTGTGGCATTCGACGACCTCACCGCCGAGGATCTCGCAGCTGCCAGCAGCCGTGTAGCAGCAGATGCCCTCTACTCCGCACGATTCGTGGCTGCTGAATATCTCGTCGCAGGACCAGGGGCCAGCGCTGGTGATGCGGCCACAGCCGTCAGCGTTCTCCTTGCCCGAGACCGCGCAGATACCCGTTTTGAACTACTGCAGGCGTTTGAAAAGCCTTGGGCGACAATGACGATCCGGATCTTGGCGCCAGTAGCGGATCCCACTCCGGCTATGCAAGATGCCCGAGATCGAGGCGTTACCGCGGCGGCGATCGCCAAAGCGCTCGGCATCACCCAACAAGCTCTTTACCAGAATCCGCGGTACGCCGAGATCGTCCGCAAGCCGCGCTGAGTAGGGTGTAGCACTTTAGCTATCCGGTGCTACACTCTGGGTATGCCGACCACACGTCCGCGCCATTTCGTGACGGAGACCGACGACCTCGCCGAGGCGCTGGATAGGGCTGCCCAGCGCTGGCCAGGGCGTAGTCGGCCGCAGCTGCTCGTGCGCCTGGCTTTGGAGGGCGATCGCGCCGCGGTGGAAACCCAAGAGGCGCGCAGGGAACGGCGGCGCGCGGTGATCGAGGAGTTGAGCGGCTCCTTACCTGGGGTGTACGGGCCCGGCTATTTGGAGGATCTGCGCGAGGACTGGCCATCGTGATTGTCGTCCTGGACGCCTCAGTACTGATCGCTTTCTTCAACGGGCATGACACACATCACCCGGAGGCGAACCGGCTTCTAGCTGAGGCTGCTGGCGACGATCTCGTCGTGAGCTCTTTGACGCTGGCGGAGCTGCTTGTCGGGCCAGCCCGCGGAGACGAAGTGGACTCCACCGTGGAGGCTCTTGCACGGCTGGAGATTGACGAGGAACGGTTTCCCGATGATGTGGCTGTGCAACTCGCCCGGCTTCGGGCCGAGACGGGGTTGAAGACGCCGCACTGCTGCGTCCTGTTGGCTGCGCAGACCGCAGGAGCCGAGTCGGTGGGAACGTTCGATGGCCGACTCGCGCATGAGGCAAAAACCAAGGGCTTGAAAGTAGTGGGTTTCCAGCCATGAGGTTACGTGAGTTGCTTTTTGGTTGCGTCGACCTGCACGCGGTGGCTCACGCGGGCGTGTTGGAGTGGCGTGGGGATGGTTTCTTCCGTGCCACAGCATGCGATGGTGTCACGGTCCGTGGTGTGGGCAGTGATGCTGAGGCTGTCGCCGAACTGCTTCGCCGAGCAGAGGTGCTGCAGGCTGAAGGTCCTGTCTATCGGGCCCGGCCTGCGCATGAGGTTGTTGATTTCGGTTGGACTTCGGAGGCGTCCGCGGCGGCCACTGACCTGGATGTGGATTTCGCACACCAGTTGGGTGACGGTCGGCCGGCTAGCCTGATGGGTCGACTGCAGGAGTTGGGGCGTGCGGTTCCTTCTAACCGGGTTGAGCGGGAGGTTCTGGCGCAGGCCGGTGCTATCGCGCTGAATGCGTCTGCGCCGCAGGTTGGTTCGCACCGGCTGTTCATGCCGCCGTTCGATGGCTCCGATGTCGGGGCGCTCGGGGTGGAACGTAGTGCGACGCGTGGGTGGGCAACGTGGGTGCAATGGGTGGATCCCCGGCTATTGACGTCGACCAACGCCAAGGTTTGGGGTGACATCGATCGTCGTCCGCGACGCGACACCGTTGTACGCGTGTCGGAGTGGCTGCGGGATGCGGCTGCCGAGGGTCAGCTCGATGCGTGGCTGTCGAACATGTTCGCCCACGATCCGATGCTGCTGCACCGGTTGGAAGGACCGGCGGGACCGGTCTACGAAGTGCTGCGGGGCACTCACCGCGCGCACGCCGCGAGGATCTGGGATCTGCCGTGGGTGCTGGCTCGGGTGCAGGTTGAGCGGCTGGCCAAGCCGCTGCGGCCGCGGACGCCGTTGATGGAGGCGTTGTGGGAGAGCCTGTCTCGGCGCGGCCTCATGTCAGCTGAAAACGATGGTGATTGCTGGTACCTGCATGAGGCCGCGGCCGAGTGGATGCTGACTCCTCCGGCTATGGCGGTGCAGTGGAACGCGATGTATGAGCGGCTCTATCCGGGTGCGCTGCAGGCGTTTACGGGAATGTCGGTTGGCGAGTTGTTCGACGCGGATCGCTGGGCTGCAGCGCTGCTCGCCTGATCACACACACCACCGGCAAGCTGCGCGGTTCTCCGCTGCGGAAATGCTGTGCCGTCGCAAGTCAGGCGGCGTCGGCGGGTGGGTAGTCGCCGTAGATGCCGCGGTCGTCGCCTTTGGCGGCCAGGGCGTTCTGTCGGTCTGCGGCGGCGGCGAGTCGGGCGTGGCGGCGGTGGGTCCAGCGGATGGCCCAGGTGGTGGCGGCGGCCAGCGCGAGGGCGGGGGCAAGCCATTCCCACTGCCAGACCATGCAGGCGATCCAGAACACGATGAGGGTGGTCCATGTGGGGTGGCGCTGGGCCCAGTCTTTGGTGGGTGGGGCTGCGACGGGTACGGCGATGAGGGTGGGTGCGGCGAGGGCGGCGGTCCATTGCTCGCCGTCCCAATAGCGTTGTTGGGCAGCGCCGGTGGGGTCGGGGTACCAGCCTGCGTGTGGGTTGGTCATGTCGGCCTCCCGGGTCGTGTGTGGGCGAGTATGCCGAAATCAGTGTATAACACTTTACTTTGTTTAGTATACTTGTTGGCCGTGAGGGCTGTGGCACTGTGTTGCGGCCGGGTAGTGACACCCGCGGATGCTCCGTGCGCATGCGCGTCAACAGAACAAGAGGAGGTCAGCCGTGAAGGTAATTCTTCGTACGCCGGCGGAGTTGATCGCCGAGTACGACCTTCCCGACGTGGACAGCAGCGCCAGCGACGAGCAGGTCCTGGCGGCCGCGGCCGCCGTCGAGCCCATTCGGCGCACCGAACCCGAAGTCGTTGGCGAGCCTTACGTCTACGCGCGCGGCCTGGATGGGCTTGCGCAGCAGGGGCGGCGTCTGGAGCAAGCGGAGTCTCGGCTGGGCGCCGAAAGGTTGGCAGCGCGGGAGTTGGCGCGCAGGCACTTCGGGAAGGGACGGACCAAACGCGATATTGCGAGCGCGTTGGGTGTGACCAGGCCGACGCTGGATTCCTGGCTGGGGGAAAGCACTCGGCGCCGTAGGGGTGGCTAGTGATGGTCCCGTGGTGGTCGCGACGCAGTTTTGCGGCTGTGAGCTTGGCCGACACCACGTCCCCGGATTGCTACTATCGCTGCATGGCTGACGTGGAGGCGTGGGGCCGGCTGCATGCTCTGGCCGCCGGCCAGTTCGGCTTGTTCACCGCCGCCCAGGCCCGCCAGCATGGGGTGGCCCGCTATGAACTGGCTCGGCGCACGGCCTGCGGTGAGCTGTTCCGGGCACACCACGGCGTGTACGGGTTCACCGAGGATTCCGCCGGAATGTTCGCGTTCGAGGATTGGGCTGCGCAGTGGTTGGCGTTGCGTCCCGACGAGGATATCGAGCGGCGCCGCGCTGATCCGGATTGTGTCATCAGCCATGACAGTGCTGCGGTGATCCAGGAGTTGGGGACGATCGTCGCACGTGGATTGTTCTTGACCGGGCCGCGGCGCATCAATACGCGGTCGGCTCGGGTGCACGCTTACCGCCGCGAGATCGGGGCGCGGGGCGTGGACTGGGACATTGTGGAGGGTCTCCCGGTGGCCACGCCCGGGCGGATCATTGCCGATCTGGCCCGCGATGATCTCGATGGCGCCCATCAGGGCACGGTGATCGCCGACGTCCTGGACGCGGGGATGTTGACGCTCGACGAGGTGGGTGCGCGGCTGGATCCGTTCGCACATCGGTGGGGCGAGGCGGATGGAGCGGCGTTGGTGCAGCGGTTCTTGGCGGCGGCCGGGCGGCCGTTGCGTCTTCCGGTATAGCGCGCTGGGAGCATGTGCAAGGCCAGTAATGAGCCCGGTGGGCCGAAGCGGTGTTCGGCCGATATGCGGGCACGGGCCCAGGAGTCCCGTGACCGTGTGGCGGCGTTGGAGCAGCGGCAGCGTGAGATCGAGGAGCTGCTCGACGCGCGCCGCACCTATGGCTCGGAGAAGGCGTTTCGGGCGGCGTTGAGTGCGCGTATCCGTGAGATCGCCCGTGAGACTGGCAGTGACAGTGCTGAGGTTGCGCGGCGATTTGCTTTGCAGCAGTTCGTGTCTCGGCTCTTTGATTCCGATCCCGAGTCGTGGTTGGTGACCGGGGGGACGGCGCTGCAGTTCCGGACGATGGAGGCGCGGGCGACGGCTGATCTGGATTTGGCTGTGACACAGGGGGTTGAGGATCTCACGGCGGAGTTGACGGCGGCGGCACGGCGGCGTGCGGGCGAGCATGGTGAGTTTGTGGTGGCGGTGAGTCCGGGCACAGGCCCTGGGGCGTTCACCGGGAAGATCACCTACCTGCTCAATGGTTCGCGGTTCGCGGTGGCGAAGCTGGATGTGGCTGTGGGGCGCCAGTTTCCGTTCGAACCGGACACGCTGTTCCCGGATCCCGTAGTGGTGATCGACGATGTGCGGCCGATGTCGAGGGTGCGCACCTATGCGGTTGCTTCACACGTCGCGGACAAGGTCGCAGCGATGTATGAGCTGCACGGCAGCAGTGGTGCGTCGCCGTCGACGCGATCTCATGACCTGGCTGACATCGTGATCCTGTCGCGGTGCGCCCGGGTCGACGCTGTGGAGCTGCGTGGTGCGGTGCGGGGGCAGGAGCAGCGGCGCGGGTTGACGGTGCCCACCCCCCTGGTGTTGCCCAGTGACCAGTGGCGGCGTAGTTATCCGGCGCGGGTCGCTGAGGCGGGCTTGCCGGCGGAGCTGCGGGACGCCGATGCTGCGCTGGTCGAGGCGGATAGGTTCGTGGGGGCGGTGCTCGACGGGCGGGTTGAGGCCGGCGTGTGGGATCCGGATCGGCGCGCGTGGATGGCTGATTGATTCTTCCTGCTGGCTGTGCCGCTTGCTTCCTTCTTGATTGCTTGCTTGTGAAGCGGGGGACGTGTTCTTTCCGCTGTTCACAATTGCTTTCGGCGGGGTCGGGTTCAGGTCGCGTCGGAGAGATGCTTAGCGGGGCGACGGCGAATGTGGGTGCGGACTTGATGCTTGCCGCGGGTGTAGGACACGACGGGGACACCGTCGCCTGTGTCCTCGGCGGGATCTTCTGGCGAGGGCTGGTCGTCATCCGAGTCCTCGACAGGGGCCAGGGGCCCAGGGGGCGCGGTGCGCGGGGGGCGGTCAACTGTGGCGCATTGCTGAGCGACCCCGGCTTGCAAGTTGGTGGCCAGGGGGCCAAGGATGGCGGTCGGGACGTCGGCGGCCGCAGCGGCGATCGCGTCGGGCAGGGCGGCGGTCATGTCGCGGGTGCGTTCCACGAGCCGGTCGGGGTCGGTGCCGGCCTTGGTGGCGAACTTGGCGATGGTGTGGAGGTCGACCGTCCCGAAGCGGCTGCGGCCGGCGATGGGCATCGCCACCCGGGACAGGTTCGAGCTGGGGTCGGGGTTGTAGGGAAGCACGCTGGCTACGTCGTAGATCGGTGCAAGGGTGACGCGGTTGCTGACCAGGATCACGCTGTAGTTCTTAGCGTGACCGTCCGGGGCGCCCAAAAGGTATTGGGCCACAACGATGTCGGCGAATCGGTCGACATCGTTCTGGGTTGCGCGTTCCGCCAGCAGCTTGGCGATAGTGATAGCCGATGGGCCGCCGTCACTGGCGTACTTCTTGTTCGGCCACATCGACAGCGCCTGGCACATGTCCTCTTGGTGTAGACGCAGGATCTTGCCGTTGTGCTCGACGCGGTCGTAGCGGGCGACCACGATCGCCGGTACCCCGTCGAATTCGTGGTACTCGGTGTGGGCGGCGGCGATGCCTATCGTCGGCAGTACCTTCTGGCACAGGTGTTCATTAAGGGCCTGTGCTTTGAACTGGGTGATCCCCGGCTTGATGATGTGCGTGCTGGCCGCGTTGCCGTGCGCGGTCGCCCATCCGCTACTGGTGCGCACGGCGGTGAACTTGCCTTGCATGCCCGGCAGGCTCCAGCGCTCCCCCTCGGCGGTCCACCGGCCCGGGTTGTCGATGAGCAGCCGAAGCCGGGTTCCGAGGTCGGTTTCGGTGATGGGCTCGGTGTGGCCAGTCTGGGCGAGGACGTCATCGACGTCGCTGGCCGGAGCCAGCTGTACGGCGCCGGCGCAGTCACGGCCGAGGTGGCGCAGCAGTGCGGAGGTGTTGCGCGCGGAGACACCGTACTGGGCGGCCCATCCTTCCAGGACACGGTTGTCTTCGGGGAGTAGTCCCGATAGCCACGGGGCGGTCTGCTGATGGCGGTAGGTGTGGCCCGGCCGCAGCGGCATGGACAGCGACAGCGGGGTGAGGCGGCCGGCGGCGCGGGCGTAGTCGTCGGCGTAAGTGAAGTGTGGGCGGCCAAAGTCGTGGGTGATGGTGCCGGCGAGTCGGCCGTTGAGGACCACGGCGAGGTCAAGGTTGGTCATGGCTGGCCGGTGGTGGGCGGCGCTTGGAGGTTGTTGATCAGATCCAGCGCGGCCAGTTCGTTGTCATTGAGCGGCACTTCCTGCGCCACGGTGAGCCTGTAGTCCAACGCGGAGGCGACTGCGATGTAGGCGCTCGCCTCTGCGTTGAAGCCATTTTCGATGCGTCCGACGAGCTGGCGGGACACGTTGGCGCGGCGGGCCACGTCCTGCTGGGTGAGGTGGGCTTGGAGGCGGGCATGGCGGAGTTGTGCGCCGATCTGCGCGAGGGTTTCCGTCACCAAACTAGCCATGGTGTTATGATATCATAACAAGCTCGGTCGTGACAGGGTATTGTGACATCCACCTTCAGCGACTCGAGCTCACAGCCCAGCCCCGGGCTCCATGGTGCCCAGGCGCGATTGCCGATCAGGGCTCGCCCGGCCACAGCGTTTCAGCCACACCCGAACGGCACCCAAGCATTGCGTGCAGCCCGCTTTCTGCTGGCCCAGGAAGGCCTTTGACCAGTTGATTGGCAGCGTATCGCAACAAGCTCAGCGATGTTGCGGTATCCCGACACCTTCTTGGCGCGGCCTATGTGAGACTGCGTAGGAGCTGCCCGAGCCGCACGAGCCGCTGGCCCGAGGCAAAGCATTTCGGGGCCAGCGCTGCACCCTGGCCGGATAGTTGCTCGGCAAGCACCGTGGGGTCGCCGGCGGACATCACCGCGGCGATCGCCGCCTCCAGGTCGATCATCACCTTCGCGGTCCGGGCCGTCTGCGGGCCATCGTGTGGCGCCGCGTCGGGTTCCGTGGGCGCGGCGGGGCTGCTGATCGGGTCACGGTCATGTGGATGGTCGGCGGTATGGACGGTGAGTGGGGCGTGCTTGTCTGAGATGTCCGGCCGGTGCGATGGCGGTGGAACGTCAGCCGATTCGGTCCAGCCGTGAGCAGTGGCGGCCGACGCCGACGGAGCCTCGTCGACGTCGTCATCGGGGACTTCGGCGGGCACGAGCGCGCCCAGCGGTGATTCCGGCGGTGGGGTCAACGATTCGCGCAGGGGGCCGAACCCGGGGATGGTGGAGCGCTGCGTGACGGAGTCGATGAGTGCGCGTAGTGCGCCGGTTTGGGCGTCGGGGTCGGTGAGGCCTTCCAGGGCGGCGGGAGCTTCTTCGATGACCACGCGTGCCCCGGTAATGCCGAGGCGGGCGACGTCTGAGGAGGTGACGGGGATGCGTGCGGCGGGGGCGGTGAGTTCTTGTAGGGGCAGGATGAGTCCGACGATGCCTTGCTGGTAGCGGCGAGCGTTGGAGGCGGCGCATCCGAGTTGGTCTTGGACGAAGGCGGTGAAGCCGGTGTAGGGGCGACCGGCGGTGTCGTTGATGTAGCGCCAGTCTTCGTCGCGGTAGATCTCGGCGAGTACTTCAAAGGCCGTCTGGACGGCGTTGTGCAGCTGTTGTGCTCGTCGTAGGGCGCGTTCCTGGCGGGTTTCGGCGATGCCTGGTTCTTGGAAGAGGAGATCGGTGCTCATCTGTTGTCTCGCTGCTGGATGGCGGTAGCGATGGCTTCGGCTGCGTCCTCGAGGAAGTGGCGGAGGCGCTTCTGGGTGGCCGGGTTGGACCAGGCGGTGGCGATGACGTCGGCGAGATCTGCGGTGAGGACGCCGAGTTCGGCGGTGGTATCGATGCGGAATCGTTTGCGGGTGTGCTGGTCGGGGAGCAGTCGCAGGAGGGTGACGGTGACGGTGTTGGTGTCCACCGATGCCGGGGTGTTGCGGAAAGTGGCCATGATGCGTTGTTCGACAAGGGCTTTAGCGAGGGGGTCGCGGAAGGAGCCGGCTGGGATGACGGCCAAGGGACCGTCGTTGTCGCCGGCGTTGCCGCGGGTGAGACGTTCTTCGTATTCTTCGCCGGCCATGGCCAGCCCGGACAGGTAGGTCGTCTTGAGGGTCGTGCGTTCTTGGTCGTCGCGTGCAAGTTCGTAGCGGCGGAAGGTTTCGGCGGCGCCGTCGGGGGTGGAGGCGTAGGCGATGGCGTCGGCGTCACGGCGTCGGCGGGCCTTGTCCAGTTTGGCTTGCACCTTGTCGAGTTCCCGGAGGAGCTCTTCGCGGGTGAGTTCGTTGGTCATGGTGTCAGTCATTGTCTCGCGCCTGGGCTTCGTCGACGCCGAAGAACTTCTCGGCGGCCGCGGTCGCGGCGGCTTCGGTGGTTGCGGTGAAGGTGTGTCGTTCGCCGGTGTCGGGGTCTTCGATTTCGATTTCGACGTAGCGTGGGTTGGTGTTCATGCTGTTGTTGTCCCTTTTTAGGTCATGACGGTTGGGGCGGTTTGTGGCAGTGCGCCGATGATGGCCTTGCATGCCTTGACGACTCGTTCACCGGTCTTACGGACTTTCTCCTTGTCGCCTTTGGCCCAGCCGTCGATGTAGGCGAAAGCGCTGCCGCCGGGGTTGAGCCCGTAGTGGCGGCCGATGACATAGGCGACGCTTTCGGCCTCGACTTCCATCGTCGGGCGTTGCCCGCCCGGGCCGCTGTGGTAGTCGTGGTGGTGTTCCATGTGACCCATCTGGATGTGGGCCAGCTCATGGGCCAGCACCATGGCCTGGTGGGCGTCGCTGTGGCGGGTGCTCACGACGACCTTCTTTGTGGGGTGGTCCTGGGTGTAGCCCTCGGGTCCGTCCTCGGGGAGTTCAACGCGCTCGACGGTGTAGCCGTGGGCGGTGATCTGCTTTTCGAGTTCGGTGTGCATCTCGGGTGGGGCGACGCCGGTTTCGCGGGTGTAGGGCACCTCGGGGCGTTGGGGTACGGGTGGACCGGTGGTGTCGGCGACGTCGTAGACCGGGACGTCAAGCCACCCGACGAGGACCTCCTCGTCGGTGCCGTCGTCGTTCTTCTTCTTGACGATCTTGGGGGCTCTGACCCAGATCGCCTTGGACCCGGCGGCCAGCGAGCGGTTGAACTTCTTGTTCCAGACCTTCTTCAGTCCCCCGACGAAGGTGGCGTCGGGGCGCTGCATGCGGATCAAGAGTTGGTTCTGCAGGGAGTAGTGGTGGAACTGGCTGGCGTAGTGGAGCCAGTCCTGCCATTGCTCGCCGGTGTTGAGGTTGGCGATGGCGTCGTCGATTGCGCGGCGAATGTCCTCGACTCGAGTGGTCTTGTCGGCGAAGCTGACCGTCTTAGGCTTGGCCGGGGCCGTCGCGGTGGCGGGGTGACCGGTGTCGGTCAGTGCGGCCTTGAGGACTGACTCGGCCTCTTCGAGGACCTCGACGGCGTGCGTTGAGTGGCTGTAGGCGGCTCGGGTGTCGCCGGAGCAGCGGCGCGGGCCTCCTGGGTCGGTCGTGGCGCGGCACATGGTTGGTACCTCCTTCTGGCATGGACGCGGGGACCGCTATTTGTCGTAGCGCCAGCCCGGGCAAGAAGAGCTGGTGTGTGTTCTATCCCTGAAGTACCGGTGAGGGTGGCCGTTTCCGTCGCGAGGGCTGCGAGACGTTCCGGGTCCCCCGTGATTGTATGTATGGTTAAGTACTCAATAGTGTATAGTGATATGCATATCGGAAGGTGGGGTTACACACGATGACGACACGAACTGCCACCCAGGCCCGCTACCGCAACGCCCTGATCGGCTTGGCCGCAGGTGACGCGTGGGGCTACCAGGTCGAGTTCCGCGCATACACACTCATGCCCGCTTACCCCGTGCCGGCGCCCAAGAAGGTCTGGAAGGTCTCCGACGACACCCAGATGACGTTGGCTCTGCACGACGCCCTCGTCGACGTCGCCAACCAGCTCGATGACATCGACATCGTCACCAAGGCCATCACCGCGCGGTTCCTCGAGTGGCAGGTCGACCGTGACAACAACCGCGCACCCGGGGCCACCTGCATGGGGTCGCTGACGCGGCTGCGCCGCGGTGCGCACTGGCACGACGCCGACGGCGCCCTGGCCCGCCCTGGCTGCGGGGCTGTGATGCGCCTGGCGCCTGCCGCGCTGTCACCGGATCCTGTCTGGCGCGGCATTACCGCGCTGCAGGCCGTCCTCACCCACAAGCATCCCCGCGCGATCGCCTCTGCCCTCGTGCTCGGCAGCGCCATCCGTTCGGCTCACGCGCTGCGCGGCCGATTCCTCGAACACGCGATCAGCGCCGCGATGTCCATACTTTCGGGTGAAAGCCCTTGGCTGCGCGACGAATTCCTGACACAGGTGCTCTCCCCCATGGCCTCGGATGTGTCGGGTCTGCTCGCCGCGGGAGCTAACGACGTCCTCATCGACGCGCTGCTGGACGCCTACACCGTCAAGCAGGAGCTCGCCACGCTGACCCCCGCGGAGTACGGCGATCCCTGCATCGGCATCGGGGAAGGATGGGAGTCGGCCTCAGCGATCGCGGTCGGGCTGCTGGTCGCCGACATGGCCACCGCGCCCGGCCACCGCCGCGCTCCCCTTAACGGCCGAGACGCGCTCGGCTGGGCAGCGACCAGCAACGGTGACTCCGACTCGATCGCCAGCATCGCCGGCGCGGTCATCGGTGCCGCCCACACCGGAGACCGGTACTGGGCCGGGCTGAAGCTGGCCCCGCGGTTCGAGCCGCGGTACGCCAAGGCGCTGCGCAACGCTCCAACTGAAGCTGCTGGCTTCCTCGCCGCGGGTTGAGACCAAAGTCCCCCAGCACCCGCCACGTTTC
>NZ_VTZN01000530.1 GCF_008370645.1 Mycobacterium simiae
CGCGCCCAGGGCCGCGACCAAGTCGGCGGGGGTCATGCCGCCGACTCCCGACTCTGGGGTGCAGTAGGCACCGGCATCGGGTCGTTGCCCGGCCGCCGTGGTGCCTGCCGGTGCCCGCGCGGGGTCGGTGCCGGAGGACCGGGCGGTGTAGGCGGGCGGGGCGGGGCGTGACCGGCGCGGGTGTAGACGAGCGCGCACAGGCCGAAGGGTAAGGCGATGGCGGTCATCGGTCGTACCCCGCCATCGCCTTGTCGCGGCAGGGCCGGCATTTGCCGGCGGCGCGGGCCTCGGGTGAGACGAGCTGGTTGCGGCAGCCGGGCGCGGTGCATAGATGGGGCTCGCCGTTGGCGGCTGGCGGCACGAACAGAGTGTCTGGTCCACCGTTCGGTCCACCCGACCCTGGACCGCCGTACGTATGTACGGCCCACAGTGGACTTTCGCCTGGACCACCTGGACCA
>NZ_VTZN01000531.1 GCF_008370645.1 Mycobacterium simiae
GGGGCGGTGGAGTTGTTGACCCAGGCGCAGCCGTGGCCCGGTGATGGTCGGGTGCGGCGCGCGGGGGTGTCGTCGTTTGGGATTAGCGGCACGAATGCGCATGTGATTGTGGAGGCGGTTGCCGAGCAGTCTCGGGAGCCTGGTCGGTCGCGGCCGGTGGTGCCGTGGGTGATCTCGGCGAAGTCGGCGTCGGCGTTGGGGGCGCAGGCGGTGCGGTTGGCCGGGTATCTGCGGGCGCATCCCGAGCTTGATGTTGCTGATGTGGGGTGGTCGTTGGCGGGGCGTTCGACCTTTGAGCATCGTGCGGTGGTGGTCGGTGGGGAGCGGGACGGGTTGCTGGCCGGGCTAGACGAGCTGGCCGGCGATGAAGTGCTCTCGGTGGTTCGCGGCACCGCGACACCGGCGGGCAAGACGGTGTTCGTCTTCCCCGGCCAAGGCTCCCAATGGGTCGGCATGGG
>NZ_VTZN01000532.1 GCF_008370645.1 Mycobacterium simiae
AGTCGGCGGGGGTCATGCCGCCGACTTTCGACCCTGGGGCGCCGCAGGCGCCTGCCGGTGCCCGCGCGGGGTCGGGGCCGGATCGCCGGGTGGTGCTGGCGGGCGGGGTGAGGTGCGATCGGTGTGGGTGATCACGATCGCGGTCAGACCGAGGGGCAGGGCGATAACGGGGGCGGTCATCGGGTGCCACCTGTGTTTGCTGTGGCTTTGGCGGTGCAGCGGGTGCACACACCGCGAGCGCGTGCTGAGCGCATGTGTTCGGGGATCGGGTCACCGCAGTCGCGGCAATTCTGCGACTGACCGCGCCCCACCCGCTCGATGATTTCGCGAACCCGGTTGGTGTACCCCGGCGTATGAGCACTCGGGGCTCCGGGCGGTGAGATTGGTTTGCTATGTGCTTCTGATTCAGGCACCGGCTCACCCGACTGCCTGGCGGGGGTAATTTCGGCGGGGGG
>NZ_VTZN01000533.1 GCF_008370645.1 Mycobacterium simiae
CCCGCCGGCGGCCCGCGCCCCGTGCGGGCCGGTCATGACGCGCGCGGCCATTTCTGATCTCCTTGAACACGCCAGTGTGGGACACATTATCTCAACGTTGCTGTGAACGCAGTCTATTGGTGGTTTTCGGCGCCCGGCAACGGTCACAACCGAGCCGTTCTCCGAAATCGTCTATTACGTCCTCCGATGTGCATTCTTTCCATTCCGTAAATATCGGGCGGGTCTAGCGCCGCCGCAGTACTTTCACCGGGGTGCCGTAGCGGGGTGCGCCCGCAGCGTCGCCGCGCCCGCCCAGTCCCGCCGCCATCGGCGTCCCCCCGTACATGCCCGCACCCGGGGCCGCAGCGCCCCCGGCCGCGGCCGGTGCCGCACCCGGCGCGAGCGCCCGCGCGGCGGGGGTCGATTCCGCGGCGCCCGCGGTCCACGTCGACGGGACCGACAGCCCGCCCAGCGA
>NZ_VTZN01000534.1 GCF_008370645.1 Mycobacterium simiae
CACACTTCTAGCAGCAGCCGCTGTTGGGGGTCGATGGCGTGGGCTTCGCGCGCGGAGATGCCGAAGAATTCCGCATCGAAGTCGGCCGCGCCGGGCAGGAAGCCGCCGTAGCGGGTGTAGGTCTTGCCGACCGCGTCGGGATCGGGGTCGAACAACTCGGCCAGGTTCCAGCCCCGATCGGTCGGAAATTCGCCCATGACGTCGATGCCGCTGCTGACGACCTCCCACAGTCCGGCGGCCGAATCGATGCCCCCGGGGAAGCGGCAGGCCATGCCCACCACCGCGATGGGTTCGTCGGCGCTCGCCGTGCTGGTGGTGGTCCGTACCGGCGCATCGGCTGCTGTGGTGGTGAGGTGGGACAGCAGGTACTGGGCGATCGCCGCGGGGGTGGGGTGGTCGAAGATCAGCGTCGGCGGCAGGCTCAGGCCGCTGTGTTGGGCCAGGGCGTTGCGCA
>NZ_VTZN01000535.1 GCF_008370645.1 Mycobacterium simiae
CGGCTGGCTGCTAGGAGTCGGCGGCCCCGGCGGAACCGGCGGAGCTGGCGGTGGTACCGGCGGCTCCGGAGGCAACGGCGGCCTGGTGTGGGGCGGCGGCGGTGCTGGCGGGATCGGCGGCAGCGGCGGGGGCACCGGTGGCGCTGGTGGCCGCGGTGAGCTGCTGTTCGGTGCCGGCGGCGACGGCGGAGCCGGAGCCGCTGGTGCTGACGCTGGTCCCGCCGGTAGCGGCGGGGCTGGTGGACACGGCGGGGCCGGCGGCAACGGCGGCTGGATCACCCGCGGTGGCGCTGGCGGCGCCGGCGGCGCGGGCGGCGACGGCGGGGCCGGCAACCCCGGTGCCCCGGTAGGTGGCACCGGGGGCTCCGGCGGAGCAGGCGGCAGCGGCGGGGCCGGGGGTCGAGGCGCTCTTTTCTTCGCCCCAGCCGGCAATGGCGGCCTCGGAGGTCAC
>NZ_VTZN01000536.1 GCF_008370645.1 Mycobacterium simiae
CGACTGGGCCGAAGACCATCATGACGTGTGGGTGATGGATGAGGCCGGGCGGCGGCTGGCATCGCGGCGGCTGTCGGAAGGAGTGACCGGCATGCGGCAATTGCACGAGCTGATCGGCGCGCACGCCGAGGAACCCGATCAGGTGGTGGTCGGTATCGAGACCGATCGCGGGCTGTGGGTGCAAGCCCTGGTTGCCGCGGGGTATCAGGTGTTTGCGATCAATCCGCTGGCGGTGGCGCGCTATCGCGACCGCCATCATGTCTCAGGCGCCAAATCCGATGTCTCAGATGCCAAACTGCTGGCCGATCTGGTGCGTACCGATCGGCACAACCATCGCCCCCTGGCCGGCGACAGCGTCGAGGTGGAGGCGATTAAGGTGCTCGCCCGCGCCCACCAGAGCCTGATCTGGGCACGCGTTCGCCACACCAACGCGCTGCGCAGCGCGTTGCG
>NZ_VTZN01000537.1 GCF_008370645.1 Mycobacterium simiae
CACACTTCTAGCAGCAGCCGCTGCTGGGGATCGATGGCTTGGGCTTCGCGCGCAGAGATGCCGAAGAACTCCGCGTCGAAATCGGCGGCCTCGGCCAAGAAACCGCCGCAGCGGGTATAGGTCTTGCCCACCGCGTCGGGATCCGGATCGAACAGCTCGGTGAGGTTCCAGCCACGATCGGCGGGGAAGGCCCCGATGACATCGGTTCGGTTGCTGACCATGTCCCACAATGCCGCCGCCGAATCCACCCCACCCGGGAACCGGCAGGCCATACCGACCACGACGATGGGTTCGTCGGTGCCTGGCGTGGTGGTTGCCGGCACCCGCGTCGGTGTAGTGGCGGTGGTGAGCAAGCTGAGTAGATGCTCGGCGATGGCGTTGGGGCTGGGGTGGTCGAAGATCAACGTGGGGGGCAGGCTCAGGCCGGTGTGTTGGGCCAGGGCGTTGCG
>NZ_VTZN01000538.1 GCF_008370645.1 Mycobacterium simiae
CTAAACACCGCCACCGGCGAAGCGATCGGTCAGTGCCATCAACGCCACCGCCATCAGGAATTCCTGAAATTGCTCAACACCATCAACAAGGCCTACCCGCACCAGGAAATACACCCGGTGATGGACAACTACGCCACCCACAAACACCCGGCCGTACGGAAATGGTTCGACGACCACCCCCAGGTCACACCACATTTCACGCCGAACTCGGCATGCTGGTTGAACATGGTCGAGATCTGGTTCGGCATCATCGACCGGCAAGCGATCCGCCGCGGCAGCTTCGGCTCAGTACGCGAGCTGACCACCAAAATCGCGAGTTCATCAGCGGCTGGAACCCCCGCGCGCAACCGTTCATCTGGACCAAAGACGCCGACACCATCCTCAAATCCATCGACCGTAAAAAGACTAACGTCGCACGACATTAGAACTAACCCAGAATTACCGGG
>NZ_VTZN01000539.1 GCF_008370645.1 Mycobacterium simiae
GGCGCCGAGGCTCGGCGCGGTCGGCGGCATCGCGCTCAGCCAAGCCGTTCGCTATCCCACGCTTGGCATCCAGCGCGGCTTGCCGGGATCGGGAGAAACTCAGTGCTACCGGCAACCGTGGATCTGGCTCGGTGATGTCGATAACGCGGTTCATCGAAGCAAGCAGCTCCGCCACGGCGGCGCGCGGCGCGAACGGGTTTCGCGCGGTGCGGCGATAGCGTTCTGCCGTCGTGTCCTCATTGTCGGGATTACTGGGCGGGTCGGCACAACCCGGCATCATCGTCAGCTCCTCTTCGTGGCCCGCCGGACCGCGGCGGGATAGCCAGTTCGTGATGTCAGTGTTGCACTCTGCTACTGCCGCGGCCGATCGCTACCGGCCGTATGCGCCGGCTCGGCACCCATGTGTTCACCCGAACGACACGGTGCGGTCCAGGCAATT
>NZ_VTZN01000054.1 GCF_008370645.1 Mycobacterium simiae
TCGATGGGGCCATCGGGCGGCGGATGGTCGTGGTCGGGTCCGGCGTCGGGGGTGGGCGCGTCGGGGTCGCCCGCCGGGTCGGGGTCTGGGTCTGGGCCGAGGTCGGGGACGGGGTCGTCCAGATCGACTGGGGCGCTATGGGTTTGGGCCGTGGGATGGTCGTCGCCGCTGAGGTGGTAGCACGGCCCATCGCCGCCGTCTGCCGTGCCGGGGCGAGCGGAGACGTCCATCGCCGCGTGATCGCTCTCGCCGGGCTCCGGGGCATCCTGGTCGGCGGCCACCGCGTCGCCGAAGTCGTCACCGCGTCCGCCGTGATCGATGTCCTCGAGCCAGGCCTCGGTGGCGGCCCAGACAAGGTGAAGTTCGGGCTCGCCGGTCTGCCCGGTCATGGGAGAGACCGCCGCGGCGCCGACGCTGGCGCCGGTGGGGCGCCGCGGGGGGTGCGGCGGCGCCGCGCAGCCGGGGACATCGGGTCCGCCGCGCGACCCACCCTGTGGCCGGGCGCTCGGTGCTGGGCGGCGGTGCTCGCCGGATCGCCGGTGGCTCCGGACGCGGGCACCTGCTGTCGGCGGCTCGCCGCCCGCGCCACCCGCGCGACTGCGGCGGCTAGCATGGTTCCAGCAAAGTCACGCCAACGAGGAGCGGCGCATCGGTCAGGACGGCGAGCAGGTACACCGCGACGACCAATAATGCGACTCGGATAATCATGCGCATCGGCGGAACTCCTTTCCCGGCGTCAGCATAAGGGAAGCGGGAACAACTATTCCACCGCCGTAGCGAAATAACTTGTTCGGCTGTTACGGTCATCGGCGTGAAAGCATTATCGGTGGCCGGGGTTCGGCGGTCGTTCCTTTTTCCCGGGAACGACGTGGCGCGGCTGCGCTGCTTGCAAGGAGACCTGTTCGCGGCCAGCGGTCCGGCACGCTCAACGTGGCACACGGCCGGGCGGCGCGATGGCCGGCTGGCGCCGCGGACATCGGCCTGGCACGGCGTCGCGCCGGGTCGCCGGCACGGCTGCGCGCGGCGGGCGCTGTCGGCGCGGCATCCGGAATCGCGGACGTCTGAGCAGGTAGAATCCTGTTCTTCGACCGTCGATGCGGCGAAGCGGGATGCCGGGGGCACCAGGGAGACGGGCCGCGCGGCGGGCCTAAAAGAATTCCGCGCCGATGTCGCGCAACGTCGCAGCGACTCCTACACTGAGCCGGTACGGACCGCCGAGAGGACCGCCGATGCCGGTTCCTCCTGACCGGTTCGACGAGATCCGCCGCAAGTGGATCGCCCGCAACCAACGCACTTTCCTATTCCAGAAAAGGCGCGCGGAAATATTGGCGCGCCAAATACGCGACCGCGATACTTCCCGCACCGGAGCGCGGGTGGATCCGGCCGACGATGACGTTATTCATCAATGGTATGCGCGGCCGGTGAAAACGCCTTATGCGATGCTGGACTGGGCCATTCTCATGACCGCGGGAGCGCTCGCCCCGCTGGGCTGGCCGGCCGGCAAAGCGCTGTCAAAAAGCGTGGTCCAGCTAATCCCCGGCGAGCTTCGCGCCTATCCGGTCGCCGCGCTGCTGTGGTCGGCGGTGGCGGTGGGGCTGCCGCTGCCGCTGCTGTATGAGGCCGGGGACTCGCTGGCGTCGGCGGTGGGGGTTCCGTGGCTGCTGGCGCAGGTGCCCGCGGCGCTGCTGACCGCGGGCGTCTACGGGATCCTGGAGGGCTGGCTGGCCGTGGAGGGGGCGCGGGACTGGTGGCCGATGAACCCGCCCGATGAGTGCGACGACGTCGACTTCGGGTTCACCGGCCCCGACGACCTGACCGGGCCGGGGGTGTTCGAGACGCGGCGCGAGGACCCGCCCGGCGATCCGAGTCCGACCGGGAGGTCCTGAGCAATGCAGGTTCGCGGGGCCGCGCCCTACTGCGGGTTCGTGCGCGGGGACAACGGCGGCCTGGCGGTGGCCGAAACGCCCGCCCACGTGCTGGTCTCGGCACCCACCGAGACCGGCAAGACCCGCGGGGTGCTGGCGCCGGCGTCGGTGCTGTGGGGCGGGCCGGCGGTGTGCGTGTCGTCCAAGGACGACCTGATGTGGCTGGTGTGCCAGCGGCGCTGGGGCCCCAAGCAGATCATCGACCTGCGGCCCGACTACTCACCGGCCTATCCCGAGGGCGTCGAGGTGCGCTCGTTTGACCCGACGGCGCTGATCACCACCCCGGATCAGGCGGTGACCGCGGCGAACACCATGATGCAGATGTCGGCGGTGGGGCTGGGCTCGGGGATCGATCAGGTCTCCGATGCCGGGATCTGGGAGGCCAACACCGAGGCGCCGCTGGCCGCGATGCTGTACGCGGCCTCCCCGCGGGGCAACGCCAAGGGCATCGGGTGGGTGCTGCTGGCGGTGGACAACCTGCGCAAGGACGACAAGTCGCCGAATGCCCCGGGCTGGTACAGCGCGGCGCGCTGCGTGGGCGACCAGCCGCTGTTCCGCAACGCGCTGCTGCGCACGCTGGCCATGGACCCCCGCCAGCGCGACAGCATCGCCTTGACGATGCGCAAGGCCGTCACCCCGTGGATGCGGCTGGGGCTGCGCGGCATCACCGATCCGTGCTTCGACGAGTCGTTCCTGTGCCAACCCGATGCGACGCTGTTCCTCCTGGCGCCGGCCGAAGGTTCGATCGCCGGGGCGGCGGTGACCCTGCTCGAGCACCTGGTGCGCAGCTGGCGCGGCAAGACCGCCCGCAAGGAGATGATGCACCGGCTGCTGATCGTGATCGACGAGGCGGCCAACGTCGCCCCGATGCCCAACCTGCGCCGCCACGTCTCCGAAGGCCGCGGGCTGGGGGTCAACCTGCTGCTGTCGGTGCAGGCCTCCAGCCAGTTCGACACCGTCTACGGGACCAACTACGCCCGCGAGCTGCGCGACACGTTCCCGGCGGCGCTGATCATGTACGGGGCCGCGGAGATGGAGATGCTGCAGCGCGCCGAGCAGTGGTCACGCGAAACCACCCGCCGCCAGGAGACTTTCGATCAGGCCAGCGGCGGAAAGACCCTGTCCTCGCACCTGGCCAGCAGCCTGGACTACCGGCGGCTGCTGCCGGAAAACCGCGGCCGGGCCCGGCTGCTGCGGCGGGGAACCGCGGGGGTGATCACCGAGCTCCCCGACTGGCCGGACTTCGTCGCCAAATACGACCGCGCGGTGGCCAAGCTGCTGCAATTGGGTCAGCCGCGAAAGGCGCCGGAGACGCTGTGGGACTGGGTCGTTGAGCGTCACCGCCGCGCGGCGGCGGCGGTCAGGCAGTGAGAGTGTTTCGGAGCCTTGACATACCTGATCCCGACGGCCTTTCCGGCGGAGAGCTTCTGTCGTCATGATCGTGTGCGAGGCCCAGCACCGTGGATGCGTTTGCCGGGCTGGGGCTCGGGGTACGAGCGCATACGCACGGCCACAGGTCATGACGAACAGCTCAAATACGTTCTGTGGCACAACATCTTTGGATCACCTACCCAAGAGGAGCGGTCAGTGGAAGCCTCAACTCGATTCCCATGGCTTAGTGGGCTGGTAACTGCCTTGGCTGGCGTCCTGTGGCTGATCAAGGAGGTGATCGGCGGCGCGATCAGTCTGATCAACAGCGCCGTCGAGGCGTCGCCCCTGTAGGCGGCCCACCACGCCGTCGTCGCCGCGGCCGGTGAGCTATGGTTCGGCGCCTCGAACGCCGACAATCGTCGGTTAATCATTCGCCCAAGCGCCAAGTCGCGCCGACAACACCTGAGCGTCAGCGGACTTCGACTAAGGTGCCCAGCGCTGCAGCACGATTGGGCCGGCTATTTCCATGACTCTCAGCCGCGCCCGCGCTTAAGCTGATTGGAAATTCCAGTGCTGTGGTAGCGATAGCGGGCCATCTCGGTAGTCACCTCGTACTCGCGCGCAATCTGCTCGACAGAGGCTCCCCGCCGACCCGCCGACATCAGCAAGGGGCGCGGCAACAGCAACGTTCCCCCAAACACCGTCGCCTCTTCTTCCTCGTCGGGCTTGCAAGTGCGGAATGGCTGACCGTTGATCTGCCGCACTTCCGACAGTTTGTGATCCAACACGATATGTGCCAATTCGTGTGCTAGATCGCTATTTTGGCGGCCGACAGCGCGCAACGGGCTGACTACGATGATGCGCTTGTCGGCGATCTCGAAGGTAGCCGCCGAGAACGAAAACGATTGCAGCCGTTCGAGTTCTTCCAGGTCGGACATCGGAACCAACTGGTCGGCGTCGACGACCTTGACATCGAGATGCCTCGCGAGCGCACGAGGCTTCAAACCGTCGTGCGGCTGCAGCCCAAGCTCTTGTCGCAGACGGGATGATTCGCGTTCGGCGTGAGCCTTGAAACCGCGGCGTAGTGTCATAGGTCGCCGGCGGCGACCTTGCGCTCAAGCGCGCTATGCACCGCCGTCAGTAGTGCGTTAAGCCGCTCGGGGACGCCGGGTCGCAGGGTGGACGCCGCGCGCAGATGGCATGCAACGACCGGGCGGTCGTCGGCGTCGCGGGCAAGCACTTGGTACATGCTGCGCAGCATGTCGGTGATCTTCTCGGCCGCCTCCGGCCGTAAACGCGGATCGTTGTTGAGATGGCTGATCGCCAGTTCGATCGGCTCTACCTCGCGCGCAGGGACAGCGGCGAAAAAAAGGGTCGGGGCGACGCCGAGCCAGGCGCACAACAGCGTGAATGACGTGAGGTCTGGCTGCGAGCCGGCCTCCACCCGGGAAAAGGTGCTGAAGCTGACCCCGGCTTCCTGGGCGGCCTGACGTAGCGACAGCGAACCCCGCTGCTGTCGCAGCATCGTGCCCAACTGCGCGATGTCGAGCAGTTCTACCGGGCCAGCATCTTTCGGCTCAGGCAAGTCACGAGTCATTGGACTGTCGCAGGACGCACCGCCATCCGCTCATCGTAGGTGCTCTTAACCGCATCTTAGATGACACGACACGCTGATCCACATGCGCACCATGCATCTTTAGTGCAACACCATGCTATCGTCCTCAGCATGGTCGGCTCTACGGAAAGGACTTGGCCATGACCCGCAACCGAGTTGAGATCCACTTCACCATCGACGGTCAAGCATTCGTGACCGCCGACGACGATCAGGAAGCAGCCGCGCTGCTACGCCGCGCCAGTCGCGACCCGGCCAAGTTTGACCTGGCTCGCGTCGATGCCGAAGGTGACGAGCAGTTCTTCACCGACAGCGACATTGTGCGACTGCACGGTGGCGACCAGTTCGCAACCCGGGCTGTGTTGCACTTCACCATCGACGGCCGCCCATACCGCACTCGCGACGATGACCAAGAGGTCGCCGATTTACTGCGGCTAGCCGGCCTGGATCCTGCCCACAACGATCTGGCGCGTGTCGGGGATCCCTGTCCGCTGGATCCTGCGGCGCTAGTCAACATCCACGAGGGGGACCGGTTCGTCACCGCTCGCCGCCACCATCCGGTGGCGTAACCGTGGCGGGTGCAGCCGAGCACGGTCCGCAGCGGTTCCTGGCTGATCTAGCGGAGGCGGGTATCTCCGCACGCGTCGAGGGTGCGGTCATCATCTACAACGTGAGTCCCATCGCTGGCGCCCTGGCCGGAGTTGAGGTCACCACTGCGGTAAGTGTCAACGAACTGCAGTCCTGGCCAGTCACGGTCCCTCACTGGCTGCATTTCCCGGATTACGTCGTGTTCGCCACCACCAACAGCGACGTTAGCGACTGCCTGACCGGCTGGGTGCGGCACTCGCGGGACATCGGAGCCTTCAAAACCTCGATTCCGGTCGTGCACACCTGGTTGGCACATGTTCGCGGTGTGCTTTCCGATGCCAGACAGGCGGCCTGATTATGCGCTACGCAGTGGCGATGACAGCAGAAGTGGCCGAGCGCAGCCGTCAGCATCTGCTCCGTGCAGATGGCCAGGAAGACGTCGCGCTGGGCCTCTATAGCATCTCCAGCGGCCGCGACCGCACCACCCTCATCCTGCAATCACTGGTGCTGCCCCAACCCAACGAACGCCGCGTGCACGGCAATGCCTCCTTTTCCAGCGGTTACATTCTGCGTGCCGCTGCGCATGCCGCCAAGGCCGGCCGCGGCCTGGTGATGTTGCACAGTCATCCCGCCGGCCGTGGTTGGCAATGGCTGAGCACCACTGACCACACCACCGAACAGGGTGCAGCCCATATCGGCGTGGAATACACCGGCCATCCGCTGCTGGGAATGACTCTGGGCGGAGCCGACACAACCTGGTCGGCGCGGCTATGGCAGCACGGTGAGTCCCCGCCACTGTGGGTCGAGTCGGTGCGCGTGGTAGGGCCAGTGTTGGCGGTGTCGTGGAACGACGAACTACGCCCGGCAGCGGTGCCCACCGCATCCCAAGTGCGAACCGTCGCTGCGTGGGGACCCACATGCCACGCAAACATGACCCGGCTGCGGACGCTGGTCGTCGGCGTGGGCAGCGTCGGACTCGACGTAGCCCAGAGGTTGGCCGCGACCGGTATCACGGACATCGGAGTGATGGACCCCGACGTCGTCGAGGAACTCAACCTAGACCGGATGATCGGCGCGACGCGTGGCGATGCGCGCCGCCGCCGTCACAAAGTCGACGTCGCGATGCGCACCATGCGGGCCGCTGCGACGGCGGCCTGGCCGCGCTTCCGGTCCTTCCCGATCAGCATTTGCACACCCGAAGGGCTGGCGCACGCACTGGACTACGACGTCATATTCTCCTGCGTGGACCGTCCGTGGCCCCGTGCTGTACTCAACGGTATCGCCTACGCTGACCTGATCCCCGTCATCGACGGCGGCCTAGCCCTGCAGACCTTCGACGACCAGACGATGCGTTCGGGAAGTTGGCGCGCCCACACACTGGTTCCGGGCCGTCCTTGCATGGCCTGCATCCACCAGATCGAGCCAACCGAGGTGATGCTCGATCAACAGGGTCTGCTCGATGCACCTGACTACATCGAGCAGACCGGACGTACACCGTCAGTGGGTGGTGCACCCAATGTTGCCGCCTATTCCGCGTCGCTCAGCGCCGCGCTGCTGGCGCAGTTCATCAATCTGGCGGCCCAACCCGGCGGCCAAGGGATCCCACCCCCGCTGCGTTACCTGCTGGCGTCTCATGATCTGCACCGCCTTGAGTTCACCTCCGGCAAGCATTGCCCTTACGAGGCCGGCATCGCCCTCGGCGACGATCGGGCACCGTTGACCGCGGCCGGACCTCAAGCAACCGAAGAGCGACGAAGCCGTTGCTGGCGACACGCTTTGGCCCACCGGATCGCCGGCGTGTTGCGCAGCTCGGCGGACAAGCTTGATTGAGCTTGCCCACTGGTCGTGCAGCAGGCAAATTCCTCGAAAAGTTGTGACTCGCACATCGAAGGCGAGGCGTCGCATCGCCGCATCATTGCTTGTCGCGGCACAGCCCGACGAGGTCGCAACTCGCACATGTCGAGCACCAGGATGCGAGACGGTTCAAATTGGAGGACCGCAGCGATTCGCCGGCCGACTTGATTCGTGCCTTCACCTCCGTCAGGAGGGACTGTTCGACCTCCTCGCGGGTGCTCTTACCCACTTCGTCGAGATTGAGCACCTCGATCAGATCGGCATTCTGCCCGGTGAGCTCTTCGTAGCCGACCGCGTAGACGTGCAACTGGTCGCGAGTGACATCTTCTGGCTGAGCTCGGTCAGTGGACTTGAAGTCGACAATGGATAGTTCGTCAGTATCCAATCGACGGATAAGGTCGATTCGCCCGTCCACAGTAATACCCGGCGCGATGTGGACCTGGATCTGCTTCTCCGAGTGGACCGTTCGTGAGATCTCCGCGCCGTGAACAGCGAAGTAGCGCTCGATGGCAGCTACGGCAGATTTCTCGAGAGCACTTCGCAATTCTGGGTAAGCGAACGGGGTGTGGAGGTGGCGGGCGATGAGCTCTTTGGCGGCCGACACGTCGACGATCTCTCCGTTAACCGCCTTCTTGTGCACCTCGCTGAGTGCATCGTGCAGGCCCTTACCGTAGCCCAGCGCTTCGTGGAGCGGTGGATTGAAACCGTAGAGGAACCGAAGCTTGAATGAGTACGGGCATTCGAACAGGTACCTCAACTCAGAGAATGAGAATGTAACCTGCGGAACATCTTGCAGTGCCCGCGGTTCGATTCGCGCCGGCAGCGGAGTTGAGCTCGGCCGAGTCGAGACCCAGCTCTGGTTAGCGGAGTGATCAAAAAGTTCTGACCGGTTCCTGTAGAGCTGGTTGGGACCCGGAGAGAACGTCAGGGCGAGGTACTTCTGGGCGCGCGTGACTGCCACGTAGTACAGCCGCGTTTCGTCTTCGACAGTCCCACGGTAGCGATCGGCATCGGCGATCGCCGTATCTGGGATTACATGAAAGACGCTGAGGCCGCCGTGGCGTTTCGAAGGGAACCGATTTCGCCGCATACACGGCACGAACACGGCGGGCCACTGCATCCCTTTGGCTTGGTGCACGGTGGACAATGTCACCGCATCCGGTGTGGCGTAGCCGACGTCAGCGTCTGACTCTGCGTAGTAGTCGGGGGCCTGGTGATCAAGCCATTTGACGAACGCTGTGTACTTCTCCTCCGGCGCGGTGTTGAAGTAGATCTGCTCGAAATCGGAGATCACCTGGCTAAACTTGCCGAGCTGGTAGAAAACCAGCTCGCCTCTGCCCGGGGGACCGGGAACCGTCTCTTCCCGAAGTTGCAGCGCCTCTAGGAAATCCAGATAGACGCGCTGAATATTGTAGACCCCCCAACGCTCGCCGCGACCGAAGTCGCGGCCCTTCTCCAACACCGAGACCGCGCTGCGCCACTGGTCGGGGCTCGCAAGCAGATTCGCGTTCGTCCATAGTGCGCGCAGATCGGTTTCCGATATTTCGCCGACCATCATGCGGAAAGCGCCGACTACGGCCTTGATCTCAAGACTGTCGAACAGGCGGTTGAGACCCTTGACGACGTAGGGGATTCCGCGACGCTGCAGCTCCGCTACTAGTTCGTCGGCGTCCTTGGAGACCGAACGGTAGAGCACGGCAAAGTCAGACCAAGACAGACCGCGCTCTTCCACCCCCGGGTTGTCACGGAACGGCACACCGCGCAACTCCAGGATGCGATCACATATCCATGCGGCTTCGGCGATCGGATCGTCAAAGGTGAGCGCAAGCAAGTCACCACGTGCCCAAGTCTGATTGTCCGCGCTAACCATCGCCTTCGCGAGCCGTTCACCCGCGGGAATAAGTTGTGCGACTGATCTTCCGAGTTCTACCACGCCTCTGCTGGAGCGGAAGTTCTCAGCCAGTGTGACTTGCTTGACGCCGGAGTGGCGGTCAGTAAACGTGATGATGTTGGCGACCTGGCTGCCTCGCCATTGATAGATCGTCTGGTCGTCGTCGCCCACGACACACAAGTTCGCGCCGAATTCGACCAGCCCAGCGACTAATCGCTCTTGCAGAGCGTTGACATCCTGGTACTCATCGACCACGAGGTAGCGAATCTCGTCTCGAATGTGCGCTTGCACGACCCTCGCGTCTTCTTCCGTCGATGGGTCGGCTTCGAGCAGCTGAACGACGAGGTTGATCATCTCGGTGAAGTCGAACTCAGCATGCGAGTACAACAGCTTCGAATAGGACGCGAACGAATCCCAAACCCCCTCTGGGACAAGCTCGCCGGTGACGATGTCCTCACGCATGATGCTCATCACTTGCAGGAAGAGCCGAGAGTGGACGTAGCGACGCAGTGTGGGAACTCTTTCCGAGGAAGTCGGGCAAGTCGTCAGTCCGGACTTCTTGCTGTTCCGGTCGACGAGCAGCCGAGCTGTAATCTCGGTGAGAACGGAGAATTTGAACGTGTCGGGGACAAGCCGCTGCAGCAAGTCCAGGCAGTAACCGTGCATGGTGCCGATGTACATCTCCGCCATGCCCGTGACGTCACCATGAAGTTCGGCGACCACACGCAAGACCCGGTCCTTGAGCTCAGCCGCTGCCTTCTCGGTAAAAGTGAAGGCAATAATGTTGTGGGGGTCAGTGTCTGGTAGCGACAAGATGTTCGCAATGCGTTGCGCGATTACCTGTGTCTTGCCCGAACCCGCGCAGGCGATGATCTGCAACGGGCGATCCAGGCAGTCGATCGCCTCTCGCTGTGACTCTGTGTAGACAGTCAACTGAGGCTCACACTTCGAAGATCTTCATGACTTCGTCGCCGTAGTCGTTGATGACCTTGACGGCGATCTTGCCGGTGTCCGGCTTGTGAAATGGACGGGAGGCGTCGGAGTTCAAGGACGCCCACGCATCCGCGTCGATATCGGCTTTAAGAGCGGTCTTCAGCCGCTTGTAAGGGTCGTTGCCGCCGGTGAAGTAGCAGTGCCTCACGAAGAACGACTCGCCGTTGTAGTTCGTGTCGATCATCCACAGCGCGACCCGGCTGGTGTCGTTACTGCGAACCTGGCCGGTGGTCGGGTCGTAAACGTCGACCCCCTTCAGGTTGACTACGTAGCCGTTGACGGTCTCCTCGACGTCGATGTCGGGCTCGCCGAACACGGTAAATAGATTGCCGGCGCCCGTCTTCTTCAGCTCCTCGCCCATCAGCAGATCGGCGTTCATTCGCACCATCAGGACCGGCAGTCGCCCCAGTCTGCGGGTCGCCGCCACACTGGCAAAACCCTCGTCAGAAGCATCGACGGTGACGCCGTCCTGTTCGGTGATGCCGGTGACTTGTGGATCGAAGGCAAATCCGAGTACGCAGAGCAGATCAACGTCCTCTGCGTTAATCGCTTCGCGAGCAGCGCTTTTGACGAACGATGCGCTCACCGTACCGTACTGCGGTCCAAGCGCGATTGCAACGTGGACCGGCTCATCCTGGGCGGACCCAGCCTGGTTGTCCGGTAACGAAATCTTGCGTTCACCAATCGCTTGGATGTACTCGCCGGCGTACGTTTCGAAGGCCGCGAAGGTGATTCGCTCGTTGCGACGGCCGTTCTGGATTCCTGCTTTGGCAAGATTCTCGAGGATCGATTGCTCGAAGTTCGGCCCATTCGCATCCATCGCCGCCTCGGTCTCGCCGCGAGACTCCGCCATGGCGTCGGTGCCGCCGGCAAACGCGACCGAGCGGTGGGGGCTGAGCGATTCGACCGTGAACGGACCGGCGACGCGCACCTTCTTGGTGTCCTCGTAAGGTCTATCGTGGAGCAGTTCGAAATCGGCGTGCCGCTTGATCGCTGCGTCGATCTCTTCGCGATTCATTCCTTCCGTGATGTCGGGGTTGTTCGCGATCGACTTGAGAGTGATGTGCTGAACTCTCTCGTAGACAAAGCCGTGCCTGAGATCACCCGTAAACTGCTGACGCGGAAGGGATTGCGCGGTGAGTGACTGCTCCTTGGCGTAACCCTCCGGAGTGTCAGCAAGGAGGTACCAGGGATACTTCGCCCCCATGATTCGCTGGCGAGCGAGGGCAAGAGCGACGCGCGAGGTATCGATGGTGATCCAGCGACGTCCCCACTGTTCGGCCACGAAAGCCGTTGTGCCACTTCCGCATGTCGGATCGAGGACAAGGTCACCCGGGTCGGTACACATGAGCATGCAACGCTCGATGACCTTGGTGTTCGTCTGAACCACATAGATCTTCGGGTCGCCGAACCCCGCCGTCGTAGTGTCATCCCAGAAATTCGTCAGGCTGCTCACCGAAAAGTCGTCGAAATACCGTATGTAGTAAAGAGTGTTCGCTGCTCCGGTCAGGCGATTGGCCTGCCGTAGCTTCTGCATACCTGCGACATTCGTCTTCCATCCACCCTTCGTCGGCCGGAAAGTTCCCTCGGGAATCGTCACCGGGAAGACGGTCGTCTGTCCCACACGCGTGGTCTGTGATGTCGTTGGACCCCGACGAAACACTCGGCCCGACACGGGCACGATGCCGGACTGTTCATCCGGTCGCATCCGGCGCCGGGTTCCGTCGGGTTCTTCCACACTGGTGTATGCGGTTCCAGAATCAGAAAATGACTTCCGCTGGTAGAGCGTACGGTACTTCACGCGATCCAGGTTCTTGGCGTACCAGACGATGAAGCTATTTACCGCAGGTAGTACATTCGTGCCGCCGGCAAAACTTCCCGCACCACTCGTCGTTTTGAAGCTGATCACCGAGCAGAAGTTCTCACTCCCAAATATCTCATCCATCAGACTGCGCACCAGATGCACGTTCTCGTCGCCGATCTGGACGAAGCACGAGCCGGACTCAGCGAGGATTTCCCGCGCCACTAACAACCGATCGCGCAAATACGTGAGGTACGAATGGATGCCCAGTTCCCACGTGTCCCGAAAGGCCTTGATCTGCTCCGCCTCTCGGGCGGCGTCTTGGAGTTTTCCATCCTTGACGTCGCGGTTTCGAGCCGAGACCTGCCAGTTAGAACCGAACTTAATTCCATACGGCGGGTCGACGTAGACCATCTGGACCTTGGCGCGTAACTTCTCCCGCTCAGCTAGGGACGCCATCACCTGCAGCGAGTCACCCAGGATCATCCGGTTGGACCAGTTTGCTTCGTGCCTGTAGAAGTCGACTTGGTCCAATTCGTTGAGCCCGTCGAACGAGTCGAAGAGGGCTAGTTCGGGTTCATCTTCAGGACGCTCGGCGGTGCGTCGCAGGTTCTCGATCAGCACGCGCGGGTCGATCTTCTCCTGGATGTAGATCGGTGGCGCGTCGGTGATCAGATCCTCGCCAGCACCGTCGGAGCCATACTTGCCAAGCCAAACCAACTGCGGATCAAGGCTTTCGTCACGTTCGTGCCGAACCTTGCGAATCTGTTCGATCTCCGGTCCCACAAAGTCGTGCGCATCCGCGGTGGGGATGTTCGTCCGCTTGTTCCGGTGGGCCAGCGCATCTACCGGGGTCGGTCCCTGCGCCGCCTTCTTACGCGCCACGAGCGCTCCTTCGGTCGGCAAAGTCCAACAGATCAGGATCGCCGACGATCGGCGCGTCCTCGTAAAGCAGGCGGAATGCGTCAGCCAGACGTGGCTTGAACTCAAGAGGATTCGTCATTTCGGTATACCCCCACCGACCGAATCCCCCGTGATTGTTGACAGCCACACACCATGCGTTGCGTGCCGTCTGTGCTTTCGCCTTGGTAGGTCCGGGGCTCTTCTGGCTTCCTGACACCTCGATGATCAGGGTCCGGACAACGTCACCGGGATCACGCTGCTTCAGCCGCACCAGAAAATCCGGCACGTAGGAGTGGCTGCGCCCCTTGTGGACATACGGGATGGTGAATCCGAGGTGGTCGTTCTTCACATAAGCAGCGACATTGGTGTTGAGTTCCAACTCTGCCGCCAGCAGTTGCTCCCAGGTGTTCCCGTGCTGCCCGTCAAGGGTGACGTGTGAAACTTCCGACTTCTCGGTCGGCACGGTGGCCTTACGGGTCGGGAAATCGACTTCCCCCGTGGAGCCTTCGGGGTCGAAGCGGTTGAGCATAGGCCGGAGGCGGGTGCGCCGATGACCGATCTGGCGGACGACCGCGCTCCAGATCGCCTCGCATGCCACTACCTGTGTCTCGGTAATCGTCATGAGATGACCGAGGTCAAAGCCCTCCGCGACAGTTACGCGCTGGTCAAGCCATTGACTACTGATGCGTACCAGCTCGGGAAACCGCCATGGCTGTCGGTCGCCGCCGATGTTGAACTGGCTGTCCATGATCCGTTTGGCCAGTGCAAACGCGACTTCCTGGCGGCGGTATCGTCGCCGGTCCCCGCTTTCGCGTTCCTGTTCTCCCACGACGCCTTGCATCTCCACCCATCGGGGCACGGTGTTCGGTCCAACCTCGAACGGTTCCACATCCTCTGAGTCCAGCCAGATCGTGGAGTCGGGCATTTCGACGCGGTAGCCGTCGAGCTTGGGAAACGCAATCCGTAGGTGCTCACGGCCGTCAACCGCTCTCACCTCAATTACGGGTTTGGGTGGTTTCGGGTCTGGAGCGGGCTTGTCCGACGGAATGAACTGGAAGGGAATTCCGTAGACGTTGGCGTATTCGGGCTCGAAGCAGTCTGTGTCCGGGTTGACCGCGTAGGAACGGCGCCGTAGTCCTCGCCCCACCACCTGTTCGCAGAGCAATTGGCTTCGGAATGCCCGGACTCCCAGGATGTGGGTCACGGTGTTGGTGTCCCAGCCCTCGGTCAGCATCGAAACGCTCACCACGCAGCGCACCTGCTCACCGAGCTTGCCCTTCTTGCCGACGGTGTTCATCACCTCGCGCAGGAGTTCGTCCTCGGTGATCTTGTCCACGTCAGCGCCCGGGTTTCGCAACCGGTACTCGGACTTAAATGCGGCGATCTCGCCGGCGGCCGCCTGTTTGAAGTCGGGTTTCATCCCTTCGCCCGACTCCAGTTGCGCGGAGTCGATCAGGATCGTGCGGGGCCGGGCCAAAGGCTCGCCATCGACCACGTTGCTCAGGAGCTCAAGATTGCCAGGCTTGTGCACGCTTGTCCCACCGTTGGCATGGACCTCTTCGCCGGCGATCCAGTCGTAGACCAGCTTGCTTACCGTGGTATTCGGGCACACCACGATGAACACCGGCGGCGTCTCACCGTGCTGTTGCAGCGTGGACTCCCAGTGCGCGAACGCCTTGGCGTAGCTGCGGTGCAGACTGTGCAGCGCCCCTTCGAGCTCTGGCGCCGGAATCCAGTTGCCGACAGAGGTTTTCACCGCTCGCTTGGATAGCTCTTCCCCGATGAAGTCCCACAGCCGCAGGTAGGTTACTAAGGCGTGGTCGGCGTCGTCGTCTACAGGGGTGCGCGGCACCTTCACGATTCCGGACTCAATGGCATCCATTAGGGAGAAGTCGCTGACCGTCCACGGGAACAAGTGGCCTTCGTTGTAGCCAGAGCCGGACAGGTAGTACGGGGTGGCTGACAAGTCGTAGATCTGCTTGATTCCGACGGTCTTAGCCACCGCCTGCAAGCCCTTGAACCAGACCCTTGCTTCGGCGTTGGCGTCTTTCTCCTCGGCGCTTAACTTTTCACCCGAGGTGACCGGCCGGTCTTGATAGCAGTGGTGTGCTTCGTCGTTCAGCACAATGACTTGTTGCTTGTCCGTAACGGTGCCGCCGTGGTCACGCAGCACGCGTGTGACCATGGCCTGAGGAGACTCCTTGAACGGATCATCGGTGCGGTCGCCCTTGAGCAGCAGCCGGGTGTTTCGGGCGACGTTGCGAATCTCCTTGGCGTCTTTCAGTTGGAACGCGTGATAATTGGTGATCACGATGCGGGCATGGTCGAGGCCGCCCTTCAGGTCGGCCGGAATGAGGTCGCGGAGGTCGTAGTAGTTCTCGGTGTCTTCGGGCAGGAGGACACGTAAACGGTCCTTGATGGTGATGCCCGGGGTCACGATCAGGAATCGGTTGCTGAACCGAGCATCCCTCGGCGCTTGAACCTTGTTCAGCGTTTGCCAGGCGATGAGCATCGCCATTACCACCGTCTTGCCTGAGCCTGTCGCCATCTTCAACGCGATCCGCGGCAGACCTGAGTTGTGAGCATCGTTTTCTGGTTCGAGCCTTCGCCGCCAATCCGTCGTGCCCTTGCGGCCCGCAACCTCGGTGAGGAAGATCGCGGTCTCGGCTGCCTCGCGCTGACAGAACAGCACGCGGTTCTCTCGCCTGGGGTCAGCCCAGTGCTGCAGCAGTTTGCGACTGACCGGCGTGACACCCAGATACTGCCCATCCCTGCGCCAGCGGTCGATATCACGACGCAAATCGTTGATCAATGTGTTTCGCTGGCGCCGCTCACCCGTAGCGTCGAAGTCGAATTCGGTCTGGCTGTTGTCCTCTCCCTTCTTGGAGATGGCGATCGGGATGAACGACTCACTTGGACGGCGGCCGATTCGAATCTCGCCAGTCGGGCCCTTGGGGCCAACCTCGTAGTAGCTGTCTGGCTGAACGTAGGGCGAGTTCAGGATCGGATTCTCGATCGCTTCACTCATCCTGCCCGCCTCCTTCGTCCGCCTACGGCTGCTGGCATTGGTCCCACCCGATCCTAGGCAACGGCAGCAATGTCCTCTGGGAATTTATGGCAGGGAGTCCCCAAACCCGTCTGCTCACACGTGCAGGGTGATAGCCACTCACGCAAAACGGGTCAGGGACGGTAGTGCGCGGGCCGCCGGCTATGGGACGGAACCTCCACCATGTCGCTGAGCTCGCCGTCCGCCGCGGCGGGCCACGACAACCCGCGCAGCCTGGCGGCTTCGAGCCGAACCGGGCAGCGGTTGACATGATAGGCCGCTCAGCGCTTGGGCGCACAGCCCGGAGTTCGAGGCGGTTCTCGTGATCGCCTTGGTGCTGAACATGTTCGCGCTCACGGGCGGCGGCGGCATCGAGTTTAGCTGTGGTGTCGGTCATTTGCGCGGGCGGTCGAGTAGTTGGTGGCGGCGTCGGAGGAGTCGGCGGATACGTTCGGGGCTGGTTCCGCTGGTGGCGGGGTGGCGGTGGTGTCCGACGCGTTGGAACCAGGTCGACCGCCTCGAACTCGAACGGTGATCCTGTCGTCTATGGTCAGCGTGTTGGAGCAATCGCGACCGATGTGGGGGATTGGCCATGGAGGACGACGCCAGGGAATCCCGAGGTGCAGAGGGCACCCTGTTCGGCCGCTACCGCCTGATCGAATTGCTCGGCCGCGGTGGCATGGGCGAAGTATGGCGAGCCAGCGACACCGTGATCGAGCGGATCGTGGCGCTCAAAGTCCTGCCGGCTACCTATGCCGACAATCCCACATACCGCGAGCGATTCCGCCGCGAAGCGCTCAAGGCGGCCCGCCTTAACCACCGACACATCGTGATGATCCTCGACGTAGGCGAAAGCGACGGTCGGCTATTTCTGACAATGCCCGTCGTTGAGGGACGCGATCTGCAGACTCTCATCGATGAGGGGCCGTTGCCAGCGCAGCGGGCGGTAGCAATCATCGAGCAGGTCGGTTCAGCTCTCACGGCTGCCCACAGTGCCGGGCTGGTGCATCGCGACATCAAACCCAGCAACGTCTTACTTGATGAAGACGATTTCGCGTATCTGATCGACTTCGGTATCGCGCGCAGAAGGGGAGACCGGCTTGACCTCCACCGGCCTGACCATCGGCACCTGGTCGTACATGGCCCCCGAGCGGTTCCGCACCGGCGAAACCACCCCCGGATGCGACATCTACGCGCTGAGTTGCGTGCTCTACCAATGCCTCACCGGCCATGTGCCGTTCCGGGGGAATACCTTTGAACAGATTGCCCTGGCTCACCTTGCCGACCCACCGCCCACTCCTTCGACTCATGATCCGGCACGGATTCCCGCCTTGATGGACACTGTCATCGCCACCGGGCTGGCCAAAGAACCTGCTCAGCGCTACCAGAGCGCAACCGAACTGGCTGCTGCGGCGCGCCACGCGCTCACGGCGCCGCTGTCTCATACGCCAGTCGATCCGGCCCACCCCAGGCCACCATCCGCGCTGATCAACGAACCGATTGAATCTCGTGTCGAAGCTGACCGCCATGCGGTGGACTCAACCGCGCCGACACTCGCCGCGCCACACAAACCCACCCCATCGAGGTCGAGTGCCCCTGCCAAGCGGCAAGCTGGGCCGAAGCTGGCCCTACAACAGTGGTGGTTTCGCCATCGCTGGGTGACGCCCGGAATCGCCACGATCCTGTTATAGGGGGTGTTGGCAGGTGTAGTCGGCTTCGTCACGCAGCGGCACTCCGCGCGGCAACCCCACCCAACGCAGGTGGTGCTCCCGTTCATCGGGATTCAATATCCCAGTGGTGTCGCGGTCGACGACAACGGCAATTCGTACATCACTGACTACGACCACCAGCGAGTGCTCAAACTGGCGCCGGGGCCATCATCCCTCCAAACCGAGCTGCCGTTCACCGGGCTGGGCATCGCCTTCGACGTGACCGTCGACAACACAGGCGCCGTGTACGTCACCGAATACGACCGCGACCGTGTGTTGAAGCTCACGGTGGGGTCCTCTGCCCCTACCGAGCTCCCCTTCACCGGCATTGACGGACCCGCAGGTATCGCGGTGGACAGCTCAGGAACCGTCTACGTCACCGATTACAACGGCAACCGCGTCTTGAAGCTGGCGGTGGGCTCGAGCTTCCAAACCGAGTTGGCGTTCACCGGCCTCGACGGACCCAGAGGAATTGCAGTGGACAAATCAGGCTCCGTCTACGTCACCGACCACAAAGCAAACCGTGTGCTGAAGCTAGCCGCTGGCTCGTACACCCAGACCGTGCTGCCATTTACGGACCTCGACATGCCTTGGAGCGTCGCCGTGGACAGCTCCGATGGTGTCTATGTGACCGACACAAAGAACAATCGGGTGCTCAAGCTAGCAGGCAACGCAACTGCCGCACGCAATAGCCAGACCGTGATGCCGTTCACCGGTCTCAACGAACCCAGGGGCGTTGCGGTGGATAACGCCGGCAATGTCTACGTCGCGGATGCCAAGAATGACCGGGTCCTCAAGCTGGCGAGCGGGTAAGCGAGATAGCCGACGAGCAACGGGAAACCCCTACGACAGCCACTGATTAGGCACCGGCTATTTGCGCGACGGCCGCGGAAATACTCACGGATTGTTACAAGCAGCCGGAACTGGGGGTTGCACGCCATCGCCTCTCTCCGGCCGCCCGTGCCGTTCCCGGTCGCCAATGTCTCACTTCGCAATGTCAACTTGAACTGGCCCCGGCGTGACGGCCACCCACTCGCACCTATTGTGTTCATCATGGCAGATGAAGGCTCTGAACAGGACGTTCTTGATCCCGCGGGCGAAACCCCGGGCGCACTATGGATTTCCTACGAGGTCAGCTCAGACGGTCCGCTCCCGCAAGAAACGTTGAGTCTGCGTCTCGGCCTCCGCAATAGTTCAACTGGGCTGAACCGTGGAGTGCTTCGCCGGGAAGTCGAGCGTATCGGGATGTCTGCATCGACTGATTCAGAGCAACTAGCAGAGCGGTTGAAAATCACCGTAAAGAAAAGTCTCATAACGCCTGGCGGAGGGGCGCCGCCCGTCGAGGTTTTAGAGCTTGTTGCTGCAATTGGCGGGTTGGGCGGGCTCGCGGGCGGCGTTCTTAGCAACGCGGTTTGGGATGGCCTAAAGGCGCTGGGCCGCAAGATTCACGGGAGACTCGACCGCGCCGATACCGCAGACGAGTGGCTCGAAGAGTTAGAGGCGATCGGCTGTGCACGGATGGAGATTCTGGTCGGGTTCGGTGTGGACCCGGACGAATTGACGCAACTCTCATATTCGTTCGACAGGTCCTCCGGGACTGCCTCTGTCGTACTTCGTGCCGACGACGGTTCAACATTTGTGGTGACGCTCGACTCGACGGGGGCTATGCGCCATGTCGTGCGGTCGTATGCAGAGAAGACCGAGGGTGGGGGCGACGACCTCAGCTCAGCTTAGAGCTCAAGGCCGTTACCGTGATCACGCTGTTGCTGGGTGTATTCGCGTTCTCGTGCTGCCATGGCGCCGATATGTGCGGTGGTGTCGGTCATTTCACGTAAGCGGTCGAGTAGCCGGTCGCTGCGCTGAAGGAGCCGGCTGGCTTCGGCGCCTTCGGGGCTGGTTCCACCCGTCGTGGCCAGGTGGTGTTCGACGCGCTGAATCGCGGTGGGGCGCTGCTGGTGACGCTGGTCGGGGGTTCCGATGTGGTGGGCCGAGGGCAGGTTCTCGGCGAGAACTGCCAGCAGGCTGGGGTCGCGGTGCGCGGCGTCGGGGGTGGTGACGAGCAGCAGTTTGGTGTTGGTGGCCGTGGCATTGTCGACAAGCCAGCGCAGCCGCTCGGGCGGCAGGTGGTCGGCGTCATCGACGATGACCAGGCTGCCCGACGGCAGCGACCAGCGCGTGCTGGCCACGTTGGCGCGGGCGTCGTCGGGTGTGGTGGTGTCGGAGTAGCGGTGCGACGGAGCATGTTCGGCGGCGGCCGGGCTGGCCGGCAGGGCCAGGACGCGGCCCTGGTGGTGTTGCGCGGTGGCCGCAAGCGCGGCCAGGGCGGCGACCTTGTCGGCACCGGGGTGGCAGTGCAGCAGCTGAACGCTGAGCGCGCTGTCGCCGATAGCGGCCACGGCGCGGCGGTGGGGGTCGTCGAGGCCGACCAGCGCGGTGGTCGGGGGTGTGTAGAGGGCGGCGGGGCTGCAGCCGCGGGCCGCCTCGAGGAGCTCGACTTCGGCGCGCAGCCGCGGGAGGTCGGCGGCCAGATCGTAGCTGCGGGCGGGGTTTTCGGCGAACGCGCGGGCGGCCAGGGCCTCGGCGCGGGCGAGCTGGTCATCGAGGTCGCGGGCGCGGCGGCGGGCCTCGGCCAGAGCGTCGGTGTCGGTTCGCAAGGCCGCGGCGCGGCGGTCCTGGATGTCGCGGTCGGTGACGATGCTTTCCGGCCCGCCCGTGGCGCCCAGCAGCTCCGCGCGGGCGGCATCGAGGCGCTCGCGGGCATGGCGGACGGCGGCGTCGATGCGGTCGCTCTGCTGGGCGACGTGGTCGCGGTGCTTCCGGTAGCGGGCGGCGGCCGGGTGGTCGCCGAGCCGCGCGGCGGCGGTGGCGGTGGCGGCGATCTGGTCGAGCAGCCGGTGGTGCAGCTCGGCGGTGTCTTCGGCGTGCACCCACCGGGCGTGCGCGCGGGCCAGGGCGCGCTGCAGGGGCCGCTGCTGGTGGTGGCGGCGGTGCATCTCGGCCAGTTCGGCGGCCGCGGCGTGTTCGGCGGGCCCGCCGGTGCCGCGCAGGATCGCGGCTTCGAGCCGGTGGACGTGGCGGCGGGCGGCGTCGCGGCGCGCGCGCAGGGCGGGGATGTCGACGTCGGCTTCGTGCTGGGTGGGTGTCGGGCGGTGGCGCGCGAGGTCGGTGAGGTCGAGGCCGGCGAGGTCGTCTTCGGCGAAGCCGTAGGGGTCGGGTGGCGGCTCGTCGAGGATGTCGGCGGGGTGGGGGATGCCGGGGACGAGGTCGAGTTGGTGGCCGGGAGAGGGCATCTCGGCCGCGTCGGCGGGGTGGGGGATGTCGGGGTCGACGGTGGCGGCGTGGTGGGTCAGCAGCTCGACGCGGTAGGTGAGCAGGCGGGCGTACTGGTCGGGGCGCAGGGGTTCGGCGGCGGCGATGTCGCGCAGGTGTTCGGCCGCCGCGGCGAGCAGGTCGGCCGGCGGCCAGTCGCTCGCGGCGACGGCGGCCACCAGGGCGGGCCAGGCGGGGTCGGTCAGGACCGCTTCGGTGATGCGGGTGCCCAGCAGGTGGTGCAGCTCGGCGGTCCACGGGGGGCGCAGCTTGGTGTCGGGGCGCTGCAGGCAGGGCGGTGCCAGGGTGCCGGCCAGGCGCCACCACAGGGCGGCAGCGGGCATCTCGTCCGGTAAGGGGCCGTGCCGGGAGGCGGCGTCGTGCAGCAGGGCGGCGACGTCGGCGCCGGCGCGGGCGGCGTCGTCGAGGTGGGTGGCCAGCCGCGGCCAGAACGGGTCGGCGGTGATATGGGTGTCGAGGCGGTGCGCGAGGCGGCGCCAGCGGGCGGTGTCGGCGCCGGCGCGGGTGAGTTCGGCATCCAGGCGGGCGTGGATGAGCTGCTGGACGACGGCTGAGCGGTTGGCGTGCTGTTCGGGTCCGGTGAGGCGGGTGTCGGCGGGATCGACGCCGTGGGCGGCGCGGAAGACGGCGATCTCGGCCATCAGCGCGGGCCGGCGGGCCAGCAGCGGGCGCGCCCAGGAGGGTGCGGTGTGGGGCTCCCAGGTGCGGGCGGTGCCACGGATCCGCTCGGCCAAATCGGTGACCAGCTGCGCGCGCTGCAGCAGGTACGGGCCCCAGGCCGGGTGGGCGCACAGGGTGTCGGGGAGCGGGGGCAGCCAGCGCAGCGGCCCCGCGTTCCCGGTCGTCCCGGGCGGGGCCGGCAGGCGCCAGTCGAGCACCGCGGCGGGGTCATAAGCGTTGTCCAGCGGGGCCCGGGCCGCCTCGGCCAGGGCGCGGGCGGGGTCGTGTCCGTCGGCGGCCAGCAGCGCCAGGTGGCGGCGCAGCACGGGCCAGGCCGGGGCGTCGGTGACGTTCGCGCCCAGCGCGGCGCCGGCGGCGTCGATGCGCGACATGACGGCCCGCCCGGCGAGCTGTTCGGCGGCGGCGCCCAGCGCGTCGGAGTACATGGCGGCCGCGCGGTGCAGCCGGGTGAACGGGTCGGCGTCGGCGGCGGCCACACTGTGGGCCGAGCGTTGCGCGCCGTCGCGGCCCAGGATGGCCGTCAGGACGTCGGCGGCGGTGGGCGGGTGGGTGGCCTTGGGTGCCAGGATGCGGTGCGGGTCGGCTTCGGAGGTGGAGCCGTAGAGGTGGTTTTCGGTGCGCCCGCGGGTCAGCGCGACGTAGAGCTGGTCGCGGGTGAGCCGGTCACTGATGACGGTGTGGCAGGTGCCGTCGGTGCCGCGGCCGCCGGCGGTCACGCCCTGGGCGGCGTTGATGGTGCTGGCGTAGCCCAGGGTGGTGTGGGCGGCGACGTAGCGGGCGGGCAGGCGCACCGGGGTGGCCCGGCCGCGCAGCGGGACCACGGTCAGCGACCCGTCGCCGTGCACGGTGCGGATGGTCCAGCGGTGCCCGTTCTTGACCCAGCTGCCGGTGGCGTCGGGGGCCAGCCAGCGGGCGTTCTTGCGGGTGGCGATCACGTCGCCGGCCGAGGCGGTCAGCCCGTCGGCCAGGGTCACGGTGGCCCCGGGCGCGGGGCGGCTGGGCTGGGTGTCGCGGGTCAGCCGGTCCAGGCGGGCGCGGGCATTCAGCGCGGCGACCAGCTCGTGGGTGGGGGCCAGCAGGATCGAGTCGCGGCCGGCGGCGCGGTCGGCGGCCCACGCCGCATAGGCCAGGTCGGCGGCGGCGGCCTCGGCGCCGACGTGCACGCGGTGGTGGTCGAGGTAGAAGCCGATCCCGGCGGGGTCACCGGCGCGCACGGCCAGGCTGGCGGCGGCTTCGGCGGGCCCGGTGTCGGGGTGGGTGAAGCGCACGACGGTGCTCAGGGTGACGGTGTCGGGGCGCTCGGCGAGGTCGCGCAGGACACCGCCGGCGCCGATGGCGGCGAGCTGGCGGTCGTCGCCGATCAGGCGCACGCTGGCCCCGCGCGCCAGGGCGTGGCCGATGAGGGTGTCCAGGTCGGCGGTGGCGGCCATGCCGGCTTCGTCGACGATGAGCAGCGTGTCGGCGCCGATGGTGTCGAACCAGGATCGGGCCGGGTCATCAGCGGGTGCGGGTGGCCCGTCGGCGGTGCCGCTGAGCTGCACCAGCTTGGCGACGGTGTCGGTCGGGGCGCCCAGGTCCTCGCCCAGGACTTCGGCGGCCCCGGCGGTGGGGGCCAGCCCGAGCACGCTGCCCCCGCCGTTGCGCCAGGCGGCGGCCAGGGTGGCCATGGCGGTGGTCTTGCCGGTGCCGGCCGGGGCCAGCGCCAGCTGCACGCGGGCACCCGAGACCGCCATGTCGCGCACCATCGCGGCCTGCCCGGCGTTGAGCGCCACGCCGCGGCGTGCGCAGTGTTCCAGCAGCGCCAGCTCGATGCTGGTCTGGTCGACGGTGCGCCCGCCGCGCAGCGCGGCGGCGGCCAGGATGCGCCGTTCGGCGGCCAGGACCGCGGCGCTGGTGTAGAGGGTGCAGTCGTGGCGGGTGTAGACGCTGGACCCGTCGCGGCGGCGCAGGGCGGCGGGTTCGTCGCGTTCGGTGTCGGCGTGTGAGCTCAGCGCGATGCTGTGCCCGCCCAGGGCCGCGGCCACGATGCGCTGCGCTACGTCGGGGCCGCCGGGGTGCTGGGTGTAGCGCAGCAGCCGCTGGGCCTCGGCGCGCACGTGGTTGACCGTCCAGGTGGCGCGTTCCCGGGCGACGGTGGCGATGACGCGGGCGGCCTGCGCGTCGACCCATTCGGTGGTGATCGCGGCCCGGTGGGCGGCCGCGGCGCCGGTGACCTCGGCGACCATCGCGGTCAGGGCGCGCTGGCTGCCCAGCACCTCGATGGCCTGGGTGCGCCAGGTGTGGCGCTGCTCGGCCAGCGAGCGCGGCTCGTGCTTGGCCTGCCGGGTCTCCAGGGTGGCCTGCTGCGAGAGGGCGAGCATCTCCACCACGGTGGGTTCGCGCCCGTGCGCGGTCTGAAACTGCTTGGCGAGCTGGCCGACGCGGTGCTCGATGGCCGCGCTGCGGGAGGAGAACTTCTGGATCAGTTCGGCCGGGACGCCGGCGATTTCGCGCACCGGCCGCTTGCCGGACCGGGTGGGCGCGGCGGCGAACCGCACCCCGATCGCGGCGGCCAGCAGCGCTTCGGTGCGGGTGTTGTAGAACTCCGAGGCGGCCACCGCGGCGTGGTGCAGCGGGGTGCCGTCCAGGGCCAGCCAGCGCGGGATGCCGTCGGCGCCGCGGGCCTGCACCTTGTTGCTGATGACCAGGTGGGTGTGCAGGTTGGGGTCCCCGGCGCGCGAGTCGCGGTGATCGAAGGCGGCCGCGATCAGCCCGGTGGTGTCGACCTGGGCCACCCCCTGGGCGCCGATGCGGGCGAACGCGGCCTGGTCTTCGAGGAATTCCAGGGTGTCGGCCACGGCCCGGTGATGGCAGTCCTCGATGGCCCGCGCGATCGGGCCAGGTGCCAGCGCCCACAGCGCCGAGACGGATTTGACCGGGGTGAAGGTCAGGTCGTAGCCGGCCACCGCGGTGGTCGCGGCACGGGTGTGGCGGGCGATGAACCCGGTCAGTTCCCGGTCGTCGGCCGGGGGGCGGCCGTGGGTCTGGGCGAACATCTCCCGGCCCAGGGCGGTGCGGATCCGGGCGCGGATCTCGGGCGCGACGGCGGCGTTCGGGTCGTGGCCCACGGCGGTGTTGTAGTCGCGGTAGGCCGCGCGCAGGCGGCGGGTGAACTCGTTGTCGGCGTCGCGGATCGGGAAGGGCCGGCCCAGGCGGGCGGCGGCGAGCGCGCCGGCGGCGGCGACGCCGACTCCGGTGAGGTGGCGGGTGATCTTATCGGCGTTGGGGTGCAGGCCCTCACCGAAGAGGGCTTTCATCTGGTCCTCGCTGACCGGGGAGCCGGGCGGCACGCCCCACAGGCCGGCGACGAGCGGGTCGGCGGCGTCGCGGGAGGCGGGGGCGCCCAGCGCGGCCAGCCCGCGGCCCAGCCAGGCGCCGGGGGCTTCGCCTTTGGCGCTGTAGTAGTCCGAGAGGCTGGGGCAGCCGCGCTGCGTGGCGTCGGCGGCCGCGACCTGCCGGATCAGGTACAGGTAGCCGTCTCCGGCGGTCAACTTGTGCAAGCCCATCACCGCGTCATCACCCGAGGCCGAAAGTAGGGGCGCCCCCACCCTTACGCGACATCCGTTACCTTTTCGTGACCTGAGTGCAAGAGGTGTGGGGTTTGACGAAGGCAGTACATAGGTGACCTAAGTAGATGGTGGCCGGTGTCGCGTACGGGTGAAGACTGCAATCTCCGGGTCTAGGTTGCATAAGGCGTTGCAGTGTCGCGTTGAGGCTGCATGTCGTGCGGGGGCTGGCTCCGTGTGAAGGCGAAGGACGCTGGCTGTGACAGCGGCGATGGCCGACGTGGCGGCCTCGGCCGCCGTCCGCCAGGTCACGACGGGCAAGTCCCACGTCGCCGAAAATGCAAGGTAGGTCCGGACGAATCGCGGCTGCGCCGTCCGGACCTACCTTGCAAACGCCAGCATTCGCAAACGGATTCCTCGCAACCTTCACCGGGACGGGACAGCCGGGGTGGGGCGGGCACGGGTGCGCGAGCGCGGGGCGGTCGTGACGGAAATTGGTCGGGTTCGGATGCGGCATAAGGCGTTTGGGGGGCTTAGCGTGTGGGTCATGGCGAATGGTGGGACGACGAAGGCGGCGCGGCGCGCGGCCCGGGAGGCCGCCGTGGCGGCCCAGGAGGCCCTGGCGCGGCGCACCCGGGCCAACGTGGAGGACTTGGCGGCGTTCTTCAGCGCGCGCGAGCGCGCGGACGGGATCGATGAGCGGCTGGCCGAGCGGCTGGCGGCGCTGCAGGAGCAGGCCGCGGCGCGCCGCGGTGCCCAACGCGTGCGGGGCGGGCGGGCGTTGCGGTCAATGCGGGATCGCGGCGAAGGTCTGGGTGATATCGCGCGCATGGCCGGGGTGAGCGAAAAGACGGTGCGCGAACTGATTCGGGAAGCCGAGGAGAATCCGGGGGCGGTCGCGGGCAAGAGTGCGCCGCCGGCTGCGATGCCGATGGCGGGGGCGGCGCAGGGCGAGGTGGCGTCCGAAGGTGCTACGGCGGCGGAGGAGGTTGCGGCGTCGGAGGGTAAGGCGGCGCGCGCGCCGGCGGCGGTGCGACGGGCGGGCGAGGCTGCGGGCGGCGCGGTGCGCTGACCGCGGAGGATGTCGGCACCGAGGCTGGCGACCGTGATCGGTGAGCCGATCGGGATGGATGGTGTTGGGGTGGTGAGGCGTTCGCAGGCGCAGTCGCCAGGCCCGGGCCGTGAGGATGCGGGTGAGCGGTGCCGCCCCCGGCACGGCATGCCCGGTCAACTCGTGCGCTGCTGCGCTGGAAGGGCCGCGGGCAGCGAGTGCGGATGTCGCCGGGCGGCTCAAGTGAATCGGCGGCTGCTCACCCCACCCAACGACGCCGCGGAACGAATTCTCCGTGCCAACGCCGTCCGATCCGGCCGCCAATGTGCGGGCCTGCGCGAGTAACCCACGGCGCGCCGGTGGCAACCCGCCGGACTCCGCACGGGCCTGGCGGCGCCGCGGGACGCGATCACACGGCCCGACCGCGTCGCATGCGCGCCGTCCTCGAACTCGAGCGCTCCCGCCGCGAACCGGACCGCAGCAGCGACCGCCGCCGGGATGGCCGGCCGCCGTCGAGGTCACTCGCAGCACGGCGCGCCGGGCGCCCCGCTGAACAACCAGTACTCAGCCCATTCGCCGGTGACGCCCAGCCGGTTGCCAACCGCCGCGGCGTCGTTGCAGTAGTTGACCCAGCGCCGGCGATCGTTGAGGCGCCGTGGGTGCCACGGCCAGTGCGTCAGTCGCAGACCGGTGCGGACTTGGTTGTCGAACACCAGCGGCGGAGCCAGCAAGTTCTGACCGGCTCCGGCGACCCACAGCCACTTCGTGAAGAAGCGGAAGCCCAGACCGGGCAGGCCCGCTGCGGTCCGCCAAGCACCTTCCAGATCGTCGGCACCGACTTGATCTACGGTGCGTTCGAGGATGGCGTGGAGGTCGGGCGACGCCAGCACCTTGGCGTGCCGACCGTAGTAGCGATTGGTCGGGCCGGCACCCCAGATCAAAGTGGCGACGAAGGCCCGCCGGCGTTTGGCCGCGGTGCCCAGGTCTTGTGCGAGCAACCGGAGATCGCCGCGATCGATGCCATCCCGGTAATGGTCGGGAGCCCAGGCCACGTCGGAGTCGTGGCCGTTCCACCGCAGCCACGGTCGGGGATGAAAACCGATCTTCGGCTGTGTGGCCGGGTCAAAGCGCTTGATGTGGTGTCCGCAATGAGCAGACACGCGCGCCGCCCACTCGGCGTGCGAGTCGTCGTAGCTGGGCACGCTGGTCACCTTATGATCCCGGCCGCGACGAAGAGCACCTGGCCAGTGGCTGCGGCAGCAGCATGCGCCGACCCCAGGCGCGCGGCGACCCGGGTATCTCGCCGCGGGCTCCGCACAGTGGCCGTACCGGGGCCCGGCCAACCCAAGGGGGAGTGCCGACCCGGCTCGGGGCGGTGAGGCGTCAGGTCACCGGAGACATCCCAGGCCCGCGGAGTCGATGCGGCGCCGGACTTCGGCGAGGTTGACCTCGGTGTCGGTGATCATGGCCCAGGTCTCCCAGCCGCGCAGCGCGGCGCGCACGTCGTCGAGGTGGACGTCGGGTGCGCTGAGGGCGGTGGTGTGGCCGTGGTCGGCCCGTCGGGTGTCATCGGCGATGGCGACGAGTTGACCGGTGCCGTCGAAGACGCGGGGGTCACCCGGCGGCGCCCAGTTCCGCGCGAAGCGCAGCTGGCGGGGCACGCCGTCGGCCGGGTTGATGAAGTCGTAGGCCAGACCGAAGTCGATGTCGGGCATGGGGTGTCCTTCCTGGGTGGTGTGCAGCCTAGAGGAGCCAGGCCCGCGGCGGTGCGGACCTGGCTCTGCTGGGGTGGGTCAGGCGGCGGCGGTGTCGGCGGCGTGCTCGAGCAGGTCGGCGACGGCGTCGTCGAGGTCGTCGTAGGCAACCGGCGCCGCGTCGTTGACGGTGGTGGTCCACATCGGCTCGTCGAGTTCGGCGGTCAGGGTGTAGGTGTGCGCGCCGGCGGCGGCGCGCCAGGTCCAGGGCTCACCGGGGACGGCGTGGAAGGTGAGTTGACCGGCGCGGACCTTGACGATGCGGGCGCAGGGCCTGGCCTCGGCGTGCGCGGCGGTGGCCTCGACGGCGGCCAGCTGTCCGTACTCGTCGTGGGCGAGCAGGATCAGCTGCTGTCGGGTCTCGGGGGTGTCTCCGTGGACGGCGGTGAGCAGGACCTCGCCGTGGTTGTGCAACACGATGCGGGTGACGCCGTAGCGCTGGTGTCGGATGCGCCCGGCGGCCTCGTCGCAGAGGTCGAAGGCGAGCTCGAATGCGTGGTCCATGGTGTGCTCCGTTCTCAAGTGCTCAGGTGGTGCGCCGGTTAGCGCTGGGGTGCGGTCGAACCGGCTGAGGGTGGGCTGTCAACCC
>NZ_VTZN01000540.1 GCF_008370645.1 Mycobacterium simiae
GCGCGGACACGTGGCGTTTCTGCAGATTCAACCCCCCGAGCCCGTGCGGCGCTAGGGCAGCCCGTTGTTGCCGTCCCGGCCCAGTAGCAACCCGCCGCTGCCGCCGCCGCTGGCTTTGCCGGCGGGCGCGCCACTCCCGCCATTGCCGCCGTTGCCGCCATTACCGATCAGCACGGCGCTGCCGCCCGCACCGCCATCACCGCCGGCGGCACCTAGCGCGAGGATGCCGGCGTTGCCGCCGGCCCCCCGTCGCCGCCCACCAAGGAGCCGCCCGCGCCGAACCCGCCAGTGCCGCCGGCGCCGCCGGTGCCGAACAACAAGCCGCCGGCCCCGCCCGCACCGCCGGGCCCGCCGCCGACAGAGGCGGCGCCGCCGGCGCCGCCGTTGCCGAACAGCCCGGCGGCCCCGCCGGCACCGCCAATCGCGCCGGACCCGCCC
>NZ_VTZN01000541.1 GCF_008370645.1 Mycobacterium simiae
GCAACCAAAACCTCGGTAACGGAAACACCGGCAACGCCAACGTCGGTGGCGGAAACATCGGCGACACCAACACCGGCGGCGGCAACCGCGGCAACGGAAACTTCGGCTTCGGGAACCTTCGCAACGGAAACATCGGCTTGGGAAATGCCGGCGTCGCCCCAGCTAGCTCGGATCCGGGCCACAACGTGGGCATGGGGAACATCGGCAACAACAACGTCGGCTTCGGCAACTCCGGCAACGCCAACGTCGGTGGCGGCAACACCGGCAACGGAAACACCGGTGGCGGCAATACCGGCAACAACAACCTCGGGTTCGGAAACACCGGCAACAACAACATCGGCATCGGACTCACCGGCAACAATCAGATGGGCATCAACCTGGCTGGCCTGCTGAACTCGGGAAGCGGCAATATCGGTATCGGCAACTCCGGCACCAA
>NZ_VTZN01000542.1 GCF_008370645.1 Mycobacterium simiae
GTCGAGGCGGGCGAATTGGTTTTGTTTGTATTGTTGGGCGCAGGCTGCTCGTCGGACTTTGCCGCTGGTGGTGATGGGGATGGAGCCGGGGGGGACCAGGACGAGGTCGGCGATGGCCAGTCCGTGGGTGGTCGATAGTGCGCAGGTGACGTCGCGTTTGAGGGCGCTGAGGGTGGCGAGGGTTTCTTGGGGTGTGGTGCCGCGTTTTTTGTATTCGATGATGGCGACGAGTTTTTCGGTGCTGCGGTCGCTGGGGATGGAGATTGCTGCGCAGCGGCCGCGGGTGATTTCTTGGATGGTGGCTTCGATGTCGTCGGGGGAGTGGTTGCGTCCGTAGACGATGAGCAGGTCTTTGATGCGGCCGATGATGAATAGTTCGTTGTTGGTGATAAAGCCGGAGTCGCCGGTGCGTAGCCAGGGGCCGTGGGGGG
>NZ_VTZN01000543.1 GCF_008370645.1 Mycobacterium simiae
TTGCCGTGCCTTTGATCGAGGTTGCCTGGTGTGCTGGTGTGCTGGTGTTCTGCCACGTGACGTGGTGGTTCGCGCTGGCGGCTGGCGCTGGCGTGGTGGGGTTTGCCGGCGGCCGGGTTGGGTTGGGTCGCGGGTTTCTGGTTACCAACGCGGTGGAGTTGGTTGGCGGTTCTCTGTGGAGTTGTGGTGGTGCGATCCCCCTCGCGAGGGTCAGTGTTTGGTGGTGGTCAAGAGTAGCCCGGCTCCGTAGGGTAGTCCGCGGCCGATGCCGGTGGTGATTGCCCTGCGGTAGGCGTGGGGATCGGTGATGGTGGCTGTGCCGGTGTAGCGCAGTGTTTTTAGGGTGAATTGTGGCTTGTTTTTGTCGGTGTGGTGTTTGCTGGGGAATTGCAGGGTGAGTGGCTGGTCGATGATCGGCTGGTTATGTA
>NZ_VTZN01000544.1 GCF_008370645.1 Mycobacterium simiae
GCCGCCCGCCACCAGGCCGAACAGGACCACCAGCGGCTGCAGGCAAGGCTGGACGCCGCCGAGGCCGCGCGCCAGCACGCCCATGACGAGGCCGCGGCGACGCGCCTCGAGCTCACCGCGGCGCAGGCGCAGGCCGCCGCGGCCCAGGAGGCCGCGGAGCGCGAACGCGACACCGCGCAGACCACCCGGGCCGATCTCGACGCCGCGCGCGCCGAGATGCGCGCCGAGCGCCAGGCGCTGCACGCAGCACACCAGGAACAGATCACGCAGATCCAGCGCAATGCCGATCAACGCGTCGAGGCGCTTGGCGAGGCGTTGGCGGCCCTGCGCGCACAGATCCCGGCGTCGCCGACCGCCGCCCAGCCGCGTGCGGGCACCCGCTCGTCGCGCAAATCCCCGCCACCATGAGGCGCCGGCGCCGC
>NZ_VTZN01000545.1 GCF_008370645.1 Mycobacterium simiae
GGTCAACGCCCGGCTCGACGAGCTGGGGCAGCCGCGGCTGGCGGCCGGGGACCGGGGCCGCTGGACGCTGTGCTGGGTGGACGGCGCCGCGCTGAAACCGTCGCGCTCGCTGGCCGAGCAGGGCGTGGTCGACGGCACCCGGCTGTGGCTGCGGTTCGCGCCCGACCCCGAGGCGCGGATCGACGTCGTCGAGCACGTCACCACCGCGGTGGCCGCCGAGCTGACCCGCCGCTGGCCCGGGGTCACCCCGGCCTGGGCGGGCCGGGTCGGCGCGGCGATGGTGGTGGCCGGCGTGGGGTGCGCCACCGCGCTGATGGGCCGCTGGCGCTACGGGCATCCGGGGTGGCTGCCGGGGGTGTACTGCGGCGCGCTGGCGGCGGTGCTGCTCGCCGCGGCGGCCGTGGTCCTGGCCCGCGGGGGC
>NZ_VTZN01000546.1 GCF_008370645.1 Mycobacterium simiae
CAACCGCTCACCAGTCCCGCCCAGCAGACACAGAATCGCATAAGAAATGGTCCAATCGTGCGATTCTGCGACTGCTCGCGGGGCTAGGGCCGGCTAGGGCCGGCTAGGGCCGGGTGGGGCGGACACCGCGACCCGGCAGCCGCCGCAGCGGCACGGTACGGCACGATGGTCGAGTGCCCGAAACCGGCCCCGAGACCGGCCCGGCGACAGCCGACCCCGATCTGCTGATCGACTTCCGCAATGTTTCACTGCGCCGCGGCGGGCGCTCGCTGGTTGGCCCCTTGGATTGGGCCGTCGAACTCGACGAGCGCTGGGTGATTATTGGACCTAACGGGGCCGGCAAGACGTCCCTGCTGCGGATCGCTGCGGCAGCCGAACACCCGTCGTCGGGCGTCGCCTTCGTGCTTGGTGAGCGGTTG
>NZ_VTZN01000547.1 GCF_008370645.1 Mycobacterium simiae
AGCATCTGCCCGACGTCCTCGGCCACAACGGTCACCGGGCCGGCGACGGCGTGTTCACCCGGATACCGGTCCACACCGCGGTGGGTAGCCGGCTGGCCACGCTGATCGGCGAGTCTGCCGCCGTGCCGTGCTACCACCATCAAGCCATCGACAAGGTCGGCGACGGACTGACGGTCAGCGCGGTCGATAGTGATGGCGTGGTGGAGGCGCTGGAGCTGCCCGGGGACACTTTTGCGCTTGCGGTGCAGTGGCATCCGGAGAAGTCGCTGGACGATCTGCGGCTGTTCACCGCACTGGTGGGCGCCGCGCGGACGTACGCGGGCCGGTGAGCCGATGAGTAGGCAGCAATTGGTCAACCCGGCTACCGAGGAAGTGCTGGGATCGGTGCAACACGCCGAGGTCGCCGACGTCGACGACGC
>NZ_VTZN01000548.1 GCF_008370645.1 Mycobacterium simiae
ATATCAAGATCGGCCCGGATCGCCCACAGATCGTGTGTCGCAAACGTAAGTGGTTGTGACCAAACCCGTGTCGGACTGGCTGGCCAAACGCGACCCGGCCTGGCGTGAGGCGATCACCCACGTGGGAATCGACATGTCGGTGACCTACGCCAAGGCTGTGCGCGACGCGCTGCCACATGCGCAACTGATCGCGGACCGCTTCCACCTGGTCAAACAAGCCAACCAGATGGTCGAGGCGGTGCGGCGGCGCACCAGCTGGGATTCGCGGGGCCGTCGCGGCCGTAAGGCCAACCCCGAGTGAATCAACCGGCGCCGGCTGCTGCGCACCGCTGACCGGCTCACCCACACCCAACGCGCCCGCCTGGTAGCCGCACTCGACGCCGCCGACCCCGGCAGCGACATCCTGGCCGCCT
>NZ_VTZN01000549.1 GCF_008370645.1 Mycobacterium simiae
GCAGATTTTTGCATCGGATGCACGGTGGGCGGGTGTGGTGGGTGAGCCTGGCCAGGTGTGGGCGCAGTGCCACTCGCATGCTTTCGACGTTTCGGTGTGGGAGATCTGCGGCGCCCTGCTGCATGGCGGGCGGTTGGTGGTGGTGCCCGAATCGGTAACCCGTTCACCGGCAGACTTGCATGCCCTGCTGGTGGCCGAACACGTCGACGTGTTGGGCCAAACCCCCTCCGCCGCGGGGGGATTGTCGCCCGAAGGTTTGGAGTCACTGGCACTGCTGGTAGCTGGTGAGGCATGTCCCGCCCAGGTGGTGGACAGGTGGGCGGCCGGCGGGCGGGTCATGATCAACGCCTACGGCCCCACCGAAACCATGTACACGACGAGCAGTGCGCCGTTGGTAGCGGGTTCGGGAATG
>NZ_VTZN01000055.1 GCF_008370645.1 Mycobacterium simiae
GGCGTGGAGCCAGTCGCGGGTGATGCTGCCCGGCTGGTATGGCACCGGGTCGGCGTTCGAGCAGTGGATTGCCGCGGGACCGGACAGTGAAGCCGACCGGCTGCAGGTTTTGCATGATTTGTGTCAACGATGGCCGTTCTTCCGTAGCGTGTTGTCCAATATGGCGCAGGTGCTGGCCAAAAGCGATCTGGGCCTGGCGGCCCGCTACGCTGCACTGGTGGCCGATGAATCGTTGCGGCGCAGGGTTTTTGACAAGATCGCCGACGAGCACCACCGGACGATCACTATGTATAAGCGCATCACCGGTCACGACGATTTGCTGGTCGACAACCCGGCCCTGGCCCGTTCGGTGTTCAACCGCTTTCCTTACCTAGAGCCGCTGAACCACCTTCAGGTGGAGCTGCTGCGCCGCTACCGCTCCGGTGAAGACAACGAACTAGTGCAGCGCGGCATCCTGCTAACTATGAACGGCCTGGCCAGCGCGCTGCGAAATAGCGGGTAGCCGGCCCGGACCGTTACCCGTGCGCCCCGGGAAGGCCGGACAGTTTGCCCCCGGCACCGCCGGCCCCGCTCGCGCCCGGGGGCGCGCCGGTGCCGCCGGTGCCGCCGTCGCCGCCATCTCCGATCCACTGCGCGTCACCGCCGGCACCGCCGGTGCCCCCATCGCCACGAGGACCGCCGCCGCTGCCGGCTCCACCGTTGCCGCCGTCTCCACCGTCGCCGCCATTGCCGATCAGCCATCCGCCGAATCCGCCCGCAGCGGCGTGACCCGCGTTACCGCCGCGACCACCGAGGCCCGGTCCGGTGTTCCCCTTGCCGCCGTCGCCGCCATCTCCGCCGTGGCCGCCAGTGCCGCCGGCCCCGCCATTGCCATAGAGCCAGCCGCCGGCTCCGCCCACAGCTCCGTCGCCGCCGATGCCGCCACCGCCGCCATTGCCGCCCTGGAATGTGGAGCCGAATCCGCCTTGGCCGCCTTGTCCTGCGATGCCGCCGTGGCCGCCATCACCGCCACTGCCGTAGAGCCAGCCGCCCGCTCCGCCGCCGCCGCCGTGGCCGCCGTTGCCGCCGGTGCCGCCGTCGGCGCCACTAACCCCACTAGCGCCAAAACCTCCAAGGCCGCCTTTTCCGCCGGTGCCGCCGGTGCCGCCGGTGCCCCACATGCCCGCCGCACCGCCAGCACCACCGCTACCGCCGGCAGTTCCGGGCAGGGTGTGGGGGCTAAAGCCACCGGCAGCACCGCCACCACCGACGCCGCCGTTGCCGCCGTTGCCCAACAGCCAGCCGCCGTGCCCGCCGGCGCCGCCGGAGCCGCCGGCTGCGCCGGACCCGATGGCTGGGCTGAACCCGGCGCCGCCGCTCCCACCGCTGCCGACTAGGCCGGCGTCGCCACCATTGCCGCCGTTGGGGTGGGCGGCGTCACCGGCGCCGCCGGCCCCCCCGTTGCCCCATAGCAACCCACCGGCCCCGCCATTTTGGCCGGGGGCACCGGTGGCGCCGTCGCCAATCAATGGGCGCCCCAACAGAGTCTGGGTGGGCGCATTGATCGCGGCGAGCACCTGCTGCTCGACGGCATCGGCGGCCGCATAAGAGCTTGCGCTGGCGGTCAAGGCCTGCACGAACCGCTGATGAAACGCTGCTACCTGGGCGCTGAGCGCCTGGTAGTCGAAGGCATGGCCAGACAACAGCGCGGCAATGGCCAGCGACACCTCATCAGCGCCGGCAGCCAGGACTCCGGCAGTGGGGCCCGCCGCGGCGCCGTTGGCAGCGGCAAGGGTTGAGCCAATACCCGCCAAGTCAGCTGCAGCCGCGGTCAACGTTTCCGGCGCCACGAATAGGACCGGCATTACCGCAGTGTAAATCCGCCGTCCTGGTTAGGAGGCAAAACTGGGTACGAGCACGAGTCAGCGCACCGCCCGGTTGCGTAGCCTGTCCAGCATCCCCCGGATCGCGTGCTCGGTGACCGAGAGCGGGGACATCACCGTCTCGCCTAGGCTCACGATGTCGTCGATCCGATCAACGATGGCCTCCATCGGCTCGACCAGCACAATCAGTCGCTTGGCCAGATCATCCAGGATAGCCAGCGTGCCCTCCAGATGATCGAGTCCGCCCGCGAGGCGTTCGACCGTGGCGTTGAGCGCCGACAGTGTAAGGGCCTCGATCCGGCTTCGCTCGGGCTCGCCGCGCACGGTTCTGTCAGCCATGGCGGTCATTATCGCGCTCTTGACGCCCGGGAGAACGCTCGGTGTGCCAGGCAAGGGTTGTCAAGAAAGCTTGGCCGCGGCGTCCTCGTCGAGCAGCCATAGCGTGGTCTCGCGCCCGACGGCTCCGGCCGCCGGCAGTGAAACCGGGTCGACACCACCGATAGCAGCGGCCACCGCGTCGGCCTTGGCCTGGCCGGAGACTATCAGCCAGACTTCTCTGGACCGCCGAATCGCAGGCAGGGTCAAGGTGATTCGCTGTGGCGGCGGTTTGGGGGAGTCGTCGACGGCAACCACTAAACGAGCGGTCTCGCGCACGGCCGGCGTGTGCGGGAACAGTGAGTTGATATGGCCTTCGGGGCCCATTCCTAACAGGTGCACGTCGAAATTCGGTGCCCGGCCACCGGGTGCGGCATTGGCCGCCAGCAGCTGCTCGTAGGCCAGCGCCGCGGCATCAAGGTCGCTGCCGAATTCACTATTGCTGGCGGCCATCGGGTGCACCTGGCTCGGTGGGATGTCAATGTGATCGAGCAACGCCGTACGTGCTTGCTTCTCGTTGCGCTCGTCGTCGTCCTCGGAAACGTAACGTTCATCGCCCCAGAACAAATGAACTTTGGACCAGTCGATTCGCGTTCGCTGAGTCGCCAGATACTGCAACAGACCGATGCCGTTACCGCCGCCGGTGAGCACAATCTGTGCCTGCCCCCTGGCCGCTAACGCGCTGTCGATGGTGTGGATCAATCGTTGACCCGCGGCGTCGATCAAGGCGTCCTTGCTAGGGAAGATGTCGATGTCAATGCTACTCATACGTACTGCACCTTTTTGATGCCTTCCAGCGCGGCGAAGTAAATTTCGTCCGGGTCGAGCCGGCGCAGATCTTCGGCCAAGCACTCACCGGTTACCCTGCGTGCCAGGGGAACCAGCGCATCGGGCTTGGCGGTTCGGCTCAGGGTAGCGGTGGTGCCGTCCTGCGGCCGGCTCAACACAATGGTCTCGTTCTTGCGCACCAGCTCGACCTTGAGGGCGCCGACCGCGCGGCGCACCGGACCGTCGATCCGGCTGGCCAGCCACCCGGCCAAAATGTCGAGCGCCGGCTCGGTCTTCAAGCCGGAAACCACTGCCGACTCGATCGGCTCATGCGGCGGTTGGTCGACAGCGGAGGTCAACAGAGCCCGCCAGTACGTGATCCGGCTCCAGGCCAGGTCGGTGTCGCCGGCGGTGTAACCCGGCAACCGGCTCTTGATAGCCGACAAGGGGTCTACGGCATTAGTGGCATCGGTGATGCGCCGAATTGCCAACCTGCCCAACGGGTCTTCCGCCGGCTCTGCGGGCGCAATGTCGGGCCACCACACCACCACCGGGATGTCGGGAAGCAGGAAGGGGACAACGACGCTATCGGCGTGGCCAGCCAGCGGCCCGGAGAGCCGCAGCACCACCACCTCGCCGGCGCCGGCGTCGGTGCCCACCCGCAGTTGCGCGTCCAGCCGTGCTTCCTCGGCGTACGGGTCACCCCGCATCGTGACGATGATCCGGCTGGGATGCTCGTGGCTGGCATCGTTGGCGGCGGCGATGGACTCTTCGCACATGGCGTCGCTGTCGGGTGCGATGATCAGCGTCAGGACCCGTCCCATCGTGACCGCACCGATTCTTTCGCGGAGCTCTTCGAGCTTCTTGTTGACCGCGGTCGTGGTGGTGTCGGGCAGATCGACGATCATTTCCTCCGCTCCGCTCCCACGCAAGCACGTGGTACCCCCACATCGCTTCGCACTGCATCGTCGCCGGCGCGGATCACGGCCGCCGCCATTCTCGCCCGGTGCGGCGCAGCATCTCGAACGCCGAGTCAGGGCCCCAGGTGCCCGCCTCATAGGGATCGGGCGTTCCGTGCAGGGCCCAATTGTCCAGGACCGGATCTAGTATCTCCCAAGCCAATTCGACCTCGGCATTCACCGGGAATAGCGACGGCTCACCGAGCAACACGTCGAGGATCAAGCGTTCGTAGGCCTCCGGCGACTCTTCGGCGAACGCCGATCCGTAGGAGAAGTCCATGTTGACGTCGCGCACCTCCATGGCGGTCCCTGGCACCTTGGACCCAAACCGCAGCGTGACCCCTTCGTCGGGCTGTACCCGGATAACCATGGCGTTGGTGCCCAACTCGTCAGTCATGGTGGCGTCGAACGGCAGATGCGGCGCCCGCTTGAACACCAAGGCGATCTCAGTCACCCTGCGACCCAGTCGCTTTCCGGTTCGCAGGTAGAATGGCACGCCGGCCCACCGGCGGGTATTGACCGCAAGCGTGATGGCGGCAAAAGTCTCGGTACTGGAGTCTTTGGCAAACCCCTCCTCGTCGAGCAGGCCTACCACTTTCTCCCCACCCTGCCAACCGGCCACATACTGGCCGCGGCTGGTGGTCTCGTCGAGCGGTTCGGCCAGTTGCGTCGCCGAGAGCACCTTGATCTTCTCGGTCTGCAAGGCCTTCGGGTTGAAGCTGACCGGCTCTTCCATCGCCGTCAGCGCCAGCAGTTGCATCAGGTGGTTCTGAATGACATCACGGGCGGCGCCGATGCCGTCGTAGTAGCCGGCCCGGCCGCCCAAGCCAATGTCTTCAGCCATGGTGATCTGAACGTGATCGACGTAGTGCGCATTCCAGATCGGGTCGAAGAGCTGATTGGCGAACCGCATCGCCAAGATGTTCTGCACCGTCTCTTTGCCCAGGTAGTGGTCAATGCGGAAGACGGATTCCTCCGGGAACACCGCATTGACCGCCTGGTTCAGCTCGCGGGCGCTTCGCAGGTCATGGCCGAACGGCTTCTCGATGACAACCCGGCTCCACCTGTCGCCTTGCGGACGGGCCAGTCCCGACTTGTGCAACTGCTCGCACACCACCGGAAAGGACTTGGGTGGGATGGCTAGGTAGAACGCATGATTGCCGCCGGTGCCGCGCTCGGCGTCGAGCTTTTCCAGTGTCTCGGCGAGCCGGCCGAACGCCGCGTCATCGTCGAAAGAACCCGGCACGAAACGAAATCCCTCGGCCAGCCGGTCCCAATTTTCCCGCCGGAACGGGGTGCGGCAGTGTTCCTTGACCGCTTGATAGACCACATCGCCAAAATCCTGGGTGTCCCAGTCGCGGCGGGCGAATCCCACCAGCGCGAACGTGGGTGGCAGCAGGCCGCGGTTGGCCAAATCATAGATGGCGGGCATCACCTTCTTGCGGGCCAGGTCGCCGGTGACGCCGAAAATCACCATGCCGCATGAACCGGCAATCCTGGGCAGTCGCTTGTCCAGCTTGTCGCGCAATGGATTCTGCCAATGCGCGGCGGTCGAACTGAGTGTGCCGGCCGCGCTCATTTCACGACGGAGTCGAGCTGGGCCTGGGTCTCTTTGAGCAACTCGTTCCAGGCTGCCTCGAACTTCGCCACGCCTTCGTTCTCCAACACGATGAACACGTCGGTCAGATCTATTCCGAGCGCTGCTAGCTTGTCGAATACCTGGTGGGCGTCCGAGGCCGTGCCGCTGACCGAATCCCCTTTGACCACAGCGTGATCGGCGACGGCGTCTAGCGTCGGTTCCGGCATGGTGTTCACGGTATGGGGCGCTACCAACTCAGTGACGTAGAGCGTGTCGGAGTAATCCGGGTTCTTGACGCCGGTGGAGGCCCACAGCGGCCGTTGTAACCGGGCCCCGGCTGCCTGGAGCGCTTGATAGCGCTCACCCCGCTCGAAGACCTCCTGGTAGGCGGCGTAGGCCAGCCGAGCGTTGGCCACCGCAGCCTGGCCGCGTAACGCGAGAGCTTCCTGCGATCCGATCTGGTTCAGCCTCTTGTCGATCTCCGTGTCTACCCGGGAAACGAAAAACGATGCCACGGAATGGATCTTGGACAGGTCTTGACCAGCTTTCCGCGCCTTCTCCAATCCGGTCAGGTAGGCATCCATCACGGCACGGTGCCGCTCCACCGAGAAGATCAACGTGACATTGACTGAAATCCCCTCGGCCAGAACGGCAGTGATGGCCGGCAGACCAGCTTGCGTGGCCGGGATCTTGATCAACAGGTTCGGCCGGTCGACAATCTTCCACAGCTCGACGGCCTGCTGGATGGTCTTTTCGGTGTCGTGGGCTAGTCGCGGATCGACTTCGATCGATACCCGGCCGTCCACCCCGTCGGAGACCTCCCACTGTGGCGTCAGCACATCGCAGGCGTTGCGAACATCGTCGGTGGTGGCGGTGCGCACGGTGGCATCCACATCGGCGCCGCGCTCGGCCAGCTCGGCGATCTGGCCGTTGTACGCATCGCCTTCGGCCAGTGCCTTCTGGAAGATGGCGGGGTTGGTGGTTACCCCGACGACGCACTTGGTGTCAATGAGCTCCTGCAGGTTGCCGGAATTCAATCGGTCTCGCGACAAATCATCTAGCCACACAGCTACGCCCGCGGTGCTCAGCGCGGCGAGGTTGGGGTTCTGACTCATCTGAATCGCCCTTTCTTAGTTGTCCAGTGCCCGTTCCGCGGCGGCGGCAACAGCTTGCGCGGTAAAGCCGAACTCGCGGAACAATGTCTTCGCGTCGGCGGATTCTCCGTAGTGCTCGATCGAGATGATTTCGCCGGTGTCACCGACCAATTTGTGCCAGCACTGCGCGACGCCGGCTTCGACGGCCACCCTGGCCGACACGGACGGAGGCAGCACGCTATCGCGGTAGTCCGCCGGCTGAGACTCGAACCACTCCACACAGGGCATCGATACCACTCGCGCGACGATGTCCTTATCCGCCAACAACTTTGCGGCTTCGACCGCTAGCTGGACTTCCGAGCCGGTGCCAATCAAAACGACGTCCGGCTCGTCATCGCCGGTGTCGCCTAGCACATAGCCGCCCCGGGCGACGCCCTCAACGTTGGTGCCTTCCAGCACCGGCAAGCCCTGCCGAGTCAATATCAGGCCGACCGGGCCGCTGCCGTTGCCGCGGGCCAGGATGGTGCGCCAGGCATACGCCGTCTCGTTGGCGTCGGCAGGACGTACCACGGATAGTTGGGGAATAGCCCGCAGCGCGGAAAGGTGCTCGATCGGTTGATGGGTGGGGCCGTCTTCGCCCAAGCCGATCGAGTCGTGTGTCCACACATAGATGGTGTCGATGTCCATTAGCGCCGCCAACCGCACCGCTGGGCGCATGTAATCGGAGAACTGCAAAAAGGTGCCACCGTAGGCCCGGGTGGGGCCGTGCAGCACGATGCCGGACAGGATGGCGCCCATCGCGTGTTCGCGAATACCGAAGTGCAGGGTGCGGCCGTACCAGTGCGCTGTGTACTCCGCGGTCGAGATGGACGGCGGGCCAAAGGAATCAGCGCCTTTCATGGTGGTGTTGTTGCTACCCGCCAGGTCGGCCGATCCGCCCCACAACTCGGGCAGTTTCGGTCCGACCGCGGACAGCACCGCACCGGAGGCGGCACGGGTGGCCAGCGCTTTGGACCCGGGTTCCCACTGTGGTAGGTCGGCGTCCCAGCCGTCGGGCAGCTGTTGCGCTGTCAACCGGTCTAGCAGGGCTTTGCGTTGTGGTTCCCGTTGTGCCCACTCCTCGAAGTGGACTTGCCAGCGGGCGTGGTCCGCTTTGCCGCGGGCAATCAGCCCACGGGTGTGGCTGAGGACCTCCTCCCGCACCTCGAATGTCTTGTCCGGGTCGAATCCCAAGATCTTTTTGACTGCGGCGACTTCCTCATTGCCGAGGGCTGCCCCGTGGGCCTTCCCGGTGTTCATCAAATTCGGTGCCGGGTAACCGATGATGGTCCGCAAGGAAATGAAGGACGGCCGATCGGTGACGGCTTTCGCATGAGCGATTGCCTCCTCAATCCCGACGACGTTCTCACCGCCCGCTAACTCCTGCACGTGCCAACCGTAGGCGCGGTAGCGGGCCGCGGTGTCCTCGCACAACGCGATGTTGGTGTCGTCCTCGATCGAGATCTGGTTGTGGTCGTAGAACACGATGAGGTTGCCCAGCTGCTGGACGCCGGCCAGCGACGACGCTTCGGAGGTCACCCCTTCCTCGATGTCCCCGTCGGAGGCGATCACGTAGATGTGGTGGTCGAAGGGGCTGGTTCCCGGTTCGGCGTCCGGGTCGAACAGGCCACGCTCATACCGCGCCGCCATGGCCATCCCGACCGCCGATGCCAGCCCTTGGCCCAGTGGCCCCGTGGTGATCTCTACCCCTCGGGTATGTCTGAACTCCGGGTGCCCCGGAGTCTTGGAGCCCCAGGTGCGCAGCGACTCGATGTCGGACAACTCGAGCCCGAAGCCGCCGAGGTACAGCTGAATGTAGAGGGTCAAGCTGCTGTGTCCGCATGACAACACGAACCGGTCACGGCCCAACCACGTGGTGTCGCTGGGGTCGTGGCGCATCGTGCGCTGAAACAGGGTGTAGGCCAGCGGGGCCAGGCTCATTGCCGTACCGGGATGGCCGTTGCCGACCTTTTGGACGGCGTCGGCGGCCAGCACGCGGATAGTATCGACCGCAGCCGAATCGATCTCGGTCCAGTCGTCAGGGTGGCGGGGTTGGGTTAGGGTCGAGATCTCATCGAGTGTGGTCACAAATTCAGTCCTCAGTCCTCACGTCGTCAAACTGATCAATCCCACCCTAGTGCGGGATTGGCGGTGGTTGCAGGTCCGTTTCGGGTGCTCGTCAGGGACCACAGTGAAAATTAGCCGGTTGGCTGGCCAAGTGGGGCGATCATCGCCGAACTAACGGGAAAATTTCTGTGAACTGACCCTGCGGCACGGCTGCTGTGGCCACGCCGTCTACCATCTTGCGTAGTAGAAGCTGTGCGCGGCTGCGATTCCCCGAGGAGTAATTGCGTGAGCGTTCGTGGGCGCGTCGCGACGGGCCAGGTATCTGGCACCGTCGGGCGACAATACGGGCTGGGCAGCACGCGCAGGCAGAGCCGGACAATCGGCACGGTGCTGGCATACCTGGCCTTGACCAAGCCGCGGGTCATCGAGCTGCTGTTGGTCACTGCGATACCGGCGATGCTGCTAGCCGACCGCGGCAGTGTTCATCCGCTGCTCGTTCTCAACACGCTGATCGGCGGCATGATGGCGGCCGGCGGCGCCAACACGCTCAACTGCGTGGCTGATGCCGATATCGACAAGGTGATGAAGCGGACCGCGCGCCGACCGCTCGCGCGCGCCGCGGTGCCGACCAGAAACGCCCTGGCTTTCGGCGTGCTGCTGACCGTGGTGTCTGTTTTCTGGCTGTGGTGGACCACCAACTTGCTGTCTGGACTGCTCGCCCTGGCGACCGTCGCGTTCTATGTCTTCGTCTACACGCTGCTGCTCAAGCGCCGCACGCCGCAGAACGTGGTGTGGGGCGGTGCGGCCGGCTGCATGCCGGTGATGATCGGCTGGTCGGCGATCACCGGCACCCTGGCGTGGCCGGCAGTGGCGATGTTCGCGATCATCTTCTTCTGGACGCCCCCGCATACCTGGGCACTAGCGATGCGCTACAAGGATGACTACAAGGATGCCGGCGTGCCGATGCTGCCCGCCGTGGCAACCGAGCGCCAGGTCACCAAGCAAATCCTGATCTATACCTGGATAACTGCGTTGGTGACGCTGCTGCTGACACCGGCGACGGGCTGGCTGTACGCTGCGGTCGCCGTGATGGCGGGGGCTTGGTTCGTCACCATGGCGCATCAGTTGTACGCCGGAGTCCGCGCCGGCGAGCCGGTCAAGCCGCTGCGGCTATTCTTGCAATCAAACAACTACTTGGCATTAGTGTTCTGCGCCCTGGCCGTGGACTCGGCACTAGGGCTGCCCAGGTTGTTCTGATCGGTTTGTAGCCGCTTGGCCGGCCGGGACCTTTGTCACCAATCGGCTGCCGAAGTGCTCCGATGGCCCCGAAGGGGTTCACGTCACCTGGTGCGCGCGCGACCATATGGACGACGAGCAACCCGGCTAGGGGGGCCCACGATGAAGTCGTTCATGGTCGATCCGCGTCGCCACGCCGGGGTGATCTTCGTTGCCGACGCCACTGGCGCGCCATCGGGGGCCACGGGCGACGATTCGGCACGGGAGTCGACATTGTCGCTGGCCCGTAAGCTGAACCAGGCCGGTGTACTGGCGGCCGACTATTCGCCGGCCGGTCAGCGCATCCAGGTGCTGGCATCAGCCGGAGCAACGCAACCCTTCAGCGCTTCGGCCGACGCAGGGGCTGCCGTGGCGCCTGGACAGCCGGTCACGCGCCACGGCCTCTTGGCTGCTGCTGCCAAGCTCGAGGTTGCCCCGGAGCGCGCCGTGATCGTCGCCGGCACCGCGGGGGGTGTGCAGGCTGCTCGTGAGTGCGGCTTTGCTCTCGTGATCGGTCTCGACGCCGATGGGCAGGCCGATGAGCTGCTGCGAGGTAGCGCCGACGTCGTGGTCACCGATCTCTCCGACGTCACGGTCCGTACCGGCGACGCCCGCATGTCACAGCGCCCCAACGCGCTGGATTCCTACGGTCAGGTGATCGGGATGATCGCTGGCCGTCAGCCGTTCGCGTGTTTGGACTTTGACGGCACGCTGTCGGAGATCGTGCCGGACCCTGATACCGCCACGCTGGTTGATGGCGCCGCCGAGGCACTTGAATATTTGTCGATACAGTGCCCGGTCGCGATATTGTCCGGTCGGGATCTGACGGATATCCGTGACCGGGTCGGGTTACCGGGCATCTGGTACGCCGGCAGCCATGGCTTTGAACTGCTCGCACCCGATGGCAGTCACCACCAGCATGACGCAGCGGCCGGCGCAGTAGATGTGCTGGAAAGCGTCGCGGCCGATCTTCGCGACGAGCTAAGTCAGATACCGGGCGCACGTGTGGAACACAAGCGGTTCGCCGTCGCAGTGCACTTTCGCAATGTCGCGGCCGAGCGGGTGCCTGAGGTGACCGCGGCCGCAAACCGGCACGGCCGACGACGTGGCCTTCGCGTGACCACTGGTCGCAAAGTCATCGAATTGCTACCGGACATCGACTGGGACAAGGGCACCGCTCTAGCCTGGATCCGCAATCGCATCTTCCCAACGGGGCGGGCGCTGTCGATCTACATCGGTGACGACCTCACCGACGAGGACGCCTTCGATACGGTCCGGTTCAGCGGCATCGGGCTGGTGGTCCGCCACAACGAGCACGGCGACCGCCCAACCGCGGCCAGCTTCGCGCTGGGAAATCCCACCGAAGTGCGTGACTTCGTCCGGCGCGGCGCCAGGTGGCTGGCATATGAGCGTGAGACGCACTCTCGCGGTTGGACTCTCACCTTCGAGGGCTACGATCCGCCCAACGAAAAGCTGCGCGAGGCGCTGTGCACGGTCGGCAACGGTTACTTCGCCACCCGGGGAGCGGCACCGGAATCGAAAGCCAGCCAAGTGCACTATCCGGGAACGTATGCCGCCGGGGTGTACAACCGGCTGGACGACCTGATCGGCGGCACCCGCACCGCGCACGAAAGTCTGGTGAATCTGCCCAACTGGCTTCCGTTGACATTCCGCGTCGGCGACGGTGACTGGCTCGACGTCGACGCGGTCACGTTGCTGTCCTACCGCCAGACGTTGGACTTGCGCGGTGCGGTGCTGACGCGGGACCTGACCTGCCGCGACGACGCCGGCCGCACCACCTCAATAACGCAGCAGCGGTTTGTGTCGATGAACCAGGCGCATGTGGCGGCGCTGCAGACGGTGATCGTGGCTGAGGACTGGTCAGGCCCGATCGAGATCCGGTCAACGCTCGACGGCAACATTCGCAATTCCGGGGTCGAGCGGTATCGGGGCTTGGCCAGCAATCACTTACAGGGACTGGTAAAGGTTGCATTGTCCGAGAATTCGGTGCTGATGGCCGCCGAAACCAGCCAGTCCAAGATCCCTATCGCGCTGGCTGCGCGGACCAGCGTTTGGTACGGCCATGCGCCGGCGCCCGCGACCTATCGATTGCTCGACGAAGAATTTGAAATCGGCCACAGCATCTTCACTGAGGTCAAGCAGGGTAAGCCGCTGACCGTGGAGAAGATTGTCACCTTGGTGACCGGACGTGATGTAGCCACATCGCATCCGGCGACCGGAGCCGAACGCAGGCTCGGCCGCCAAGGACGATTCGCCGAGATATGCGATGCCCACCGGCTCATGTGGGCGCATCTGTGGGAACGGTTGTCAATCGAATTCAGCAACCACACCGAGGAATTGCGAGTTTTGCGGCTGCATCTGCTGCATCTGCTGCAGACAGTGTCCTACAACAGTGAGGAACTCGATGTCGGGGTCCCAGCCCGGGGGCTGCATGGTGAGGCATACCGCGGGCATATCTTCTGGGACGAGCTGTTTATCTTCCCGGTGTTGAACCTGCGGCTTCCCGCGGTCACCCGGTCGTTGCTGCGATACCGATACCGACGCCTGCTGGAAGCCCGCCGCGCTGCCAAGCTGGCCGGCTATCGCGGCGCCCTGTATCCGTGGCAGTCCGGTAGTGACGGGCGGGAGGAAAGCCCGGAGCAGCACCTGAATCCCCGGTCCGGGCGGTGGCGGCCGGACGCCAGCCGCCGCGCCCACCACATCGGTATTGCCGTCGCCTACAACGTGTGGCACTTCTACCAGGTCACCGGCGATGTGGCCTACATGATTGATTACGGGACCGAGATGATGGCCGAGATCGCCCGGTTTTGGGTGAGCAGGGCCAGCTACGATCAGGACCGCGATCGATACTGCATCAACGGCGTGATCGGCCCCGACGAATTCCACTCCGGGTATCCGGACCGGCCCTACGACGGTGTGAATAACAACGCCTACACCAACGTGATGGCGGTGTGGGTGATCATGCGGGCGATTGACGCGTTACAACTGATGCCGCTGCCCAACCGGTTGGACTTGAGCGAAAGGCTGGGACTGACCGATGACGAGCTTGTCCAGTGGGAGCACGTCAGCCGGCGCATGTTTGTCCCGTTCCACGATGGCCTGATCAGTCAATTCGAGGGTTACGAGGAATTACTGGAACTGGATTGGGACGCCTACCGGCAGCGATACAGCAACATTCAGCGACTCGATCGCATCCTGGAAGCCGAGAATGACGACGTCAACCGATACCGGGCGTCCAAGCAAGCCGACGTGCTGATGCTGCTCTACCTGTTGTCGGCCGACGAATTGCGGGAACTGCTGGGTCGGCTCGATTACCACCTGGATGCGCATCGGATCCCGGAGCTGGTCGACTACTACATGGCCCGCACCTCACATGGGTCGACGTTGAGTGCGGTGGTCCACGGCTGGGTGCTGGCCCGGGCCAACCGGGACCGTGCGCTGGAATTTTTCCAGCAAGTGCTGAAATCCGACGTCGCCGATATCCAGGGCGGCACCACATCCGAAGGCGTTCATTTGGCTGCCATGGCCGGCAGCGTCGATTTCGTGCAGCGGTGCTTCACCGGTCTGGAGATCCGTGGCGATCGTATCGTGCTGTCTCCGCTTTGGCCGGAATATCTTGGGGCACTTGGTTTCCCGATTCACTATCGTGGCCACCACCTGCACTTGCGAGTCAGCGGGAAGGGCGCGGAGATCAGCGTCGCACCACGTGATGTAGCACCCGTCGAAGTCGAGTGCCGCGGACGAGTCGAACAGCTCATACCGGGTAGCGTCGTCCGATTCACCTGAGCTGGTGCTTGACCGCCGGACAAGTGCGAACCGGCTGTTTCGTGGTCGCTCAACTCGCGGGACGGGGCCGTGGCGGGTTAAGCAGACCGACTCGCGCACTTAGCGTTGTCGTCTGCAGGCCTCGATGACTTCGAGAGTCCGCAGGCGGGCGATGGGCTCGCCGACGCGGCCGACGTGAACTACATGAAATTGTTCGGCGCCGAGAACCACGGCCTGCACCACCGTCGGAGAGCCGTCACGAGACCCGTCGGCGGCGGCAGCAAAGAGTGTCCGCGCCAAGACCGGGTACCCGGCTTGCTGCAGGATCTGGATCTTGGTAGCCAGTTGCTCGGCGACTGGCGTGGGTTGGGTGGCCGTCATGACGTGGAATTCGGTTTGATCAACCGGCGGCGATAGTGTCGTACATCTGCAGCACTCATTGAGGAATGGATAGTTTTCGACCAGTGCCCGTGCCCCGAAATTGTCGTCGTCGGGATGGAGTTGGCCGGCTGCTCGCAAGTAGTCTGTAGCGCATACCTCCTCGTATTCCAGCAGCGCGCGCTCAATCGCGTATGCGGCGTTCGATGACGAGCCCATACCGAGCAGGCGGCGCTGATAGCAGTCGAATCGCGATCCGATCGCAATCGCAACGGTGCCCGCCAACGCCGGGATAATTCGGACGTCGATGGTCGAGCTGCTCGATCGTTCGATTTCCGACTTCAAGTCGGATAACCAGCCGTCGCCGAGGAGCATCGAGCTTCCAACTGGACGGCCGAAAGCAGATTCGAGCAGAAAATTGCTGAAAGCGTCCCGTTCGATCACTTCGTTGACCGCATGCAGCAGCGCTTCGGTGCCATTCATTCCTGCGGCGTAGCCATTTGTGCTCCAATATCCCAACGCCAATTGCTGCTGGGCGTCGTCGTCGACGTCGCCGATCGGTGGGTCATACATGGCCGCTGGCAGCCACACATCGGGTGTCGCTGGCGCTGAGATTGCTCGGAACCGCACCGCCGGCACTGTGGCGGCTGATCTGCGCAGGTAGTCGCCAACGGCATCGATGGGCAAGGTGCCGGCCTGATACAACTCGTGACTGTCAATTTCGGTCCGTGCGTCCCGGAGTGCGACGATTCTGCGGCAAGCGGCTAGTTCCAACAATTCGAACAGCGCGCTGGCCAGATTCTGTGGATAAACTCCCTTGCCGTAGCCGCCCGTGCGCCCTGATTGATCGGTGACCAAGGTCGCATGGATTTGCCGCGAATACTTTGGGGAGACAGTCCGGTACGACACGGTGCCGAGCCGACCCAGAACATTCATGCACGCCACGATCGAGCGTTCAACGGGAATCGAACGCTCGATCGTGGACCAGGAGCTAGCTTGCGAGCTGTGTAGCGGCATCGTGCAGCGGCACAAAGAAGGCTCGCTCGCCTCTCTCGTCGTCGGTCAGCTGGCGGTCTGCGATATTCAGAACAGCCACGGCATTCTCGCTTTCTTCGATAGGGCATGAGCCGCAGTGGCCGGTACCCTCCACGCGGCGGCAATTGCGCGCCGCGGCACCAGTTTGGCCGCGTCGATGGCGCACGGCTATCCACTGCTCAGGCCGAATTCGTGTCGCCCAATTGGCGGACCCGCCGTCCACTCAACGGTGCTCCAATCCGCGCTCCGCACGGGTCGCCGTGAAATTCGGTTCAGGTGACCGGTACCAGCAGGAGTGAGCCCGCAGTTTTTCGGCCCTGCAGGTCTGTGTGGGCCTGCGCCGCGTCAGAAAGCGGATAGCGACCGCCGACTTCAATGGTGACCGCCTGGCTGCCTACTACGTCGAATAATTCAGCGGCTCGCCAGCTGAACTCCTCGTCGGTGCGCATGAAGTGATACAGCGAGGGTCGGGTTAGATACACCGACCCGGCGGCGTTGAGGCGCTGCGGGTCGATCGGTGGTACGGGCCCGCTGGCGGCACCGAACAGTGCCAGCGTCCCGCGCACTGCCAGGCTGGCCAGGCTGGCGTCAAACGTGCTGGCGCCCACGCCGTCGTAAACCGCCGCCACACCGGCGCCTCCGGTCAGCGCACGAACCTGATCAGCGAACTGGGCAACGTCCTCGGGGTAGGCGAGCACCTCGGCGGCGCCGGCCCGCCTGGACAGCCTCGCCTTGTCCGCGGTCGAGACGGTGGTGATCACCCTGACGCCAAGGTGCGTGGCCCACTGCGTCAAGATCAGCCCAACGCCACCGGCGCCGGCGTGCACCAGCACGGTGTCGCCGCGTTGCGCCGGATACACCGACTTCAGCAGATAGTGTGCGGTGAGCCCCTTCAGCAGTACCGAGGCTGCTACGTCGGAACTGATACGGTCCGGCACCTTCGCCGTCAAGGAAGCTGGCGCGGTACACATTTCAGCGTATGCACCGTTCGCTGAGGCGCTGACCACCCGGTCGCCGACACCGATACCATGGGCTCCCTCGCCGACGGCCAGCACGGTGCCGCACACCTCGCTGCCCAGGACGAACGGGAGCGATCGTGGATATTGCCCCGAGCGGAAGTAGGTGTCGATGAAGTTGACGCCAATGGCCTCTGCCTTGATCAGCACCTCGCCGCGACCGGGTTCGGGCTGTGGCTTGTCGACGTAGCGCAACACATCGGGGCCGCCGGTTTCGCTGACTTCTATTGCATGCATGGGGTTATCATGCCCGAGCATGAAACTCGCCCGGCCAGACCTCTTCCATCCGCGCATCGTGTTGGCGGGTTGCCCGCAACAGGTCGCCGGTGACAGTGACGACGCCGGGCTGGTCGGCGCGCTGCGTAGACGGGGGTTGCATGCCCGGTGGATGTCCTGGGACGACCCGGATACCGGTCACGCCGATCTAGTGATCGTGCGTGCGACGAGGGACTACCTCAACCGGCTGGACGAGTTCCTGAGGTGGACTAGATCCGTCCCCAACCTGCTCAACCCGCCCGGTGTGATCGCCTGGAATGTCAACCCGCGCTACCTGCACGACCTCAAGCGTGCCAACGTGCCGATATTGTTCAGGTCGGCGTGGCCTGCCGGTGGGCACGAGCAACCGGCCGCAGCCGGTGAGACGGCGTTGATCTTTTTCGGCGGTGTCAGGTCCCACGCGTTCACCGCGGCGGCGGAGTCCGTGGTCGATCCAGATTTCGAGCTGTGGGATTTGGGGCACGCAGCGCTACAGGCGTCCGCTGCTCACCTGGGCATCGGCGTGGGCGAATTGCTCTATGGCCGCGTCGATGTGACAGGCGAGCCGGGCGAGGCGCGGGTAATGCGCGTGGATTTGGTGTCCCCGTCGCTGGGTTGGACGCTGCTGGATGACGCTACGCGCGACGCTCGACAACGCCAGTTCGTGCTATGCGTCGAGTCAGCCCTCGAGCGACTGGGGTTAGGTCCGCTGCGGCATCGAGGCCGATAGCACGACGCTGGATTTGAGTCGACGTCGAGTCCGCTCCCGGCCCAACCATTGATCGAGAACGAGCAACGCTGCGCCCGGCATCGGGTGGCCGATCGGGTCCAGGGCGCATTCATCGAGACGCACACCGTGGTTTCGGTGGGGCCGTAGGTGTTGATCATGGTCCGCCCGGGCGCCCAGCGGTCGACCAACTCGGCGGGCACGGTTCACAACACATTAGGAAAGTGGACTATTGAGTAAGGAACGGGGCAGTCTCATCGAGCTGGCGATAGGTCCACAACTTGTCATCGCATGGTTGGCGGCGCAGGCCGTGGCCGAGTGCAGGGCCAACGTCACAGAGAGTCGCGGTCAGCGCCGCTGAATCCAGGCGCCCGGTCAGCCGGAGCGCCAACGGAAGGTTGCACGTCGCCGACGGGCCCGCGTACTTGTGAATGAGCTAGAACCGGGATTGGGCTGATGACTACGGCACCCGCGCCGGTCGAGGGCGCACGCTTAGCGCCGCCCGGGGCGGGCTGTCACCATGGGTCACAATCCATGCGGCGAGGGCGGCGACAGTGGGTGCTTGGAATACCGCCCGGACCGGGATTTCGACACCGAGTTCGTCGCGGATTCCTACGACCAGCCGGAAGGCAGAAAGGGAATGCCCGCCCAGCGCGAAGAACTCGTCGTCGATACCGACATGCGCCAAACCGAGGATCTCGCCGAACAGGCCGGCTAGGATCCGTTCACGGTGGTCCCTCGATGCCCGGACGGTTGCCGCGCTGACGAACTGTGGGGCCGGTAGCGCTTTCCGATCGAGTTTGCCGTTGGTGGTCAGCGGCAACTTGTCGATGGTCATGATTGCTGCGGGCGCCATGTAATCCGGTAACTGGGCGCGTACCAACTGGCGCAGTTCGGCCACCAATTCGGCCGCCGAGGGATCGTTGCTGTATTCGGCGATCGAGCCGAGAACGCCAGCCGGCCGGTACAGGTCCGAGAACGCGTCAACCGCGGCGTGGGTCGATTGGCTGTCGGACGTGTAGACGAGGTCTATCAGACCAGGCGTCGGGGACCAGGTCAGGCTGGCGGTATATCCCAATTGTCGCCCCAACAAATGACATTGGTGCGGCAAAACCGCATCTGGGGCGGATAATGCGGCACGCAGCAGGTGGGCCGGCACCTGATCGTCGGCTTCGGCCAGCGCTTGTGCCATCGCCACGTCAGGCCAAATCCCGGCATGAGGAACCCCAGTGACACGCAGCTGAGTCGGGTACCGCGATTGCAGGTATTGACCTAGTGCGGCAAGGCTTCTCAATTGATGCCATGGTTGAGTGGGTAGGTCGGCAAGGGACCGGACAGCTGCCGGCGCCTTACGCAGCACCGCATCGTATCGATAGCAGCTGAGTTCGTTCACCGACTCCATCCGTTTGAGCTGGATTTCAACAGCGGCGATGTCGGCAATATGCTGGGGCAGCGCGGCAAAGAATTCCGGCGCCAACAACAGTTCCTGCTCGGCGAGCATTTCCCGCCGGATCCGCTCTCGCAGCGCCGCGGCGGTGTCCTCAGTGTCGGCGGTAGCCGCGCACACCACTCCGGTGGTAAACGCCTGCAGCAACGTCAGGCTGCGTATGTCACCGATGAATAGTGCCCCGCCTGGGGCCAGTAGCCACATCGCGGTCGCCAGCACGTCAAGCAGGTACCCCACACTGGGGAAGTATTGGATCACCGAATTGAGCACCACCACATCGAAATGGCCCTGCGGCAAGCCATCCGCTACATCCGCAGGCTGTACCCGCAACCGCACTCGCCCACCCCAGGACCGCGGGGCCACCGCGGCTTGGAGCATCTCGATCGTCGGCGCGGAAAAGTCGGTGCCCCAATACTCGACGCATACCGGGGCCAGCTGCCCAAGCAGCAGCCCTGAGCCCACCCCAATTTCGAGCACCCGGCGCGGAGTCAACCCCGCTATTCGATCCGCTGCGGCCGACCGCCATTCCCGCATCTGGTCCAACGGGATCGGCGCCCCGGTATAACTACTGGTCCAGACCCCGAAATCCTCCCCCAACACAGCCGGCGTGTTCGGGTTGGCCATCGACGCCGAATACGCGCCGTCGTAAACCCCCCGCCACTGCTCAACGAGCCGCGTTTCCCGCTTGGGCTCACGCGTCAGCAGCGCGTCGCGATCCAGTACCACATAACCCACCAATTGCTTGTCGCCAACACCCACACCAGGAGTGGGGGTTTGAGCGGTGACCACGGCCTGCGCAACCCGAGGATGCGCCGCCAGTACCGCCTCGATTTCGCCGGGTTCGATGCGATGTCCGCGGATTTTGACTTGCTCATCGGCGCGGCCCGCATAGTGCAGCTGGCCGTCGTTGTCCCAGCGGGCGATGTCGCCAGTGCGATACATCCGGGTGCCCGTCCCGGCGAAGGGACAGGCGACAAACCGTGATGCTGTCAAGGCTGCCCGGCGCCAATACCCGACACCTACCTGTCGGCCGGCCACATACAATTCCCCTGCCACACCTGCCGGCACCGGTCGCAGCCATCGGTCGAGGACGAACAACGCCGTCATCGGTAGGGGGCGTCCGATCGGCGCTGGTCCTGGCGCTGGTGTGAGCGGTGCACTGACCGACACCCAGACTGTGGTTTCGGTGGGGCCGTAGGCGTTGAATACTGTCCGCCCGGACGCCCAGCGGTCGACCAGTTCACCGGTACAGACCTCACCAAGAAGCACCAGCGCAGTCGATTCCAGGCCGCGCGTTGGCAATACCGCTGCCGCGGAAGGGGTTTGGGTAAGTATTGTGACGCCTTTGTTGGCTAGCAGGGCGTGAAAGTCGCTGGGGGAGTGCGTTATTGATTCGGGCACCACGATTAGACGTCCGCCGTGGAGTAGCGTGGCCCAGATCTCCCATACGGAGAAATCGAAGGCATAGGAGTGGCAGTGGGTAATTGTGTGGCCCGCTCCTCGACCGAGCGTCGTGGTGAACGGGGTTGGTGGGGCTAGGAGTTGGGTGACGTTGTGGTGGGTGATGGCGACGCCTTTGGGTACTCCCGTGGTGCCTGAGGTGTAAAGGATGTAGGCGATGTCCTCGGCGTCGGGGTAGAGCAGCGGGTGGGCGGTGTTGGTGGGGTCGTTGACATCGATGACGGTCAGGTCGTGTCCGCGGAGTCGGCCGGCCAGCTCGCCGGTGGTTAGCACAGCCGTTGGCCTGGCGTCGTCGAGCAGGAACGCGATTCGGGCATCGGGGTGGGCCGGGTCGATGGGTAGGTAGGCCGCCCCCGATTTGAGCACCGCCAGGATCGCGATCACCGCTTGGGCCGATCGCTGGAACAACAGTGCGACCACATCGCCGGGACCCACTCCGTAATTGGCCAACAGGCGGGCGAGCCGGTTGGCGGCGGAATCAAGCTCGTGATAGGTCCACGAATTCTCACCGCAGACCAGCGCCACCGCATGCGGGCTGCGGGCGACCTGGGCGTCAAACAACTGCGGAACCGACTGCGCCGCCTCGGCAACCGGCTGGGTCAGCGCCGCTAGGTTGCCCCACACCTGCGAGCCCTTGCGCTCATCCTCGTCGAATAGATCGATTGACGGTAGGCGCTGGTCGGGATCAAGGGTCATGGCCACCAGCAGTTTGTGCAGCCGGTCTGCTAACTGCAAGTCATCGAAATCCGAGAACGGCTGCCCGGCGCCCGCGGTGGTCAAGAAGAGCTGATCGCCGTTTCGCAGAAAGAACAGGCCAAAGTGTGTCGTGCGCCCAAAAGTTGTGTATAGCGCCGACGCGGTCGCGCCACCGAAGGGGCGAATAGCTGTCGTCGGAAAAAAATTGACGCAGACTCTGGCTGCGGCCTGTCGCTCGGTCCGTAACTGGCCCGTGTTCTGCAACATGTGCACCGGAAACTTCCCGTGCTGCAAGATGTCTCGTATCCGCGACTCAACGTGTACGCATAACTCGGCGACCGTAGCACCCGGCGGCGTTTTCAGCATCAGCGGCACGATCCCGGCTACCATGGCGGGAATTGTCTTTGACTGCAGACTTGTTCGCCTGCTGACCGGGAAGTCCAGCTCCACCTCCGACGCGCCGCCATACCAATAGTGAACCAACAGCGCGCACGCCGCGGTGAGCACCGATGACCGATGCACACCCAACCCGCGGGCCAACTCATCAACACGAGTCACCATGCGCGGGTCCAATTGAATCGGGGCAGAAGCCGAACACGAATCCCGCCCATCAGCGGCCTGCGCCACCGACTGGCCCCCTGCGGTCGCCGGCGAAAGATTCTCATTCCAATAGGCCAGGTCGTCGCGATACTGACTGGATTCTTCGTAGTCCAGTTCGTAGGCCACCAAGTCGCGCAGCGAGCCAAAGCAGGTTGGCGGAACGGGTGTGTCGGCAGCAAGCGCGGAGTAGACAGCGGCGATCCGGTTGGTCAGAAGCGAAAAGCCGAATCCATCAATGACTATGTGATGGAGACAGATAAACAAATAGAATTGTTCTCCACGTGTTTGCAATAACCGGAATCGAAACAATGGGCCAGCCCACGACATCGGCGTGCGTTGGATCGACGAAGCCAGCGCATGGGCGTCGCGTACTGGGTCCGGTGCCCGTGTCAGATCGTGGAAAGAAACTTCGAGATCCGGGTAATCAACTATCCGTTGCAAGACCTGGCCGTCCGCTTCAAAAATACTGGCCCGCAGTGGTTCTGCTTCGTGCATCACGAGGCGGATCGACCGCTCAACCAGGTCAGGCTGTATCGCGCCGTCGATAACCACAAACAAGCTAGATTGCCAGTCGGTTTCCGAACCGCCCGTTTGCTGTGAGAGCCATATGCCCAGCTGTGCCTGCGTCAGCGGAAACGTCCGCGCATCACGCCCCATGCGATCGCGGTTAGGCGCCAAGAGTCTGCCCGTGCCTTAACGACGCGAAGAAGCCGGTGTCATCGTCGAAAGGATGCATGATCATGGGTATTCCACACCTCGGGCCGAAGGTTGAGTATTACTGAGCGACAAGGCATTTTGGCAGTGTGATGCTGTGGCGTGTATCCGCTACCCGGAGAGAGTCGGTGTCCACCGATCGGCGGAACTGGTCGTCCCCTGCCGGCCTCTCGAAGGTTACTGACCAATATTTTTCATGGGTCATCCAGTGCGGGAACAAGTTTGCGTCCAGTGAGGACTAGCATGACGCTGCATCGCGAACGGAACGGACGTTACCCTCCTTGCTCCGTCGTTGGCGGAGCGCTCCACGCGGACAACAGTTCTGGGATATCAACGGTTACGGTTTGCGATGTCATCACCGGAGAGACCACTAGCCAACGCTGTCAGCAGTCACCGCGGAACTCAACATCAGTTCGCGCCGGATGCGGAGTGAGGTAGGAGGCGCCTCAGGCTCGGGCTATTCACCCGTCGAGGCCAATGCCGCCGCGAGCTGGTCGCCGTAGAGTTTCAGTGAGGGGGCACTGAGCATCTCCTCATGCGCGCAGTCGACGCGGTACTCGGTGATGCTGCCGGCTACGTAGGGGCGCCACATCGGCTCGAGCGTTGAGCTGCCGTTAGCCGGTTGTGCCGAGAAGATGATCATGTCGCCGTCGAAAATGTCCGGCACATGTTGAGACCGGAGCGCCGTATTGGTGTTGATGTTCTTGACCATGACATCGACGAGTTGTCTTGAGGGAAGCGCGAACTGCGCCGTGTCGGGCTGATGCATCCGTGCCGCTACCTGCGGATAGGCGAGCGGGCGGGACGGTTCCGTGTTGTCGATGCCCGCGGCTTTCATGATGGCCAGCATGGCCTCGCTTTCGGTCATGAGATCTTGGCCGTTTGCGCCGTTGTCGTCGGCGTCGGGAGCATCTGGCGCCAGGACCGGGTCTAGCGCGAGCAAGCGCGCAACTGTGCATCCGCGCCGTTGTAGCTCAACGGCAATCGCGTGCGCGACGATGCCGCCAAATGACCAGCCGAGCAGGTGGTACGGGCCGTCGGGATGGAGCGCCTGGATGGTGTCGGCGTGCTTTTTGGCTTGGTCGCGAAGTGATTTGGGCTCGGCTTGGCCGTCGTGCGGGAGTTGCTGAATGCCGATGATTGGGCAGTCGAGGTATGACCGTAGGCTTCGGTAGGGCCAGCTGAGTCCTCCCCCGGGCGAGAGGCAAAAGAGCGGGGTGCCAGGGCCGTCGTTGAGCACTTCTACGGGAACAACGTCAACCGAATTGCCTGGTGCGCTTAGTTGTTGGCTCAAGGCTTCGATGGTGGGTGTCCGGAACAGGGTGCGTACCGCGATGCGGGTGTCCAGGGCGGCGTTGACGGCCGCGATCGCGCGCATGGCCAGCAGGGAGTCTCCGCCGAGGTCGAAGAAGGAGTCGTCGATGCCGACGCGGTCTAGGCCCAGGACCTGGGCATAGATGGTGGCCAGAATTTCCTCGACCGCGGTGGTGGGGGCCCGGTAGTGGTCGCTGGTGTAGTCGGGAGCGGGCAGCGCGCGAGTGTCGAGTTTGCCGTTGACTGTCAGCGGCAACGCCGGTAGCACGACCAGCGCGGCGGGCAGCATGTAATGGGGTAGCCGGCTGGCCAGTGCCGCGCGCGCGGCTGCGGTGTCCACGTCGCCGGTGAGGTAGCCGACCAAGCGTTTGTCGCCGGGGCGGTCCTCGCGGGTGATCACGACGGCTTGGTTGACGCCCTCGAGTGTGTTTAGGGCGGTGGCGATTTCGGCCGGTTCGATGCGGTAGCCGCGGATTTTCACCTGCTCATCGGCGCGGCCGACATAGTGCAGCTGGCCATCGGCGTTCCAGCGCACCAGGTCGCCGGTGCGATACATCCGCGTCCCGGACCCGCCGCAGGGGCAGGCGACGAACCGTGCGGCGGTCAACGCCGATTGGCGCCAATATCCGTTGCCGACACCCTGGCCGCCCACGTACAACTCCCCGGGCACCCCCTCCGGCACCGGCCGCAGCCACTGGTCCAGGACGAACAACGCCGCACCCGCCACCGCACGGCCGATCGCTGTTGCTTCCGAAGCCGGGTGCAACGGCGCACTCATCGATATGTACATCGTTGTCTCGGTGGGGCCGTAGGCGTTGACCATTACCCGCCCGGGCGCCCAGCGGTCGATCACCTCGCGGGGACAGGCCTCACCGCCGACGACCAACGTCGTCGACTCCAGCCCGCGCGGCGAGAGCATCGCCACCGCTGAGGGCGTCTGGGTGAGCATGTCGACCCGTTCGGAGACCAGCAAGGCGTGCAGGTCTGCCGGCGAACGGGTCACCGATTCGGGTACGATCACCAGCCGTCCGCCGTGCAGCAGCGCACTCCAGATTTCAAAGGTCGACAGGTCGAAAGCGTAAGAATGGCACTGGGTTACCGTCTGACCGGGTGAGGGTGCGAATGAGGTCGGTGATGTGAAGAGCTGGGTGATGTTGTGGTGGCTGATGGCCACGCCTTTGGGGGTTCCGGTGGTGCCCGAGGTGTAGAGGATGTAGGCGATGTTCTCGGCGGCGGGCGCTGGCAACGCCATGTCCGGCTCGGTGATCAGGGTTGAGTCGTTCGCATCGATCACGGCCAGGTTGTGCCCGGCGAGCCGGCTTGCCAGCTCGCTGGTGGTCACCGCCGTCACCGGTGCGGCGTCGTCGAGCATGAGCGCGATGCGGGCGTCGGGTTGAGTGGGTTCGATGGGGAGGTAGGCAGCACCGGCCTTGAGCACCGCCAGGATTGCGACGATCGCCTGGGCGCCGCGGGGCAGCAGCAGTGCGACCACATCGCCGCGCACCACCCCGTGGTGCGCTAGCCGGTGGGCGAGCCGGTTGGCGGCGGTGTCGAGCTGACGGTAGGTCAGCGAGCTGTCCTGAAAAGCCAGCGCCACCGCGTCCGGTGTGCGGGCTGTTTGCGCGCCAAATAGCGCGGGGATCGACACCGGGGCCGGGGTGGTCGTCAGCGCGGCGCGGTTGCCCCACGCGGCCAGGCTTGTGTTTTCGGTTTCGGAGAGCAGATCCACCGTCGATAGCGCCCGGTCGGGTTGGGTTGCCATTATCTGCAACAGCCGTTGCAGGCGCTCGATCAGCGCGTCGATGCGGTGCGCGGCGAAGATATCGGTGGCGAATTCGATGTGGAACGCGAGTTGAGGTCCCGGTAGGACGACCAGGGCAAGGGGATAGTGGGCGGCTTCGCGGCTGGTGAGGTCGGTGATGGTGAGATCGTGCTCGCCCGGGGGTAGCGAGGGGCTGATGGGGTAGTTCTCGTAGACGAGCAGGGTGTCAAACAAGATGTCATGGCCGCTGGCGCGGTGAATGTCGCTGAGCGCCAGATGCTGATGGTCGAGTGTGTCGTTATGCCGCTGGTGGAGTTGGTGCAGCAGTTCTGTTGTGGTGGTGTGTGCGGTCGTGGTGGCGCGCACTGCCACGGTGTTGATCAGTAGGCCCACCATGGTTTGCGCATCGGGTAGATCGGCGGGTCGCCCCGAGACCGTGGTGCCGAATGCGACGTCGTGGTGGCCGGTTAACCCGCCCAGTAGGTGGGCCCAGGCGGCCTGCAGGACGATATTGACGGTGGTGTGGTGGGCGCGCGCCAACCCGGCCAGCGCCGCGGTGATGCCGCTGGGCAACTGAAACGATGTGACGCCACGCTGGGCCGGTCGAAACCGATCCCGCGGGCCCAGCAAGGTGGGTGTTTCAAAACCGGAAAAGAGGGTGCGCCAGGCTGTTTGGGCGCTGTGTCGGTCCTGATGGGCAAGCCAGGCCAGATAGTTGCGGTAGGGAGCGGGTGCGGGTAGCCGTTGCCCGTGGTAGCCGGCGAATATTTCGCGCAGCAGGATTTGCAGCGACCAGCCGTCGCACACGACGTGGTGATTGGTAAGCACCAGCAGGTGCCGGTCGGGTGCGGTGCGGATCAAAGCGGCCCGGAACGGAGAGTTGTGGGTGACATCGGCGACGGCGGCGCGCTCGTCGGCGCACAACCGCTCGATATCGGGTTGACGTTTTCCGGCTTCGGTGAGATCGACATAGCGCCAGGGCAGCATCGGATCGGCCACGATCACCTGAACTGGTTCGTCAACGTCTTGGTAGACGAACCGGGCCGCGAGGTTCGGATGCCTGTTGAGCACTGCTTGCACGGCGTCACGCAGGCCGCGGTGGTCGAGCCGGCCGCTCAAACCGATCTCAATCTGGACCACGTAGGGCTCGGCGGCGTCGTGGGTGTCGCTGGTATGGAAGAGCAGCCCCTGCTGCAGGGGAGTCAGCGGCAGCAGGTCATCGACCGAGTAGGTGTGTTCGAGGACTTCGATCTGTTCCTGGTTGAGTGTGGTGGGCGCGATATCGGAGGGAGTGAGCCCGCCCCCGCCGTTGCGCACATGTGTGCAGATGCCGGTGAGGGCCTCGAACCAGAGTTGGCTGATTCGGGTGACCTGGGTGTGGTCGAGGATGGTGGTGGCCCAGGTCCAGTTGGCGTGCAGTTGGGGGCCGGTGTCGGTGTCGATGGTGATGGCGTTGACTTCTGCGGTGTGCACCAGCGGCATGGACAGCCCGGTTGTGCTGGTGTCGATGCGTGGTGAGCCGGCAACCCGCCAGGTTTGGTCGGTGCATGAGGCATCGGCTGGGGCGGACCGGCCGAGGTAGTTGAATCCGATTGGGGGGTCGGGCGCGGTGAGGTCGATGTCGGGGTTGAGGTAGCGCAGCAGACCATAGGTAATGCCGTCGGGCAACGCCCGCAGTTGTTCTTTGGCGTGTTTGATGATCGCCGCCATCGCCGGGTCGCCGGCCATGATCGTGGCCCAGGGCAGCCGATCGATGGTTAGTGCGATGGGGTATTTGGTGGTGAACCAGCCCACGGTGTGGGACAGGTCGATGCCGCGCGCGAGTTCTTCGTGGCGGCCGTGGCCCTCGACGTCGATGCTGATCGGTGTGTTGTTGGTGTCCAGGAATTCGGTCCAGGCCAGGGCGTAGGCGATTAGCAGGATGTCTTGGATGCCGGTGTGAAACGCTGCGGGTACGTCGCTGAGCAGTATGCGGGTGGTGGCGACATCTAGTGCTGTCGACAGGCGCCCGGCGCTGGCAAAGGTATCTACCGCGGGGGCCGCGGCCGGTAGGGCGGCCGGTATCGCGTTGATGTGTTGCCAGGTGCGGGCGTGGTCGGTGACGCTCGGGTGGTGGGCGTGTTCGGCTAGCCTCGTGGCCCATTGCCGAAAGGACGTGCCGCGCGTGGGCAAGGCGATTTGTTGGCCGTTGCGGTGTTGGTGCCAGGCGGTGTTGAGGTCCTCGAGGAGGATCGGCCAGGACACGGCGTCGACGGCTAGATGGTGGATGGCCAGCACCAACTGGGCTGTTGAGGAAATCCAGACCGCGCTGAGCATGACACCGGCGGTGGGATTCAACCGCGAGTGAGCCGCGGCGATGGTAGCGGCGGAGCACACGGTGTCGTGCTGCAGGCAATTGTGGGCCTCCACCGAGCCCGGTTGGGGCACCCACAACGTCCACCCCGAAGTCCGGCCCGAAGCGTTGTTGTCGTGTTTGACCTGTAGGCGCAGCATGGGGTGGCGGTCCAGCAATACTTGCAGCAAGGCCACCACGTCGGCCGGGGTGCTGTGGCGGGGGGCCTGCAGGAGCATCGTTTGATTGAATTGCCCGACGGGGCCGTCGATGCTTTCCAGCCACCGGATGATCGGGGTGATGGTCACCTCGCCCAGCCCGTCGTCAGCTGCGGTGTGCCGGTCGTCTTGGGTAAAGCTGGCGACCCGGGCCAGCCCAGCAACGCTCTGGTGGGTGAAAATGTCACGCGGCCGGCACAACACGCCGGCGGCGCGCGCCCGGGCAGCGACGCGCATCGACAAGATGCTGTCGCCGCCCAGCTCGAAGAAGGAGTCCTCAACACTGACGCGGTCCAGTCCGAGGACTTCGGCGTAGATGGCGGCCAGGATTTCTTCGACCGCGGTGCTGGGGCCTTGGTAGTGGTCGCTGGTGTACTCGGGGGCCGGTAAGGCGCGGGTGTCGAGTTTGCCGTTGAGTGTCAGCGGCAGCTGGGGCAGCACCACGATCGCGGCGGGCAGTATGTAGCAGGGCAGCTGGGCAGCCAACTGGGTGCGCACCTGAGCCGGATCGGCTGTTCCGGTCAGGTAGGCGACCAGGCGCTTATCGCCGGGACGGTCCTCGCGGGCGATCACGACAGCGTGCTCGACACCGTCGAGTTCGGTTAGCGCAGCGGCGATTTCGGCGGGTTCGATGCGGTAGCCGCGGATCTTGACTTGGTCGTCGGCGCGGCCGAGAAATGCCAGCTGTCCATCGGTACGCCAGCGCACCAAATCGCCGGTGCGATACATCCGTGTCCCCGGCGCTCCCGCTCCGCCGAACGGGCACGCCACAAACCGTGCAGCGGTCAACCCCGACCGACGCAGATACCCCACACCTACC
>NZ_VTZN01000550.1 GCF_008370645.1 Mycobacterium simiae
TCTGTGCGGCCAATCCCTGGTAGAAGCCCGTGACATCGACAGCCTCAACCACCGACGGCACCGTCGGCGCGGGCACCCCTGCCGTGCGGGCGCTCAGCTTTCCGGTGGCGTTCAGCGTCCAGGGGGTGCGCTCGTGGTTGTCGTGAGTGCGGGCGTGGACGGTGACGGGGCGTTGCTGGGTGTCGTCGAGGGGGTGGACGGTGATTTGCAGATCGGTGGCAGCGTCATCGGACAGGACCAGGGGGGCCTGCAAGACGAGTTCGTCGACGACCGGGGAGCCGGCCTGCTCCCCGGCGTAAAGCAGCAGATCGATGAGTCCGGTGGCCGGGAAAACCACGGTTTCACCCACGCGATGGCCGGTCAGCCAGCGGTGCGAGGTCAGTGAAATCCGCCCGCTGAGGACGATCTGG
>NZ_VTZN01000551.1 GCF_008370645.1 Mycobacterium simiae
TGTTGGGCGGGCACCCATCGGGGTCGAGTCGGTCGGCGCCCAAGCCGCCGCGCAGCCAAGCCCGCTCCAGGGCCCCTAGCGGTGCGGCCGCTCACGCGGTTAGCAGCTTAGCCGGCCGTTGCGGGTCGGTAATCAATCACACGTTAAGGAGATCACGACATGGCAGATTTGGTTGTTACCCCAGAAAACCTAGCCAGAATGGCAACACTGCAAGAGCAGGCCTCAGCCCAGGCCCAAACCGCGGCCGGGGCGGCCTCCAACGTCGAAGCGGGGGTCTGGGTGACCCACGGTGTGGCCAGCGCTTTTTCCAATATCGCGTTCACCAAGGCTGTGGCCGCACGCGCCAGCACGGGCTTCGCGATGAAAAATTCCTCCGCCGAGCTGGCCGCCAAGCTGCGCACCGCCCAACA
>NZ_VTZN01000552.1 GCF_008370645.1 Mycobacterium simiae
TCAACTGATGGAGTCACTCCATTCGCCCCTGCCGGCGGCAGGGGTGTGGTCGCAGTGTCATTCCTATGGCTTCGACGTCTCGGTCCAGGAGATCTGGGGGGCGCTGTTGGGGGGTGGGCGGTTGGTGGTGGTGCCCGAATCGGTAACCTACGTACCGGCAGACCTGCGTGCCTTACTGATAGCCGAACAGGTCAGTGTCCTCAGTCAAACTCCCACCGAAGTGGGGGTGCTATCACCAGAGGGTTTGGGGTCGGTGGCGTTGTTGATCGGGGCTGAGCCGTGCCCGGCCGAGGTGGTGGACCGGTGGGCGCCCGGGCGGTTGGTGATCAATGTCTACGGCCCTACCGAGACGACGGTGGATGCGTCGATGAGTACGCCTTTAACAGCTGGGATGGCAGGTTGGGGGGAA
>NZ_VTZN01000553.1 GCF_008370645.1 Mycobacterium simiae
CGGCCTCACCACGCCGGGCCTGACGCCGTCGACACCAGGATCGCTGGCCCTGCCGGGTACCACGCTGACACCCCCGACGCCGGGCGCCGGGGTCAACCCGGCGCTGACCAGCCCCACCGGGGTGACTCCCAGCCTGACCAGCCCCGCAGGCCTGGAACCGGCGCTCGGCGGCGCCAACGAGGTTCCGATCACCTCGCCGGCCGGACTGGACCCCGGGGCGGACGGCACCTACCCAATTCTTGGCGATCCGTCCTTGGGCTATGGGCCGGCGACTAGCCCGATTGGCACCGGCACCGGCGGCGGGGGAAGTAGCGGCGGCGGCGGACTGATCAACGACGTGATGCAGGTAGCCAATCAGTTGGGCGCTGCCCAGGCGATCGACTTGCTCAAAGGCGTGTTGATGCCG
>NZ_VTZN01000554.1 GCF_008370645.1 Mycobacterium simiae
ATGTTGTAGTAATGCGAATGATCGTTGAACCACGGGGTTAGGTTGTGTGAGCCGGCGACTTCGGCGCGGAAGCGCACTGACCCGAAACCGTCGTGAGCGGGATCGGTGCCCAGCCCCGCCAGCGGACCGAGCGGGCTGCCGAGTGCGTTGTTGGCCCAATTGGGGATAGCGCCACCTGATTCGCCGATCCAGCTGATCGCGTCGGTGGAGGCCGCGCCGACATAGAGCCGTCCGCCGTTGAGGTGAAAATCGGCGGCGCTGTGCGCTAGATCGGTTCCCGGGCAGCCGATCAACACGGCGTCGTTGGCGCGCATGCCGCTGTTGGCGAACGCATCGGCCACTGTCGTCGATCCGTAGGAGTGCCCGATGACGGTGACGTGCGATGGGACGGCGCCATCATGAGTT
>NZ_VTZN01000555.1 GCF_008370645.1 Mycobacterium simiae
TTGTTGTAGTAATGCGAATGATCGTTGAACCACGGGGTCAGGTTGTGCGAGCCGGCGACTTCGGCGCGGAACCGCACTGACCCGAAACCGTCGTGAGCGGGATCGGCGCCCAGCCCCGCCAGCGGACCGAGTGGGGAGCCGAGTGCGTTGTTGACCCAATTGGGCACAGCGCCGCCTGACTCGCCGATCCAGCTGATCGCATCGGTGGAGGCCGCGCCGACATAGAGGCGTCCGCCGTTGAGGTGAAAATCAGGGGCGCTGTGCGCCAGATCGGTTCCCGGGCAGCCGATCAACACAGCGTCGTTGGCGCGCATGCCGCTGTTGGCGAACGCATCAGCCACTGTCGTCGACCCGTAGGAGTGCCCGATGACGGTGACGTGTGACGGAACGGCGCCATCATGAGTC
>NZ_VTZN01000556.1 GCF_008370645.1 Mycobacterium simiae
GCGGCGGCATCGGCGGCCACATAGGTGCCTGCGGCATCGCCGAGGTTGGCTTGGGCGATATCTAGCAAGGTGTTGACCTTGGCGGCTGCCTCGACGAATCGGGCGTGAGCGCCCTGGAAAGCCGCGGCGGACTCCCCCTGGTGAAACGCCTGCGCCGACATCGCCGACTGCTCGGCCTGACCGATTGTGTGCCGCATCAACGCCGCCTTAGCAGTAAACGCCGATTGCGACGCCACCAATTGCGGAATATGGGCATCCAACAAACTCATTGCGATCCTCTCATTTTGGGTTTTCTGTTTCTAGGCCGTCGCTTCGTCGAGCGTCACATACCCCCTTTATTGCACCGCGCCAACGAAATTGGGCTCCCAGGTAGCCGGGAGCATCGGCACCTGCACAGCACCACCA
>NZ_VTZN01000557.1 GCF_008370645.1 Mycobacterium simiae
CTGCGCGATCAGCAACGACTGTTCGGGCAAGTGGCGTCGCGGGTGACGATGTGGCGTTCGCTGGGCGAGATCGACCAGCAGGCCATTGCCGGGATCACGCTGACGCGCAACAAGGTCCGTCAACGAGTTTGGCAGCTGATCGAGGACCGTCACGGGCGGATCCCGCCGTCGCGCAGCTGCTATGGGGACCTCGGGGAGGTGATCGCGATCCGTATCGACGCGACCCTGACCAGCTGCCACAGCGACAAAGAATGCGCGGCAGGCAATTTCAAGGGCGGCTACGGGCACCATCCGCTCACCTCGTGGTGCGACAACACCGGCGAGTCGCTGGCGATCATTCCGCGCAAGGGTAACGCCGGCTCCAACACCGCCGCCGATCACATCGCGATCATCGACGCGTCGAT
>NZ_VTZN01000558.1 GCF_008370645.1 Mycobacterium simiae
CTACGCCCAGCGGGTCCGCTCACTGCTGGAACTGATCGATATCCTCGATGGCCACGAGGCGCGGTTTGCTGCGTTGATCGCCAAACGGCTCGACGCTGACCGCGGCTATCAGGCGATCCAGCAGGTACCCGGTATCGGGGTGACGCTGGCGGCGGTGTTCGTCGCCGAGATTGGTGACGCTCACCGCTTCACCGGTCCAGCCCACCTGTGCTCCTGGGCCGGACTTACCCCGCGCCACCGCGAGTCCGACGCCGTCGTACACCGCGGGCATATCACCAAACAGGGCTCCAAACTGGTCCGTTGGGCAGCGATCGAAGCGGTGCAGCGCCACCCCACGACGACCAAGATCGCGGCCGACAAAGACCGTATCGAAGCTCGCCGCGGCAAAAACATCGCCAAGGT
>NZ_VTZN01000559.1 GCF_008370645.1 Mycobacterium simiae
CGGCCCAGGTGCGTGTTGACCAGCTTTTCGATGCTCCACGGCGCGTCCAGCGGCGGCTGCCACAGCCGGTAGGGCTCGAAGTCGACCCGGCGCAGCTGGTCGAGGATGATGCGGCCCACCTGCGGGCGCATCAGCGCGGTGTCGGGCCGCTCCTCGCGCCCGGCGGCGGGCTCGGCGGGCGCCTGCGGCTCACCGGGCCGGCCGGCCGCGCCCCCCGCCGGCTCCTCGGGTGCCGGCAGCGCGACGAACCCGGCGGTGAACAGCTGCGGGGCGCAGTAGCTGACCGCCGAGTCCGGTGCGCCGGTGTGGTCGAGGTCCTCGCCGCCGGTGCCGGGTTTGCGGTAGTCGCGCCACAGGAATTCGCCCTGGAACTTGGTCAGCTCGGCCGCCGACGGGGTGCCC
>NZ_VTZN01000056.1 GCF_008370645.1 Mycobacterium simiae
GCCCGACAACTCGACGTTCGCCGCGCCTGGCATGATCGGCCCTATGCTAAGGGCTGGCCCTAAACCGATCGCCGTGGTGACCCTCGGGCTGGTCGTCGCGGGCATGGCGGCACCCGTCGCGGTGGCCCAGCCGTCTGAGCCGGGCGTGGTGTCCTACGCGGTCCTCGGCAGAGGCTCGGTCGGCAACATCGTCGGCGCGCCGATGGGGTGGGAGTCGGTGTTCACCCAGCCGTTCCAGGCCTATACGGTTGACCTCCCGGTGTGTAACAACTGGGCCGACATCGGGCTGCCCGAGGTGTATGACGACCCCGACCTTGCCTCGTTCAACGGAGCCATCACCCAAACGTCCGCTAGCGACCAAACCCACTACGCCAAGCAGGCGGTCGGAGTATTCGCCACTAACGACGCCGCAAGCCGGGCGTTTCACCGCGTGGTCGACCGCACCGTGGGGTGCTCGGGGCAGACCACCGCGATGCACCTGGACAATGCGACCACGCAGGTGTGGTCGTTCGACGGCGCTTCGGCCGGCTCGAACGACGCGCTGTGGACCAAACAGGAAGCGGGCACTGATCGGCGTTGCTTCAATCAAACCAGGCTGCGAGAAAACGTACTGTTGCAGGCCAAGGTCTGCCAGCCTGGCAACGGCGGTCCCGCGGTCAACGTGCTGGCCGGGGCTATGCAGAACACATTGGGCCAGTAGCCGGGCGCGAAAGTGGGTACTTATCTGACCCGTGCCGACAAAATGTACGGGAATATGTCGGGGCGGTCTAGAAGATGAGAAGGTGGCAGCTATCGTTGCCGATAGCTGCGCAGGCGCCGGCCCCGAAGGAATCGTGATATGACGTTTGCTCCCAGCACTGCCGCCGCACCGCAGCTGGATAGCGAAATCACCTCTGTGGAGGCCGCGGGGGAGTACATCGCGGACAGCTGCCTGGTCGATGGCCCGCTGGGGCGGGTGGGGCTGGAGCTGGAAGCGCACTGCTACGACACCGCGGATCCGTTTCGGCGGCCGAGCTGGGACGAGATCAGCGATGTGCTGAACGCACTGCGCCGACTGCCGGGCGGTAGCGCGGTCAGCGTGGAACCCGGCGGCGCTGTGGAACTGTCGAGTCCCCCATGCGACGGCATCCTGCCGGCTATCGATGTGATGACCCGCGATCAAGCCGTGCTGCGGTCAACTTTTGCCGACGCCGGTCTGGGCCTGGTTTTCCTCGGCGCCGATCCGCTGCGACCGACTCAGCGAATCAACCCGGGAGCTCGCTACCGAGCCATGGAGCAGTTCTTTTGCGCCACCGATTCCGGGGCGGCTGGGGCGGCGATGATGACCTCGACCGCCTCGATCCAGGTCAATGTCGATGCCGGGCCTGAAGCCCACTGGGCGTCACGGGTGCGACTCGCCCACGCCTTGGGGCCCACGATGATCGCAATCACCGCCAATTCGCCGATGCTGGGTGGGGAATTCTCCGGTTGGCGGTCCACACGGCAGCGGGTGTGGGGTCAGATGGACGCGGCCCGCTGCGGGCCGATCCTGGGGGTGAGCGGGGACGACCCTGGCACCGACTGGGCCCGCTATGCTTTGAAGGCTCCGGTGATGCTGGTACACAACCCGGAGGCCGTGGCGGTGACGCACCACGTCCCGTTCTCTTATTGGGCCGAAGGCCGGGTTTTGCTCGGCGGTCGTCGTCCCACCACCGCCGACCTGAATTACCACCTCACCACGCTGTTCCCGCCGGTGCGGCCAAGGCAATGGCTGGAGATCCGCTATCTGGACAGCGTGCCCGATCTGTTCTGGCCTGCGCTGGCATTCACGATGGTGACGCTGCTGGACGACTCGGACGCGGCTGAGCTGGCCGCAGCGGCCGTCGAACCTGTCGCCACGGCCTGGGACACCGCGGCCCGCGTGGGTCTGCAGGATCGGCGGCTCTACACTGCGGCCAACCGATGCCTGGCTGTCGCGGCTGAGCGGGCACCGGCAGAACTCACCGAGGCGATGCAGGTGTTGATGTCCTACGTGGAGCAAGGCCGCTGCCCCGGTGACGACTTCGCCGACCGCGTCATCGACGGCGGCGTCGCGGCGACGGTGGCGCGGCTGGTGCAAGGGGACCTGTGACATTGCGAGATATGCTGGCCGGCGATTTGGAGCGGGCCCGGGCTCGGACCTTACGGCTGGTTGATTTCGACGACGCCGAGCTCTGGCGGCAGTATGACCCGTTGATGAGCCCGCTGGTGTGGGATTTGGCGCACATCGGTCAGCAAGAAGAGCTGTGGCTGCTGCGCGGCGGCAACGTCGATCGGCCCGGGATATTGCCGCCGCCGGTCGAGGGCCTTTACGACGCATTTCAGCACTCCCGCGCCAGCCGCGTCGACCTGCCGTTGCTCTCCCCGGCCGAGGCGCGCTGCTATTGCCGACGAGTGCGCTCCGCCACGCTGGATGCGTTAGATGCGCTGCCCGCTGACCAGGCAGGCTTCGCGTTCGGCATGGTGGCCAGCCACGAATACCAGCACACCGAGACCATGCTGCAGGCGCTTAACCTGCGTCCCGGGGCACCGCTGTTGCGCGCAGCCGCCGCGCTGCCCGCCGGCCGGCCGGGGCTGGCGGGAACGTCGGTGCTGGTGCCGGGCGGCCCGTTTGTGCTGGGTGTGAACGTCGAGGACGAACCGTACTCGTTGGACAACGAACGTCCCGCCCATGTGGTCGATGTGCCGGCGTTTCGGATCGGCCGAGTGCCGGTTACCAACGGGGAATGGCAACAGTTTGTCGACGACGGCGGCTACACCCAAGCGCGGTGGTGGACCGACCGCGGGTGGCAGTATCGCTTGAGCGCCGGTCTCACTGTCCCGCAATTCTGGGACTCCGATGGGCGAACGCGCACCAGGTTCGGCTACACCGAGGAGATTCCCGCCGACGAGCCGGTGCAGCATGTCACCTACTTCGAGGCCCAGGCCTACGCCGCCTGGGCCGGTGCCCGGCTGCCCACCGAGATGGAGTGGGAAAAAGCTTGTGTGTGGGATCCGGCGATCAACTCGCGGCGCCGTTATCCGTGGGGAGCCCAAGAGCCGACGGACGCTCACGCCAACCTGGGTGCCGCAGCGCTGCGCCCAGCGCCCGTTGGTGCCTACCCGGGCGGCGCTTCGGCCTACGGTGCCGAGCAGATGCTCGGCGACGTCTGGGAGTGGACCAGCTCGCCGCTGCGCCCGTGGCCCGGATTTGTTCCGATGATCTACCAGCGGTATTCCCAACCGTTCTTCGACGGCGACTACCGGGTGCTGCGCGGTGGATCCTGGGCGGTCGAGGCGGCCATCCTGCGACCCAGTTTCCGCAACTGGGATCACCCTTACCGTCGTCAGATCTTCTCCGGCCTGCGGCTGGCCTGGTCCGTCTGATGTGTCGTCATCTGGGTTGGCTGGGTACCGAGGTGAGCCTGTCCGCGCTGGTGCTGGAGCCGCCGCGGGGTTTGCTGGTGCAGTCTTATGCGCCGCGCCGGCAAAAGCATGGTCTGTTGAACGCCGACGGCTGGGGTGTCGGCTTTTTCGACGGTGGTGTGCCCCGGCGCTGGCGCAGCGCCGCACCCTTGTGGGGGGACACGTCGTTCGAATCGGTCTCGCCCGCGTTGCGTAGCCACTGCGTGGTGGCCGCGGTGCGCTCGGCGACGGTCGGTATGCCGATCGAAATCAGCGCAACCGCACCGTTTACCGATGGCCGTTGGCTGTTATCACACAACGGCGTTGTCGACCGTGCGGTGTTGCCGCTGCCGTCGTCGGCCGAATCCTGCTGCGACAGTGCCATCTTGGCTGCCACCATTTTCGAGCGAGGCCTGGACGCACTGGGAGACACCATCGCCGAGATCGGGACCGCTGACCCGCTCGCTCGACTTAACGTATTGGCGGCCAACGGCTCTCGACTGATAGCCACAACCTGGAACGAGACGCTGTCCATCCTGCGCCGCCCCGATGGGGTGGTGCTGGCTAGTGAACCCTATGACGAGGACACCGGTTGGGCGGATGTGCCGGACCGGCACCTGGTAGAGGTCAGCGCGGACCGGGTCACGTTGACCGCCTTGGACACGAAAGGAACTCGATGACGCTGTCGCTGTCCAACCATCTCGCCGCGGACTCGGCGTACCTCGCCTTGTGTCGCGACGTGTTCGAAGGGCTTCGGCAGACACCGAAATCCCTACCGCCCAAATGGTTTTACGATGCCGTGGGTAGTGACCTGTTCGACCAGATCACCCGATTGCCGGAGTACTACCCCACTCGGGCGGAGGCCGGTATCCTGCGTGCCCGCTCCGCCGAGATCGCGGCCGCGAGCCAGGCCGATACGCTGGTCGAACTGGGCAGCGGTACTTCGGAGAAGACTCGGATGTTGCTCAATGCGGTGCGTGACCGTGGATCGCTGCGCAGATTCGTCCCCTTTGACGTCGATGCCGGCGTGCTGTCGGCCAGCGCAAACGCTATCCGGGAAGAATACGAAGGCATCGAAATCCAGGCTGTGTGTGGAGATTTCGAGGAGCATCTGGCTGAGATCCCTGGTGGCGGCCGACGGCTGTTTGTGTTTCTGGGTTCGACGATCGGTAACCTGACGCCTGAGCCGCGGGCGCAGTTCCTGGCGACCTTGGCCGGTGTAATGGGCTCGGGGGACAGCCTGCTGCTGGGCACCGACCTGGTCAAGGACATCGATCGGCTGGTGCGTGCATATGACGACAAGGCCGGGGTGACTGCCCGGTTCAACCGCAATGTGCTCGCGGTGATTAACCGGGAACTGGACGCCGATTTCGACGTCGACGCCTACCGGCACGTTGCCCGCTGGAACACCGCCGAGGAGCGGATCGAGATGTGGCTGCGCGCCGAGAGTCGACAGCGGGTGCGGGTGGGTGCGCTGGAGCTGACTGTCGATTTCACCGCCGACGAGGAGATGCTGACTGAAGTGTCATGCAAGTTCCGGCCAGAGCGAGTCAGTGCCGAGCTGGCGGCGGTGGGGCTGCGTCGTACCCGGTGGTGGACCGACGACGCCGGCGACTTCGGATTGTCACTGGCCGTCAGGTGAGCACGCTGGCCGACCGATGGCGGGCGGCCCGCCCGCCCGCCGCGGGCCTGCACCTAGACAGCGCCGCCTGCTCTCGCCAAAGTTTCGCTGTCTTGGATGCTGCCGCCCAGCATGCGCGGCACGAGGCCGAAGTGGGTGGCTATGTTGCGGCCGAGGCCGCCGGGCCAGTGCTGGATGCCGGACGGGCCGCGGTCGCGCAGTTGTGCGGCATGCCGGATGCCGAGGTGGTGTTCACGACCGGCTCCCTGCACGCGCTGGATCTGCTGCTGGGCAGCTGGCCGCGAAAGGGCGCGTCGTTGGCCTGCCTGCCCGGCGAGTACGGGCCCAACCTGGCCGTGATGGCCGCCCATGGGTGCACCGTGCGTTTCTTGCCGACCCTCGACAGTGGCCGGCTCGCTCTCGACGATGCCGCTTTCATGCTTGAGGACGATCCGCCCGATCTGGTGCATCTGACTCCGGTAGCCAGCCACCGCGGCACGGTGCAGCCACTGCCGATGATGGCCACGCTGTGCCGGGAGCTGGGGCTGTCGTTGGTCGTCGACGCCGCCCAGGCATTAGGCCAGGTGGACTGCGCGGTCGGTGCGGACGTCGCCTACTCGTCGTCACGAAAATGGCTCGCTGGGCCACGCGGGGTCGGAGTGCTCGCCGCGCGGCCTGACTTGATGGACCGGTTGACCCCCAGGCTGCCCGCCCCGCAGTGGGCACGGAAAGCGGGGCCGCTGCCAGTGGCCCGACAACTCGAATTCGGCGAAGCCAATATTGCTGCGCGAGTAGGCTTTTCAGTCGCGCTGGGTGAGCACCTGGCTTACGGGCCGCAACGCGTCCGGGCTCGACTGACTGAGCTGGGCGGTCTCACCCGAAACCTGCTAGCCGACGTGGACGGGTGGCTGGTGGTCGAGCAGGTCGACGAGCCGAGCGCAATCACCACGCTGGTCCCCATCGACGGCGCCGAGCCGCAATTGATCCGGGATTGGCTGCTCGCGGAGCGGCGAATCCTCACCACCTACGCCGGGGTGGAGCGAGCGCCGCAGGAGATGACAACGCCGGTGCTGCGGATCTCGCCGCACCTGGACACCACCGCCGAAGAACTTGAGGTCTTCGCCGAAGCGCTGATTGCCGCGACCGCGGCGACAGCTACCTAACCGAGCTTGTGCGCAGTGAGCAGATAGGCCGGCATTTTCATGCGTCCTTTCTCGTCGCGGTCGTGCGGCGGCAACTCCACCGGCGGTCCGGGCAGCCGCGGCGGAACCGTGGGCACATTCGCGTGGATAAACGCAGGCCGGATTTCGTCGATCTCCCAGTACTTGCTTACCGCGGCACGTAATTCGTCCTCGCCAACTTCGTTGGGCTTGACTTCCAATTCAGCCGGGAACGCGCCCTTGGCGAACACCAACACGTAGTAGCTGGCACCCGGGGCCGCGGCGCGGTGTATCGAACTCAGGTAGCCGTCGCGCTTGTCTACTGGCAGCGAGTGGAACAGCGTGCTGTCTATCACCGTGGAAAAGCGGGCGTCATAACCGGTGAACGAGCTGATGTCGGCCTGTACGAAGCTGGCCGTGGCTAACCCTCGTTCCTGGGCGGCTCTAGAGGCTGCCGCGATGGCGGTGGGCGTGATGTCGATGCCCACCACCGTGTAGCCCTCCGCAGCCAGCGCCAACGACAACTCGGCATATCCGCACCCCGCGTCGAGTACATCGCTGCGGACCTTTCCGGCCGCGATCAACGCCGCCAGTTCGGGCTGCGGCTCCCCAATGTTCCACGGGGGCGGACCCTCGAACACGCCCTGCTGCCGGTAGGCGCCGTCCCAGTCCATCACCTCAGAAGTCATGGCTGCCAACTTACTGGCCCCAGGTGTGGACCGGCTCATTGGCGTGCATGTGTTCGCAGTACCGGCGCAGCATCTCGGTCAACGCCTGGCGCCGGTTGATGCCGCCGCACTCCAGCGCGCGCACGGTGGCCACCTGCCAGCTCGCACCATTGCGGCCGGTCTTGGCGCGGCCCTCGATGACGCCCAGGAACCGGTCGCGCACCTCGGTGTCGACACCCCACTGGCGCAGTCCCTCGTGCGCCATCGGCAGCAAGGTGTGCAGCACCAGGTTCCGCGCCGTAACCTCGCCCAAGTTCGGCCAATGCAGCCGCGCGTCGATGCCGTGCCGCGCCGCCGCCAAGAAATTCGCTTGTGCCACAGAAAAACTCATTTGGGTCCAGGGTGGGTGATCCGCTTCGGACAGATTGCGCAGCGCGCCATAGTAAAACGCCGAATTGGCCAGCATGTCGACGACGGTCGGTCCGGCCGGCAACACCCGGTTCTCCAACCGCAGATGCGGACGCGCGACCCCCTGCACGTCCGAGACGGCGTACACGGGCCGGTTCCAGCGGTACACCGTCCCGTTGTGCAAGCGCAATTCTGAGAGCTGCGGGATGTGGCCGGATGCAAGCTCGGCGACCGGGTCCTCGTCGAACACCTCAGGCAACAGCGACGGGAAGTAGCGGACGTTCTCCTTGAACAGGTCGAGGATGGAAGTGATCCACCGCTCGCCGAACCACACGCGCGGCCGCACGCCCTGGGTCTTCAGCTCCTCCGGGCGCGTGTCGGTGGACTGCGCAAACAGTTCAATACGCGTTTCGGCCCACAGTTGGTGGCCGAAGAAGTACGGGGAATTAGCACCCAGCGCCAGCTGCGGGCCGGCCAGCACCTGGGCCGCGTTCCAGTTGGCGGCGAAATCCGCTGGAGCCAGCTGCAGATGCAATTGAATACTGGTGCAAGCAGATTCGGGTGCGATCGACGCGGCCTGCCAGCTCAACGGCTCTGGACCGGAGATGTTGATCGGGATGTCCTCGCCGCGTGCGTCGAAAATCGACTCGTTCAGCGCGGTGTAGCGCGTCGACTCGCTCATCCAGCCCTCGTCCAGATGTTCGGGCATCAGTGTGGGCAGGATTCCAATCATCACGATGTGGGCGCCGCCGGTGTTGGCCTTCGTCTCGGCATCGTTGAGGCTGTTACGCACTTCGCTTTCCAGGTCCAGAACCGTATGGCCGGGTAGTGGTCGCGGCGGCACGTTGAATTCGATGTTGTAGGCGCCCAATTCAGTTTGGAAGGCCGGGTCGGCGATCGCGTCGAGCACGTCGCGATTGGACATGGCGGGTTGATAGTCGCCGTCGACCAGATTGCACTCGATTTCCATGCCGGTCAGTGCCTGGTCGAAATCGAAGCTGGTCTGGGCGAGCATCGTCTCGAAGACGTCTAAACACAGTTTCACTTTGCGCCGGTATTCCCGCCGGTGTGCACGGTCATACGTAGTGTGCTTGACCTCGTCGCCCACAATGCCGATGCAACCGGTTCACCGTTGGCTGCGCAAGTAGACCATCATGGATGTTTGTATCCAGTGTGCGACGTCCCGGTGAGGAGAGCAGTTGGCCGAGTCTTCGGAGTTCATCGCCGCCATCGACCAGGGCACCACCAGCACCCGTTGCATGATCTTCAATCACGAAGGCGCCGAGGTGGCTCGTCACCAGCTCGAGCACGAGCAGATTCTGCCCCGCGCCGGCTGGGTCGAACACAATCCGGTGGAGATCTGGGAGCGCACCGCCTCGGTGCTGATGTCGGTGCTCAACACCGCTAATCTCACATCGAAAGATATCGCGGCACTAGGTATCACGAACCAACGTGAGACCACCCTGGTGTGGAGCAAACGGACCGGACGGCCGTATTACAACGCGGTCGTCTGGCAGGACACCCGCACCGACCGGATCGCCTCGGCATTGGAGCGCGACGGCCGCGGGGAGGTGATTCGCCGCAAGGCGGGGCTGCCGCCGGCGACCTACTTCTCCGGCGGGAAGTTGCAGTGGATCCTGGACAACGTCGACGGGGTGCGACAAGCCGCCGACCGTGGCGAGGCCCTGTTCGGCACCCCGGACACCTGGGTGTTGTGGAATCTGACCGGCGGCCCGCGCGGCGGCGTGCACGCCACCGATGTGACCAACGCCAGCCGGACCATGCTGATGAATCTGGAGACGCTGGACTGGGACGACGAGCTGCTTTCCTTCTTCTCCATCCCCCGTGCGATGCTGCCCACGATCCGGTCCTCGTCGCCGCACCAGCCGTACGGCGTCACGCTGGAATCCGGGCCTGTCGGCGGCGAAGTGCCGATTACCGGTGTGCTCGGCGACCAGCATGCGGCCATGGTCGGTCAGGTGTGCCTGGACGCGGGGGAGGCGAAGAACACCTACGGCACCGGCAATTTCCTGCTGCTCAACACCGGCGAGACGATCGTGCGATCCCAGAACGGCCTGCTGACGACCGTCTGCTATCAGTTCGGGGACGCCAAACCTGTTTACGCACTTGAAGGTTCGATCGCGGTGACCGGATCGGCGGTGCAGTGGCTACGGGACCAGCTGGGCATCATCAGCGGAGCCGCGCAAAGCGAGTTGCTGGCCCGCCAGGTCACCGACAACGGCGGGGTGTATTTTGTGCCGGCCTTTTCCGGGTTGTTCGCCCCGTACTGGCGATCCGATGCGCGCGGCGCGATCGTAGGGCTCTCGCGGTTCAGCAACAACGCGCATGTGGCTCGGGCGACGCTGGAGGCGATCTGTTACCAGAGCCGCGATGTGGTGGATGCCATGGCGGCCGATTCCGGTGTGCGCCTTGAGGTGTTGAAGGTCGACGGCGGCGTCACCAGCAACGACCTGTGCATGCAGATTCAGGCCGACGTACTGGGTGTGGACGTGGTGCGACCCGTGGTCGCCGAGACCACCGCCTTGGGGGCGGCCTACGCGGCGGGCTTGGCGGTGGGCTATTGGGCCGACCCGGCTGACCTGCGGGCAAATTGGCGGGAGGATAAGCGCTGGACGCCGCAGTGGACTGACGAGCAGCGCGCCGCCGGATACGCGGGTTGGCGCAAGGCGGTGCAGCGGACCCTGGATTGGGTTGACGTGTCGTGAGGTGGGATGCGCTCTAGATGCTGCGCGATGGAATCTTCGTCGCTCACGGTGACCCAGAATGGCCTGGCCGCGGCAGCCGGTTGGTGTGGCGCTTTGGCGGACACGCTGGCAGCTCATGGTGTGCCAGCGGGGGTCGGGGTGTCCCCGTTGGGCAGTGCCGCGGCAGTCGCCGGCGCGCACGCGCAAGTCGCCGCCGCCGGTGTCCGGTGTACGGCTCGCGTCCAGGGCACAGCCACCAAGCTGACCACCGCCGCCGCCGGCTACGGCGCCAACGAAGGGCACGCGGTTGCCCAGTTTCGGGCGCTCTCTGGACCAAGGATGTGCTAGATGGCGGCGGTAGCTTCGTTGCCGACGTTGTCGCAGGTTCAGACGTTGGACACAGCGTATTTGCGTGAGGCGGCCCAGTATTGGACGCGCACTGCCAATCTGTGGGAACAGGTGTTCACCGAGATTCACGACCGGATGTCGAAGACGGCGGGAGCCGGAGTGCTGGCCGGAATCGCCATTCTCGGGGGCCGCATCGCCGGCGGGGTTGCGTCCGGCGGGCAGATCGCGCGATGACCACGTTGGGGCAGTCAGACGAGCGGCAGCGCCTCGGGTCGCCCGCGTCGCTGACCGACGTCGTGGCCGGCACCGTCCGCGCGTTCGCGCCACTCTCCATAGGGGATGCCCTGCCCGGGATCGGCGCTGCTGTCGTTCCGGAGGGGTGGCACCTGGCCGCGGCGGGGGACAACGGCGAGCAACCGGCTCGGGTCGCGGTCACCGGGCACCGTTTGCGCGGCGGCTGGGAAGGCTGCGACACCGTGGCCGCCTTCGGTTTCACTGGCATTGCACCCATTGACGTGGTGGTTGATCATGCCGCCTGCACGTTGCGTGATCTGGATGCCGCCGGCGTCACCACTCGCACCTTGGACATCCGGTGGCGCCGAACGCGGGTGCGGTGCGTAGTTCGGGCTACTTCACCGCGGCCGGGTTGCGGATGTGGGGGCAGTTCACGACCTTCGTCGCCGGATCGGAATGTCCGGGGGCTAGTTCAACACAACCTCGCTTTGTCGTTACGCAGCGTCGAACACAGTTCAGGAGGGATATCGCCTACCTCAGCGACACCATCGCGAAGTCCTTCGCCGCGCTGCTCGATGCGGGTCGCTGACACCAACAAAGCCCCGAAAGCGCCGATATGCTGCAAGATCGTGCTTGCGGGCCTGGTTCATCCGCGTGATACAGCTCTAGAGCCAGTTTCTCGCCTTCGTCGGTGAGGTCTAGCCAACACATGGTCCGCCACCCCCATACGTCGTCGAAATGGGTGACGTAGGCGTCTTCAATTTTCGCCATCGCGGCGTCCAGCGGCAGATCCCATGATGCAAGGCGAGGGCTGCGCTTAGTTCCGGCGGCGGAGCCCAACACGAACAGGCCCGCACTGATCAGCTCCCGGATCATGCCCGGTGTCGGTTGCTGCAATTGGCGCACGGGTCGTGGCGGGCCGGTTTAGGCCCTCGATCAGCAGGTTCTCTTTGACCCAGTCATGTTCGGCAGCAGCGTCCATCGCTCACGTTTCCCGTCTTAAGTCGGCGGCCACCACCGACACCGATTCGACGGCGCTGGCGAGGGAACGTGGCGGTGGGGAGCAAGTGAGGCACACGACACAAGACCTGACCACCTGACACGCCGACGGTCAGCGCAGCGGCTTACTTCTGGTGCGAAACGGCAGCGCGAGGCCCGTCACTTGATGCCAACGAAGATCTGGCTCTGCGGTTCCACATCCATTGGTCCACCCGGCGAAGAGCAGCGAATGGCAGGGGATCGCGTATATCGATTTGCGGACGGTGGTCCGGAATTGCGTTGTTCAAGATCTCCTGTGCAGCAAGATAACCGGAGCTTGCGGCCTTCTCCATCGTGGGGACGAAGAAGGTGAGGTTCGGCGAATACGTCGCCTCACCGGCGAGGTAGAGGTTAGGGACCTCGGTGCAAACCCGCGGAGATCGCAGGCGGGCGCCAGGCATCAGAATGGTCAGTGGAGAGAGATTTACCATGTGCGTGCCTGCAGCGGGCGGGTAGGCAAGATGCGGAGGCAATGTGGCTGCTAGGTAGTCGGATTCGCTCAGATACTGCAGCTCATAATCAATGCGCCACCCCAAAATCTCCGACCGCTCGAGGCCGCATTGCGCCAAGCATTCGGTGACAATCTCTTCTGGATTGCACTGGCTCAACGGCCGGTGGAAAATCCGACCCGGCTTGTCCACATCGCTCCAGGTCATCGAGAGAACAAACTTAGTTCCCTCCGGCAGTTGGACGTCGCGCCAAAATCCGGCGCCCTGAATGACGGAGACCAGCGACCACTCGCTCTCGATGTGACTTGCCGGGATTCCGGGACGCATGAATGACGGCCACGCCGAGGGGATGTCGCGCAGAAAACACTGGATCCCGTTCGACGACTCCAGCGCAATGGCGTGCGGCCCAGTTAGATGCGGAACATGTTGCGCTACATTGTCTTTAGTAGCCATATCGCGCAGTGCAAGATATGGTATCGCGAGAATGGCATAGTCACAAGGCATTCGGCTGCCATCGGTCAGCACCAACGTCGTCACTCGACCGTTCTCGAACTCGACATCCTCAACACGCATGTCGAAATGCACTTCGACACCGAGATTTTGCAAGTAGCTGATCCAAGGCTCAACCATTCGCTCGCTGGTCGGCCCGTTCATCATCATGACCGACGGCAGTTTGATGTCCCTCAGCGCTGCCGGACAATTCGTCAGGTGAAACAGCGCCTTGAGGATGATGGGGGCAATTGCCGCCGCTTCGGCGGACGGGCGTGCCGCGACGAAGAGACGCGGCAGCGCGGCGAAGAACTCCTGCGCCTGAATTGACCTATGGCTAAGTTGCAGAAAGTCGCCATAAGAAATGTCGCCCAGCTCAGCGAGAAGCCGATCTCGGCACATCCCCAGCAGGCGCAGATGAGCGCGCAGATAGTGGATGGTGTCCATGGGCGGCACTCCCATGCGCGCCAACCCGGGGACCACGAGCGCACTGCGCACCACGATCCGGGCAAGTTGTTGCAGCGGCTGGACTACTTTGCCGAGAATTCGCGCGGGTGTGCGACGCCGGCGTAACAGCGGGACAGGCGCGGCTGGGTGGCCGATCACGCCGCGCCCGGTCACCCGGATCGCACTCACACCGACCAGGTTGTCAAGCACGGTCGAGCCATTCTCGGTGGGGACGCGCGAGCACAACGTTAGCAGTGTCTGGTAGTAGTCCAGATAAATTCGCATGCTGTGCTCAATCGGATGGCCATCGGCGTCGCGAAGGCTCTTAGCCTTCCCCCCGCCTTCGGGTGCCGCGTCGCACAACGTAACCCGTACTCCGGCTTCAGCCAGCGTCATCGCGGCGGCCATGCCGGCAATGCCCGCCCCGGCAACAACAACGTGGGGCTTTGCAGGATTCATCTGGTCTCTCTCTAACGCAAAGAGCTTGTCAGCTCCACCCATTCTCGGTAGGCGGGATACTCTCGCCACGCTATGGGTAGGAAGTCTAAAGCGTCTTCGATCGCGGCCCAGATCGCGTCATGCGGCGCCAGGTCGGGCGCGGCGGCCTGTGCGCGTGCTTCGGCGGCCGCGTTGGGCGGATTCGGTGCATCGGTAAGGGGCGCAAGGCTGTTGACGTCCTCCAGTACGCGGCTCCGGCGCTCGGCGTAAGGCAGTTTCCGCAATTCGTCGGGAAAAGCGGTGCTTGCGAGTTCCTTCTCTACCGTGGCTAATGCGTTGTTGACCTTGGCCTAGGACGGACCACCGGAGCCGAAGAAAGCGGCAAGTTTACGAGTAAGACCCACCGCCAGTTGGCCGCTTCGACCAGCGCACCCCCAATCGGTGGACCCAGCCCGGCCGCGATGGCGGCTGCTGCTCCCCACAAAACCACTCGGTGCGCGCGCCGCTCGATCCCAAAGTTCCCTCGATCAGCATGCTGTCCTGCTCGCGATACCGGTCATTCCTCGCCGAGGATGCCGTAAATCTCGCGGCGTGCGCGGTTGACGACGTCAACGATGCGTTGCTGCTGCTCGGCGCTGGCGGTATGCGCCGACTGCATGACGGCGCCAATCAGCTGTCCCATGGCCCTGCGCAGATTCATCTGTCCGGGAGCTATGCCTTCGACGATTTCGTCCCACGGTGGGGTCTGAATCTGCTCGGCGGCGGCGCGGCCCGCGTCGGTCAGCCCGAATAGCTTCTTGCTGCCGTCGGACTCGCCGGCGCTGATCAGACCCTCGTCGTCGAGCAATTGCAATGTCGGATACACCGAACCGGGGCTGGGCCGCCAAACGCCGTTGCTGCGTTCGGCGATCTGCTGGATCATCTCGTAGCCGTGCATTGGCCGCTCGCTCAGTAGCAGCAGGATGGCCGCGCGCACGTCACCGCGCCGGCCCCGGCCAGGCCCGCCTCGACGCCAGCCGCCACGCGGACCGCCGGGACCGAACCCGAAACCGAAACCGGGACCGGGACCAAAGCCGAAGCCAGCGCCGAACCCCAAGGGTACGTCGTAATCGCCGGCGTGGTCGCGAAGGTGTTCGAAGAATTCCCGTCGGGCATGCTGCCTGGCATTGCGTAGCGCGCGCCGTTCCCCGCGAGCCAGTGGCGCCCCCAGGGCGGAGCCGGGCGTGGTGCCGAAACCGGGTCGCGCCTCGAATGGCCCCCCGGGGGGGCCGAAGAGGTTGGTCATCTCTGCTCCTTACCTGCCAGATGCCGAAACTATCGGAATATCGGTGAGGTATCACGATATGTCGTTAACTCTCCTGATGCAACGACTATGGACGGCAGAAACCACCGCATGAGGACGACGACCGGTCTTGGTAGCGCAACCGATCCAGCACACGTCGACGAGGAAACCCGTTCCTGGGTCAACTGGGTGCTCGCGCTTTTGACGGTGCCGGGCGCGGCGATCGTCATGCTTTATACGCTCGGCGCCGTGATGAGCGCCGATGGCGGAAGCACACCTTCGGCGTCCTGTGCTACGGCGCGCCGGTTGTGGCTCTGTTAGTCGTGGTCACTTCACTTATTGCCGCCAAGCGGCGTTTCGGCATCGCGGTTCCGTTGGGCGGATTAGCGCTATTGGTAGCCGACGTTGCCATGCTCGCGGCGGCCCGCACCACGCGAAGTTAGCCGGGCGGCGAGAAACCACCACCACCGTCGCCGGGGGGACCCTGCTGTGGCCAGTGTTGTAGTGATTGCGGCTGCGGCCAGGAAATCGGTTGCCCTGGCGGCACCGGTGTCCAGGGCACCGGTGCCAGCTGCGGCATCGTGGGGCGCATTCGTGCCAGCTCGCGTCGATGCCGTTCGGCGAGCACAGCAGCCAGAATCAATTGCGGCGGAGCGCCCGGCGGAGGCGGCGGGGCCACCCGGGACAATACATCGCCGGCGATCCGATACGCCATTTGCTCACGTAACCGGGGATCGAGTTGCATTGCCCGGGAAAGGAATTGACGTGCCACCTCGGCTTGGCCGGCAGTGAGTCCGGACAGCTGCAGCGACGACGCCCACCACGCCAGTGACGGCGGCATTGCGGGTGGCGGTCCCAAGCGTGGACCGCGCTCACTGACCACAATGGTGCCGGCGAAGATGTCCCCGACACGCTTACCTCGCGGCGACAACATGCTGCAAATCACGGCCGGGCTGCCCAGCAGCATCCAGATCTCCACGATCGACGCCAGCGCGCGAAACAGCGCCTGCCGGAAGCGTTCCGGGCCACCGTCATCGGACACCACTCGCAGACCCATCGCCATCTTGCCCACCGACCGGCCCCGCGTCGCCGTCTCCATGACCACGGGATAACCGACGAACGCCAACACCGTGAAGATGATCAGGAACGCGATGGTCAACGCGTCGTCGAACTGACTGAGGGCGGCCGCCCACAGCATCAGACCGAGGATGTAGCCGATGAACATCACCGTCACGTCGATCACCGCGCTCACCGCGCGCACCGGTAGCTGGGCGATCTGCACATCGAGCACCACCGCGTCCCCGGTAACCACCTCCGACATACCACGGAACGGTACCGGTTTCGCGCGGCTAGCTGCCGCAGTAACCATGAGCGCGGCTGACCCTTTACCGCGATTCGCGTAGTCGCGCCACAGCACGTCCGTGGTGACCGAGCGCAATGGCGAAGTCGCTGCAGATAGCGCGGTGACATAGCTGAACCACCGGTCCCAGGCCTTCGCGGTGTAATGTTTGCGCGGACAGATTCATTAGCCAAGCGCGCGCGGGAAGCCGTCCATGTACCGCCTCCTCGGTAGCGCGGGACATCACCGTCTGTCCGCCATGGGCGAAATCGCGAAGTCGTGCGGCATGACTCATCGTGTGCGTGGTGCACAGCGGCCCGAGCTCGCCTGTATGAATCCCAATACCGAGCCGGAGTGGGGCCAGTGCAGCCCGCTGCAACTCCAGCGCAGTGGCGACGGCATCGCTGGCCTGCACGAACGTGGCTCCGAAGGTGTCACTGCCGCACTGCTCCGCGAGGTACTTCCCGCCGCGCGCCGCGATGATTTCGGCGACCTCGCGGTTCAGCTGCGCCAGGGTGGGGGTCATCGCTTCGCGTTGCAGCTTGCTCAGCTGTGTCAACCCCTCAACGCGACAGAGCAGGACTGTCAGCGTCCCCGTCGATGCCGCGCTATTCCGTTCAGGGCGGCCGCTGTTGAACGTGTTCTGTACTGCGTGTAACGCAACCATGGCTCAAAGATGTCGCATGAGCGCTAAAGAACCATCGTCAGGATTGCTTAATGAACCGCAAATGAGCGCGTATCTGCCCGGTGGGCAAGCGCCGATCTACCAATTCGGCAGGGCGTGACCTGCCCTTACCGCTGGCGTCGAGGTTGAGTTGCACCCAGCAGATGATTCGTCGCAGCTATGCCCAATTCGTGCCGGCACGGATGTGAGGCCGGCGAACCGGGCGGGCGCACGCACCCTGCCACGCGTGTCCGCGAGCGCGGTCGACATCGGCTATGCCTTAATGACTGGCCCTAATGACTGGCCCGGGATCGCCCGGCTGAGTGAACGTTCTCGTCAGAAATACGCGATAGGTGAAAGGGTAATACGCGTTTTGGCTGACGTTCATCGCGCTGACAACTCAGCATACTGCTGAGCATGCACCCGATCGACACAGCCTGCATCTCGCCGCTGGACTACCTTCCGACGCCGAGCCCGGTGCTGCTGGAATACCCACGTCCCGGAGTAGCACTCGTCATCCTGAATCGACCGGAGCGGATGAACGCCCTGGCCTTCGACCTGGTGTCAGAGCTCACGCGAACACTGACGAAGATCAACTACGACAATTCCGTGCGCGTGGTCGTACTGACGGGGGCCGGTAAAGGATTTTGTACGGGCGCTGATGAGAAATCCTCAGCGCAGGTACCTCACGTTGACGGTTTGACGAAGCCAAGCCACGCGCTGCGCGCGATGGAAATGCTCGACGATGTGATTTTGTCGCTGCGGAGCTTGCACCAGCCGGTGATCGCCGCCGTCAATGGCGCGGCACACTGTGGTGGCATGTGTTTGGCGCTGGCCGCCGATATCCGAATCGCTGCGGACAGCGCATACTTTCGCGCGGCGGGGATAATGAACGGGCTCACCGGCAGCGAGCTCGGGTTGAGTTATTTGCTACCTAGAGCAATCGGGTCTTCGCGAGCGTTCGAACTCGTGTTGACGGGTCGGGATGTCGATGCGGTGGAGGCCCAGCAGATCGGCCTGGTGTCCCGTCGGGTGGCTGATGAGCAGCTGCTCGAGCATTGCTATGACCTTGCCGAGCGCATCGCAGCGTTTTCTCGGCCAGGTACCGAGTTGACCAAACGCAGCCTATGGGGGGGACTCGATGCCGCCAACTTGGCAGGGCACATGCAGGCTGAAGGTTTGGGGCAGCTTTACCTACGCTTGCTCACCAGCAACTTCGAGGAAGCTGTCGCTGCGCGAGCCGAGAAACGACGACCGGCGTTCACTGACGCCAAATGAACGCGGACAGAGCGACGCTTAGCGCAAGTGGACGTTCATTTATGCCGGTTGCTTATAAAGAACCAAGGGTTGCTCGCTGTCGCCGGCTTTGTCGGACTGAACGGAGCCGGCGGGGTAATCGCGAGAGGTGCGAACGGTTGGGATGAATCACTGCGCATTTGATCGCTTGACCGAGGATCAGCTTCGGCGGCGCAAAACCCTCAAATGGAACCATTTTGATCCAGCTGTGTTGCCGCTATGGGTGGCAGAAATGGACTACCCGACTGCGCCGGCGGTGCGCAGTGCGGTACAAGCGTGTTTGGCAAATGAGGAATTCGGCTATCCACCCTTCGGCGAAGATAGCCTATCGAGGGCGACTGCCGCCTGGTGCCAGCGCCGCTACGGTTGGCCTATTCGTCCCGACTGGGTTCGCCCCATTCCGGACGTACTGCGGGGAATGCTGGTCGCGATCAATTATCTCACTCGACCGAAAAGCCCGGTGGTATTGCCCATTCCGGCTTACCCGCCGTTTTTCGATCTCCGTCAAGTCACTGATCGGCCGAGGATAGAAATTCCGATGCTGCGACAAGCCTCGGGTCGTTACCTACTCGACCTTGAATCTATGGATGCCGCGTTCGTCCGTGGGGCAGGGTCCTTAATTCTATGCAATCCGAATAATCCGCTAGGGACGGTGTATACCGAAGATGAGTTGCGTGCAATCGTAGAAATTGCGGCCCGTTACGGTGCCCGAATCATTGCCGACGAAATTTGGGGACCCCTTGTTTACGACGGGAGTCACGTGCCGGCGGCATCGGTGTCTGAATTGGCCGCCGAAACGGTGATCACGTTGACTTCTGCCGCGAAAGGCTGGAATTTGCCAGGCCTCATGTGTGCGCAAGTCATCTTGTCTAACTACCGGGACGTTCAACGCTGGCAACGTGTCAACATCCTGGACAAGGTCGGCGTTTCCACGGTCGGCATTCGAGCCAACATCGCCGCCTATGACCACGGCGCACCCTGGCTGGACGACTTGCTCAGCTACCTTCGGGCAAACCGCAACCACCTTACGCGGGTGCTGCCAGAATTGGTTCCGGGGTTGGGGGTTATCGCCCCGCAGGGCACCTACCTGTCCTGGATTGACTTCCGCGAGCTTGACCTCGCCGTCGAGCCCGCAGATTACCTATTTTCGAAGGCGAAGGTGGCGCTCAGCCCGGGCATCACGTTTGGTGCAGCCGGCGCTGGATTCGCTCGGTTGAATTTCGCGACGACTCGCGTCATTCTCGACCGCGCGATAAAGGCGATTGCAACCACACTGTGCCCCGTAGGTGGCCGAGTCAGATAAATCATGAACGTTCCTATTCGGGCGAGGTGCTAACTCCGGCTTACAAATGTTAGCTGCCTAATCGTAGCCACCTCGTTGTTTACCTTCCCCTATTCCTCACCTCTTCAACAAGATTTAGGTATGTCAGAAAATCAGTTTGATAGAAAATCGATGTTTCCGTATTTCACTAGTTTTGTGGGTCGGGACAGGCAGCTGTTTGAGGTGCGCGAGCTCCTGGCCAGTAACCGCCTTGTCACGGTCAACGGTCCCGGCGGAGTGGGTAAGACACGGTTGGCGTTCGAAATCGCTGCTGCTTTGGAATTTACCGATGGCATATGGATAGTGGACCTAGGCCCGGCCGCAGATCCAGCAGTTGTACCGACGATCGCCGCCCACGCTCTGGGTTTGATCGATCAGCCAAATATTTCAACGATCAGCACTCTTAAGCACTTCATCGGTGATCGCAAAATGCTTATGGTTCTCGATAATTGCGAGCATCTGCTAGAGGCGTGCTGTGAATTGGTCGTCGTATTATTGACGGCCTGCCCGGGACTCATTGTTCTGACTACCAGCCGAGAATCGCTCGGGGTGTCGGGTGAGGTTGTCTGGGGATTACCGTCGCTGTCGCTGGCTGACGAAGCCATTGAATTGTTTGTCGAACGCGCGCGCCTGGTGCAGCCCACCTTCGAAATCGCCGACGATAATTTCGATGCCGTGACCGAGATCTGTCGTCGGCTCGACGGCATTCCCCTGGCGATTGAATTAGCTGCGGCACGAGTGCGTTCTTTATCGCCGACTGAGATTGCCGACAGTTTGGACGACCGATTTCGACTGTTGACCGGCGGCCGAGGCGCGACACCGCGCCAGCAGACTCTGCGCGCTTCGATGGACTGGTCGCACGATCTACTGCCCGAAAGCGAACAAGTCCTGTTGCGCCGCCTCGCGGTGTTTCCGGGTACCTTCGACCTCGCAGCTGTGCGAACGGTCGCCGGTGATGACCGCGAGCCCTTTGAGGTGCTCGATCAGCTCACGCTGCTCGCTGATAAGTCTTTGCTAGTGGTCGAAATGGGACAACATCGGGCGCGCTATCGGTTATTGGAAACCGTGCGTGAATACGCCGCGGAGAAGCTCGCAAAATCGGGAGAGATTGAATCGTGGACGCGACACCTAGATCATTATGTGGCATTGGGTGCAAGGCTCGATACGCCCGAATGTAGCGGCGACCCGCAGTGTGTTGAGCAGGCTGAGATCGAGATCGACAATTTTCGTGCTGCGTTCATGTGGAGTCGCGAAGAAGGTCGTATGGAGGTCGCGTTGAAGCTGGCGTCCTCATTGCAACCGGTGTGGTTCGGGCGCGGGCGCGAGCGTGAAGGCTTGGCGTGGTTAGAGTCGATTCTGGACGCTGAACGCGATTACCAGGCCGCTGTGGCGCCGGGAGTTTGGGCCCGCGCGCTTGCCGACAAAGTCATGCTCAGCACATTGTTGGCCGCGAGTTCAATTGGAACGCCCGCCATTGTCAAACAGGCTCAACAGGCGCTGGCGATAGCGCGTGATATAGACGACCCTGCCGTATTGGCTCGGGCGCTTGCCGCATGCGGCTGGAGCAGTGGCTACGATCCACCTGCGGCTCAAGCATATTTCCGTGAAGCCTTGGGCCTCGTCCGCGCCCTGGACGACAAGTGGACGCTTAGCCAAATTCTGTATTGGCAGCTGGTCGGAACGTGCATGGCAGGTGATCCGCCAGCATTGCGAGCCGCGGCCGAACAAGCCTTCGAGCTCGCCGACGCAATCGGTGACCGGTTTGTGGCGCGGCAATGTCGTTTGTGGGTGGGCGCCGCTTATACCTGGGAAAGCAATCTGGCGAGAGCCCTCGCACAATCCCGCGAGGTTACCGCCGAGGCTGAGCAGGACAATGATGTGGTAACCGCGCTACTCGGTCTCTACCAACAGGCGTTTACGCTGGCCCATCAGGACGCCTGCGCAGCACGGGCCGTCGCCGATGCGTGCATTCGGGCCGCAGCGGAGCTTGGCGGTGTGTATGAGGATTGCGGTTCCACAGTAGTGGTGTATGCGGCCTTGGCGGCCGGCGATGTCGCGGTAGTCGAGTCGCGTGAGGTGAGCTGTTCCGATGTCGGCACACAAGGTCGATTGCCGGTGCACTATGCCATCATGGCGCAGTTAGCCTTGGTGCGGGGCGATATTGACACCGCGCAAACGTTGGCCGATGAGGCCGTTGCTTCCACCACTGGGTGGCATCTGGTGATGGCGCTGCAAACCCGCGCTCGCGTGGCAATAGCGCAAGAAAGGTTCGCGCAGGCGCGCGATGACATCCATGCCGCGGTGAATTGCGGAGTCAATGTCCAGGCTTACCTTGGAATGGCGGATCTCTTGGAGCTCTTGGCGGACTTGGCCGTGAAGGTCGGTAGCCATGACAAATCGGCGCGACTTTTTGGTGCCGCGGCAGCCCAGCGAGAGCGTACGGGCGAGGTCCGGTTCCAGGTCTGGGATGGTGACTATCGGAATTCGGTAACTTATCTGCATGACGCAATGGGCGGTGAAGATTTCGAGTCCGCCTGGGCGGAGGGCACTGCGATGCCCATCGACGAAGCGATCAGCTATGCACAGCGCGGTCGCGGCAAACGGGAACGACCTGTCAGCGGTTGGGCTTCGCTGACCCCGGCCGAACGCAATGTTGTGGGTCTGGTCACCGAAGGATTGACTAACAAGGAAATTGGCAGAAAGCTCTTCCTCTCACCGCGCACCGTGCAAACGCACCTCACCAATGTGTACGCCAAGCTCAGCATCACGTCGCGAGTGCAACTCACGCAAGAAGCAGCGCGCCACTCCTGACAACGGTGTATCGGCATCCAATAAGCTCGACAACGCCACCAGCGGCTAGGATCGGCCACCGACACATCAGCCTTGCCAGGCGGCGGCTTGATATAGGAGAAACGAGTGGATGTCGACGCGTTCCTGCTGACCCACCGCGGTACCTGGGACCGGCTCGACCAGTTGGTGAAAAAGCGTCACTCGCTGACCGGCGCCGAGATCGACGAACTTGTGGAGCTGTATCAACGGGTCTCCACACATCTGTCGATGCTGCGCTCGTTCTCGTCGGATTCCGTGTTGGTCGGACGGCTGTCCAGTCTGGTGGCACGCGCACGGGCCGCGGTCACCGGGGCGCACGCGCCGCTGACCAGTACTTTCATTCGTTTCTGGACAGTATCCTTCCCGGTCGTCGCCTATCGGGCCTGGCGCTGGTGGTTGGCGACGGCGGTGGCGTTTTTTGCCGTGGTGGTGCTTATCGCGTTCTGGGTGGCTGGCAGTCCCGAAGTGCAGTCTTTCATCGGAACCCCCGCGGACATCCACGAACTGGTGAACCACGACGTTGAGTCGTATTACAGCGAGCATCCCGCCACGTCGTTCGCGCTGCAGGTGTGGGTGAACAACTCCTGGGTGGCCGCAAAGTGCATCGCAATGTCGGTTCTGTTGGGCGTGCCAATACCGCTGGTGCTCTTCGAGAACGCCGTCAACGTGGGCGTCATCGCTGGTCTGATGTTCCAGGCGGGCCGGGGCGGCCTGCTGCTGGGCCTGCTCATTCCGCACGGCCTGCTCGAGCTGACAGCGGTGTTTCTGGCCGGCGCAACAGGAATGCGACTGGGCTGGTCGGTGATCGCACCCGGCGACCGGCCGCGCGGGCACGCTCTGGCCGAGCAAGGCCGCGCCGTGGTGTCGGTCGCGGTAGGTCTGGTCGGTGTGTTGCTCATCGCCGGGCTGATCGAAGCGCTGGTAACGCCGTCGCCCTTGCCGACCATTGTCCGGATTGCCATCGGCATCATCACCGAGGCGGCCTTCTTGTCCTACATCGTGCACTTCGGCCGTCGGGCCGTGAAAGCTGGAGAGACCGGCGACATCGAGGACGCCCCCGACGTGGTGCCCACTAGCTGAGAGAGGGCGTCGCGAGGATTCCCAATCGCGGCGAAAAACTACAGCCGGCCGGTCGCTTTCATCGCCAGGTAACGATCCGCAAGGGCGGGAGCGATTTCCGTGGGCGCCGCGTCGACGACCTCCATTCCGCTGCGGCGCAGGCGCGACGCGATCGCACGCCGGTCGTTGCGGGCGCGTTCGGCGGCCGCCGCGTCGTACACCGCGGCCGCGTCGGACCGCCCAATGGCCAGTTGGTCGACGCGCGGGTCGGCGACTGCGGCCACCACCACCCGATGTTTGGCCGACAGCTGCGGTAGTATCGGTAGCAGGCCCTCGTCTAGAGCAGTGGCGTTAAGGTCGGTCAGCAGCACTACCAGTGACCGTCGGCGGGTGCGCCGCAATATAGTGGAAATCATTGCCCGCCAATCAGATTCGACCAACGCAGGTTGCAACGGGGCCATGGCATCGACCAGTTGGGCCAACAGCTCGGTGCGAGACGCGCCGAATACGGCTCCGCGGCTCGCCCGGTCATGAGCAAGAAAGTCGACATGGTCGCCGGCGCGTGACGCCAGGGCCGCCAACAGCAATGCTGCGTCCATCGACCAGTCCAGCCGCGGCCACCCGGCGGGATCGGCTGCGGTCGGGTCCACGCCTACTCGGCCCGCGGACATCCGCCCGGTGTCGAGCACCAGCACCACACGCCGGTCGCGTTCGGGCCGCCAGGTGCGGACCATCACGTCAGCCCGGCGCGCGGTGGCGCGCCAGTCGATGGAGCGGACGTCGTCGCCGACAACATATTCGCGCAGCGAGTCAAATTCAGTGCCCTGACCGCGGATCAGCGTCGGCAATAACCCGTCGATCTCGCGCAGTTTGGCCAGCCGCGACGGCAGGTGCTGGCGCGACAAAAACGGCGGCAGCACCCGGATTTGCCCCGGCACCGACTGCGAACTCTGCCGGCCCGCCAAGCCCAGCGGTCCGAATGATCGGGCCGTGACGACGGCTGCGCGTTGGTCGCCGCGGCGAACCGGGCGCAGCCGTGTGTCCAATTGCTGACGCTCTCCGGCCGCGAGGCTAACCCAACGGGTGCGCGGCTCGGCGCGCACGCTGGGCGGCCAGGCGTCGCGAACCCGGCCACGAAAGCGGCGGCGCCCTTCGTTGCTGATCAGCAGTCGGGAGTCCACCGGCTGGCCAAGCCGACACGAGCTGTCTGGCGATCGGGTGAAGCGCAACGCCCGGGTGTTGGCCGCCAGCGCGACGTCGATGCACACTGCCGTGGCCAGCACCGCCAGCGATGCCACGAAAACCCCTGCCGGCCAGGGGGAGACGGCTATCGGCAGGACGGCGATCAGCGCCAGCAGTCCGGTTCGCCCAGTGAGGATCACTAGCGAGGCACCGGGACCGTGGCCAGTATTCCGTCCAGCACGCCGTCGGGTGTGGCGCCTTCGAGCTCGGCTTCCGGGCGCAACATGATCCGGTGCCGCAGCGTCGGGCGGGCCATCGCCTTCACGTCGTCAGGAGTGACGTAGTGGCGCCCGGACAGCCACGCCCAGGATCGTGCGGTGCCCAGCAGCGCGGTCGCCCCGCGCGGCGATACGCCCAGCTGCAGCGCTGGCGACGAGCGGGTGGCTCCCACGATGTCAACGATGTAGCCCAGCACCTCGTCGCCGATCAGCACCTGGCGCACCGCCTCTCGCCCGGCGGCAAGTTCTGCCGGCCCCGCCGCTGGTTTGATGGCGGACAAATCGCGCGGATCGAAACCGTGCGCATGCCGGCCGAGGATCGCGATCTCGGAGTCGCGCGCCGGCAGCGTGACATTCAGCTTCAGCAGGAAACGGTCGAGTTGAGCTTCGGGCAGCTGATAGGTGCCCTCGTATTCGATCGGGTTTTGCGTCGCGGCGACGATGAACGGGTCCGGTAGCGGTTTGGGTTGACCTTCCACACTGACCTGACGCTCTTCCATCGCCTCCAGCAGCGCGGCCTGCGTCTTGGGTGGGGTCCGGTTGATCTCGTCGGCGAGCAACAAGTTGGTGAACACCGGGCCCGGCCGGAAGGCGAACTCGGCCGAATGCGCATCGTAGACCAGTGAGCCGGTGACATCGCCCGGCATCAGGTCGGGGGTGAACTGCACTCGTTTGAACTCCAGCTGCAGCGCGGCAGCCATGGCTCGGATCATCAGCGTTTTCGCTGTTCCCGGAACGCCTTCCAACAGCACGTGGCCGCGGCACAGCAGCGCGATCACCAAGCCGCTGATCACCCCGTCCTGTCCGACGACCGCCTTGGCGATCTCGGCGCGCAACCCCAGCAATGCCTCGCGTGCCGAATCCGCGAGCGGGGTCTGGGCGGGAGGGGCTTGCGGGGTGGACGGGGACTGTGTCACGAGTGGGTGACCTGCCTTTCGATATCGTCGAGCGCGCGGGCGAGGTGGAGTAGATCGTTGTCGGTGGTCGGGGGCGGCCCATACAAGTGGTACCGAATGAACTCCGGGTCGGCGCCACTGCGCCGGGATACGGTCGTCACCACCGCCGGTGGGTCCGTCCCGGGGCCGATACCGAGCCGGGGCAGCAGCCGTTGCAGTGTCGCAGTCCGCAGTGCGTCGGCGGCGCGGTCGCGGGCTCGGCGCGACCGATACAGCCGGCCGCGGCCTTCCACGGTCTCCGATGCCCGGACCACTACGGGCATCTCCTCGGCAACCAGTGGCCCCACCCGCCGGCCCTTCCACAGCGCCACCAGGATCACAACCAGCCACAGCTGCCAGGCGATCCAGGTCACGTTTTCCGGGATGAGGTCGAAAAGAGATCCTGGAGACGATGTTTCGCCCTCAGCGCGGTGCGGCGCGTACCAGACGACGCGAGGCCGATCACCCGCCAGGTTCATGGCCAGCGCGGCGTTGCCCTCTTCCAATAGCCCGCCGTTGGTCATGAAGTTGCTACTGCCCACCACCGTGACGGTGCGCCCGGCATCGCGGTAGCGGACCAACGCCCCGCCGTAGCAGCTGACCACCTCCAGGCTGCCCTTGGACTGGTAGGCGTCACTCGGACCGAAATGCACCCTTCCAGCCCGGTTAGCTTCGCGCAGCGCGCAATCCGGCATGTTGGCAAATTCTTCGGCCGCCCCGGTGCGCAGCTTCGGGGTCAGCGCCCTGCGGGTGCGTGCGGTGGGTTCTACCAGTAGGAGGTCGCCGGGAGCCTGCGCCAGCCGCTGCAGCGTTGAGTTGTCGGTTAGGTACTGAGTTTGTGCCACTAGCAGCAGGGAGTCGGCGCGGGCCGCGCCCTCAACGTCGGCAATGGTGTCGGCCACCACCACCTCGACTCCGCCCTCGCGCAGCAGCGTCGCCAGCGCGTGGGCACCCGAGGTGCTGGTGGCCTCGGGATCCATTGTGCCGCCGGGCCGTGGGGCCGTCAGGTAGGTGCCGATGGCGGCGACGAGGGTGATTGCGGCCAGCGTGAGCAAGATCCCGCGCCACGGCCGCCGGTGCCCCGTCACCGGACTTTAGCCCAAGTATCATGTGCGGCAGGGTGTTTAGCGCCCAACAAGGCGGGGGAGCGTGACCGCAAGTGGTTATCAAGCTCGGCGATCAATTGGTAGGCGGCTTCGGTTCCGGGCTGTTCGCCGTAGGTGACTTCGTTGAAAACTGTTGCGGCCCCGGCTAATTCGCTTGCCAGATGGGGCAGCGCTGCGCCCGCAGTGTCGGCGAGCTCGTTGGCAGTACGACCCGGAGCCGGATCGAGCACGCTGGTCTCTTCCAGCTCTCGAGCGACCGCGCGCAACCGGTGCCGGATCGCGGCAGACCAATTACCTTGAGCAGCAAAGGATTCCGCAGTCGCTCGATGCTGAGCTGCGGTGAGCTGGCCGGCCTCGAAAAGTTGGTAGTCGCCGCCGCGGCGGGTGCGGATGGTATTACGCGCGATGTGGACGCCGACGACCACAGCGAGCGTCAACAGGATCAGCAGCACGGTAACGGTGAACCACCCGCCTGGTATCGAGGATGCCTTCTCCAGCAGCCGGTACAGCAGTCCGTTGATCCAGTCGTTGAGCTGCTGTAACGGCGAATCTCTGGGGTAGATTGGTTTGTCGAGCTCACGCTGCGCGGCCTGGTGTGCGGCATCGCGGTCGATGTCGATGGAGGGCACCGTCAGTCTGTCCTCATTAGTCGGTCAGTAAGGCCGGGTGAGCCACAGGTTATCGGTGGAATCCACCGCGGCCGGCCCGCCGGCTGCCCCGGTCTGCAGCACCAGGTCGAAGGCCTCGGCGCGCATCCGGCGGTCGGTATACAACAGCACCACCACCCCGGCGGTGAACGGCTCGGTGATGATTTGGCTGATCGCCGAGCCGATGGCCGCCAGCGTCGTGGCGACGAGCAGCATGCCGGTCGAGCCGCTGGAGGCGGTGACGCCCAGCAGTACTTGGCTGACAATGCTGAAGGGTGCCGCGATCGCTCCACCCACCAAGCCCACCACCAGCACCGTCAGCAACCGGATCCCGAGCACCCGCCAGAACCCGCCATGAACCAGCCGAAACGATCGGGTGATCGCGTCGACTAACGGCAGTCGCTCCAACACGATGAGTACAGGTGCGAACATCAGCATGGTGTACAGGTAGGCCAGCAGCAGCCCGACCAATAGCAGTAGCGGAAAGCCCAGCAGGACCGCCGCCGCTCCGTTGGCAGCCGCGGCGACCCCGACCAGGATGACCACCACCAGCCCCACCAGGGCCGTCACCCCGGCCGCCTCGAGCAGTGCCAGGCCGATCAGTGCGAGTAGGCGCCCGCGGACCCGAGCCCACGCTTCACCGATGGTGATCGGAGACCCGAACACAGCGCGCCCGACCACAACGGTCAGTATTCCGCTGAGCAACATGCCGCCCAGCCAGGTGACCAGTGCACTCGCGGCCATCGAGCCCGTCCACGCCCCCAACACGCCCCAACTCAGCTCCGTCGAGGGGTGGGTGCCCAGCCGGCTCATAGCTGCCAATGGCCCGAGGGTGGCGAGCAAGGTGAACACCTGCATGACGACCACAACGATGGCGGTCAGTCCGAGCGTCGTCTTCGGATTGGTGCGAATGTAGCCGACGGCGCCGTTGTAAATATCGCTCAGGGTCAACGGCCGCAGCGGGATGATCCCGGGTTTGACTGCCCCGGGAACCAGTGGTGGGCCGTAACCCGGTGGTGGGCCGTA
>NZ_VTZN01000560.1 GCF_008370645.1 Mycobacterium simiae
TGGCGGCCTTGTTCTTGATGCGTATCCCGGATCTGACGTCGGGCAAGGCGGTGGGTATGGCAGCGAGGTAGAGCTGCTCGGTCTTGTTCTTGGCGAGCCTGAGCAGGGCGGCCTGCAGGTCGGCGATCTGGCGCCCAATCGCGGCGGGATTCAGGCTGTCGCGATAGGCAAGCAACTCTGATTCTTGGGCCGGTGAAAGGACCTTGGCTGTCAGCAGGCGGTCCAGGGGGGTGTTGGGCTCGTCGTAGAGGCGGCGACGCTGACCGTTGCGGCCAGAGCCGTAACCGATGGGTTTGCTGGTGGGGGTCAGGTAGTTGAGCCGATTGTTGACCAGCCTCCAGAGGCGGTTGAGCACCGCGCGTTCCTCGTCGGTGTCGTAGCGGTAGTAGAACCCGTACT
>NZ_VTZN01000561.1 GCF_008370645.1 Mycobacterium simiae
CGTGGGTGCGCACATGGATGCTTTCGGCTACCTGGTGAGCGACCTGAGTTCGGCTGCCAAGCGGGCCTCGGGCACCGGTGTTCGAAACAAGGCGCCGGAACCCGACGGTGCCCAGGAGCCCGCTGCGGCAGCGGCGCCCCAGGAGCCGGCCGGTGCACCGCGGCGCCGGCGGGCGAAAGCCACGCGGGTCGATCGCGGCTACGAGTACGCAGACCTAGATGATGCGCTGCAGGACACAGCGGCACCGGGCCGGCCGCTGGCCGCGGTGCTCGCCTCGGACCAAAGCGCAGGGACCTCGGCGTTTGCGGGTATCGCCCACAAACAGGGTGCCCCACCGGCGGCGGGGTTGATCACACGTACCGCCGAAGCGTTCGACTCCCCACGCGTGCCGATGATGC
>NZ_VTZN01000562.1 GCF_008370645.1 Mycobacterium simiae
GCAGCAGGTGCTGAGCCGCTTTCTGCACGAGTTCGCCGGGATCGGCGCGCGCTGGACGCCCGCCAATATTGCTCATGCGCTGATCGAGCAGGTGCGTGCCCAGATCGGCGACGGCCACGCAATTTGCGGCCTGTCCGGTGGGGTGGATTCCGCGGTGGCGGCGGCACTGGTGCAGCGCGCCATCGGTGATCGGTTGACTTGCGTGTTCGTAGACCACGGGTTGTTGCGCGCGGGGGAGCGTGCCCAGGTTGAGCGCGACTTCGTGGCTGCCACCGGCGCCAAGCTGGTGACCGTCGACGTGGCGAACACGTTTTTGGCAGCGCTGTCGGGGGTGAGCAACCCCGAGGGCAAGCGCAAGATCATCGGCCGGCAGTTCATCCGGGCTTTCGAAGGTG
>NZ_VTZN01000563.1 GCF_008370645.1 Mycobacterium simiae
CCGGGTTTTGGGAATGCGACTGCTGGGCCGTCGTCGGGTTTCTTTAACCAGGGCACCGGTAGCTCGTCGGGGTTGGGTAATGTGGGCGCCAACACGTCGGGTTGGCTCAACATCGCAACAGGCGCGTCGGGAAACTCCGGATTGGCCAATCTCGGCGCACTGCAATCAGGCATGTACAACCTGGGCAACTCCGTCTCGGGCTTCTACAACACCGGCACCGCCGGCTTGGCCACGCCGTCGAGCATCTCAGGGGTAGCCAATATCGGCACCGACCTGGCCGGCCTGTTGCGCAACGGCGCCCACGGCACCCTACTCAACGTCGGGCTCGGCGATCTGGGCCAGCTGAACCTGGGATCAGCCAACACCGGCAACCTCAACCTGGGCAACGGCAACCT
>NZ_VTZN01000564.1 GCF_008370645.1 Mycobacterium simiae
CGTGTTCGTCGTCGTTGGTGGCGATGCATCAGGCGTGTCAGGCGTTGCGGGGTGGTGAGTGTTCGTTGGCTTTGGCTGGGGGGGTTACGGTGATGGCTAGTCCGGCGATGTTGGTGATGTTTTCGCGGCAGCGTGGTTTGTCGGTGGATGGGCGGTGTAAGTCGTTTGCGGCAAGCGCGGACGGGACGGGGTTTTCTGAGGGCGCGGGTTTGGTGTTGTTGGAGCGGCTTTGTGATGCCCGCCGTAATGGGCATGAGGTGTTGGCGGTGATTCGGGGTAGTGCGGTCAATCAAGATGGTGCTTCGAACGGGTTGACCGCCCCTAATGGGCCATCTCAGGAGCGGGTGATCCGGTCGGCGTTGGCTAGTGCTGGGCTTGGTTTGGTTGATGTG
>NZ_VTZN01000565.1 GCF_008370645.1 Mycobacterium simiae
GGGGGTGGCGGTGGCGCTGGTGGGGTCGGCGGTAACGCCGGTGCCGGTGGCGACGGCGTCGCGGCCGTCGCCCCGGGCGCCGCGGGCGGCGACAGTGGTGCTGGCGGGGCCGGTGGGACCGGCGGTAACGGCGGAAACGGCGGTGCGGGCGGCAGAGCCGGGCTGTTGGGCGCGGACGGCATTGCCGGTGTGGGTGGGGCCGGCGGCGACGGCGGATCCGGGGCCCAGGCGGGCAATGGCGCGGCTGGGGCTGCCGGGGACTCGGTCAGGCCCAACGGGGGTGCCGGCGGCAACGGCGCCAACCCCGGTGCCGGCGGGGCCGGCGGTGCCGGGGGCACCGGCTCCAGCACCGGCGCCCGCGGTGCCGACGGCAGCACGCCCACCGCACCAG
>NZ_VTZN01000566.1 GCF_008370645.1 Mycobacterium simiae
CCCCGGTTGATAATCAGAAAAGCCCCAAAAACAGGAAGATTGTATAAGCAAATATTTAAATTGTAAACGTTAATATTTTGTTAAAATTCGCGTTAAATTTTTGTTAAATCAGCTCATTTTTTAACCAATAGGCCGAAATCGGCAAAATCCCTTATAAATCAAAAGAATAGCCCGAGATAGGGTTGAGTGTTGTTCCAGTTTGGAACAAGAGTCCACTATTAAAGAACGTGGACTCCAACGTCAAAGGGCGAAAAACCGTCTATCAGGGCGATGGCCCACTACGTGAACCATCACCCAAATCAAGTTTTTTGGGGTCGAGGTGCCGTAAAGCACTAAATCGGAACCCTAAAGGGAGCCCCCGATTTAGAGCTTGACGGGGAAAGCGAACGTG
>NZ_VTZN01000567.1 GCF_008370645.1 Mycobacterium simiae
GCAGTTCCCGCCGCAGCTGGTTGATGTCCGCACCGGCTGTGCTGGTCATCGCGCCACCACCCATCCTCGTCGCCCCGCTTCTGCGTGGGCATCGGCCAACGCACGGTCATCGTGACCGCATGGGCGCAGGGGGCCGGCCCAGATGGTCTCACCGCTCACTACCAGTGCGCCGCGTACGGCGAAGTTGTTGCCGATCGTGACGACACGGACTTTGGTGGGCATCATCGCCTGACCCACTCGTCGGCCGCCTCCGCCGCTTCCAGCAGTTGGATGGCGATCCGCCGCGCCTCGGCCGGTGTCGGGCTCGCCTCGACATCGACATCCACGTTTTCGGCGTCAGACCCCAAGTGCACCAGAATCCGTGGCCGTGAGTCCTCGTGCTCGTCGTAGG
>NZ_VTZN01000568.1 GCF_008370645.1 Mycobacterium simiae
ATCGAGACATCCCAGGGTCGTAAGTTGTCAAGCGGCGGCTGGGGTTCGGTGGGCCCAGGCCTTGTCTTCGTTGTAGAGAGTGCGGTTGCGTAGGCAACCGTGCAGGATGCCTACGAGGCGGTTGCCCAGGGCGCGCAGGGCTGTGTGGTGGCTGTCTTTGGCGGTGATGCGCTGGTCGTAGAAGGCGCGGGCGCCGGGGCTGGTGGAAAGGGCGCAGAAGGCCCACTGGTCGATGGCGTCATAGAGGCGGTTGTTGCGGATGTAGCGGGCCACGACGCGGCATTTCTTGCCGGAGGCGACGGTCAGGGGTGAGGTTCCGGCGTAGTTTTTGCGAGACTTGGCGTCGGTGTATCGATTCGGGTCGTCCCCGAACTCACCAAGCACCCGG
>NZ_VTZN01000569.1 GCF_008370645.1 Mycobacterium simiae
ACAACTCGCGGCCCATGCCCACCCATTGGGCCCCCTGCCCGGGAAATACCATCACCGTCTTGTCTAAAGACCGGCTCCGTCCAGCTACCACACCCACACCTGGCTCACCAGCGGCCGCGTCGTGGAGACCGGCCAACAACTCGGTGCGGTCCTTACCCACCACCACCGCCCGATACTCAAAGACCGACCGCCCCGCCAACGACAACCCCACATCCACAGGCTCCAGCCCGTCATCAGCAGCCACAAACTCCGCCAACCGCTGCGCCTGAACCATCAGGGCTGCAGGCGACTTCGCCGAAATCACCCACGGCACCGGCACCCCCGCCGGCCAACCACCCCCGCGCTCAACACCTGCCACCACCGGGGCCTGCTCCAC
>NZ_VTZN01000057.1 GCF_008370645.1 Mycobacterium simiae
CCCGCCCGCTCCGCCGTTGCCGACCAACCCCGCGCGCCCGCCAGCTGCACCGTCCCCACCAGTGCTGCCCCCGGTCCCACCTGACCCGCCCACTCCACCCGTGCCATAGACCATTCCGGCGTGCCCGCCAGGCCCGCCGGCCCCACCGTCAATGCGACCGGGGCCACCGTCACCACCGCTGCCGCCGGCACCATAAAGCAGCCTGGCATGACCTCCGGCACCTCCGGCCCCACCGATGCCGTCCACACCAAGACCGCCCGCGCCGCCGGCACCCCCGGCCGCGAACAGGCCACTAGCTCCGCCGCTTCCGCCAGCCCCACCGGTGCCGGTTACCCCAAGCCCGCCGATACCGCCGGCACCGCCGCCGCCGAACAACCCGGCGGATCCGCCGGCGCCGCCGGCCCCGCCGTCGATCTGTCCACTGCCGCCACCCCCACCGGCACCGCCGTTGCCGAATAGTCCGCCGGGGCCACCAGCTCCGCCAGCCCCGCCGCTGCCCGTTGTGGAGGCGCCACCGGCGCCACCGGCTCCGCCTCGGCCCAGTAAACCGGCGGCCGCGCCGTGACCACCGCTTTGTCCGCTTGCCCCGGAACCGCCATTGCCGCCGTTACCCACTAGCAGCCCACCGGGTTGGCCATCGGCACCGGTCCCGGGTAGCCCATCGGCGCCATCCCCGATTAGCGGGCGACCCAACAGTGCCTGCGATGGAGCGTTGATCGCCCCGAGCAAGTCCTGCGACGACGCGGCATTGCCGGCCTCGGCGCTGCCGTATGCTCGCGCCCCCGCGCCGATTGCTTGCACGAACTGGTCGTAGGACAGCGCCACTAGTTTGCTGATTGCCTGATACTGCTGGGCATGGGTGCCAAACAACGCTGCCATTGCCGTCGACACCTCATCGGCGGCCGCTGCCAGGATGCCCTCCGTCGGGATGGCTGCAATCGCGTTGGCGTCGTTGATCCTCAAACCAACCTCGGCCAACTCTGCCGCCGCTGCGGCCACCAGTTGCGGCGTCACGTTCACAAACGACATAGACTTTCCTACCGCCACGCATACGTGACCATGGGACCGCCGCACACGTGCACGGGACCTTTGTCGTCGACGATAACGACGCGTCGGCGAGCCAAATCATTGAGTGATCTTGGTCACTGCGTCCAGACTATTCAGTCTTCCGTGAGGCGTCTAGCAAAAGGTTACGAACAAACCATTGCACCTAGCGCAAAAGACTGTGACAAATCTCGGGCCCCGACCGTTTCGCTTGATGCAAGGCTAGTTACGAAACCTTCTGCTAGACGCCCATTATTGCCGTCGCCTAGCGTTGTCCGCGACAGAATGGAGCACGGAAAATGAGACGCGCGAACGTCAGCTGGGTGGCCCATGCCGTGTTGCGGCCGAGCCCGCGATGAATCCGGTTGCTTCGCCCCTTTCGTCGCTATTGGTGGCCGATTTCTCCCGAGTACTGGCCGGGCCGTTTTGCACGATGACTCTCGGTGATCTGGGTGCCGACGTAGTGAAAGTCGAACGGCCGGGTGGCGACGACACTAGAGCGTGGGGACCTCCGTTCCTCGACGGACACAGTGCCTACTACCTCGGCGTCAATCGCAACAAACGTAGCATCGTGCTCGACCTGCACGACGCCGATGACCTGCGGGCGGCCCGAACGCTGGCCACCAGCGCCGACGTGGTGGTGGAAAATTTCCGGCCGGGCACCATGGCGCGGTTCGGTCTGGATGAGCCCACGATTCGTCTGGCCAATCCCGCAGTGGTGTATTGCAGCATTACCGCGTTCGGGACCGCCGGGGGGCGTGACCTAGCCGGTTATGACTTGCTGGTCCAAGCACTTGGGGGGCTGATGAGCGTGACCGGCCCGGATCCTGACCACCCAACCAAGGTGGGGGTGGCTGTGGTCGATGTGCTGGCGGGTCTGTTCGCCACCATCGGCATCATGTCGGCGCTTCGGGAACGAGACCGGTCCGGGCGGGGTCAGCATGTCGAGATCGACCTGATGTCGGCGCTATTGTCCAGTCTGGCCAACCAGTCCGCCAATTATGTTTTGACGCAGCAGGTTCCACGCGCGATGGGTAATGGACATCCCAGCATCGCCCCCTACAGCACGTTCGCGACCGGTGACGGAATGATCGTGCTGGCGGTTGGCAACGACAAGCAGTTCGGTGCACTCTGCGAGGTCCTGGGCATTGGCGAGCTCGGGCAGGATGAGCGCTTCCTCACCAATGACCTGCGGGTGCGCAATCGAATGTCGTTGCACGAGAAGCTGGAACGTGCGCTGGCCGCACACCCGGCTCAGTATTGGACGACGGTCCTGAGTTCTGCAGGTGTTCCCGCCGGTGCGGTCAACGATATCGCCGAGGCCTTCGCATACGCCGAACGGCTAGGGCTGCAGCCGATCCGCCACACTGAAGACGGCGACGACCGGCTGGGGACCCAAGTGGCCAGCCCGATCAATCTGTCCGCTACCCCGGTGAGCTACCGCACCCGGGCACCACGGCTGGGCGAACACACCACCAACATCCGCGCATGGCTTGCCAACCTCGAAGCAGAGCGCCAAACCGCCTGAAACGAGGCCCGAATGACAATCGCCACACGCGCCGCTCAAACGCACGACGACTTCTTGGCGATCAGCAACAGCTTGTCCGACCGGGAGCGCCTGCTCGCACTGTGCGCCGACATGCTGAACATCCACGACGCAATAGGAAGTAGAACGATTTACACAAATTCTTGCCGTTGGCGTAACTAATATCCTTGCTTGTGGAGCTTTATCAGTTACGTTACTTCCAAACGGTCGCCGAGGTCGGCACGCTGCGTGACGCAGCGGAAAAGCTGTCGGTGTCGCAGTCGGCGGTCAGCCGGGCCATCGCCATGCTCGAATCCGAGATCGGGGTGGAGTTGTTCACCCGGCGCGGCCGGGCCAACGAACTCAACCGGTTCGGCCAAGAGTTCATGCGGACGAGTCTGGCGGCTCAACGCAGCCTGGATACCGCCGTCGCCGGCGTGCAACAGCTCGCCGGCGTCGACGCCGGCACGGTAGCCCTGGGTTTTTTGGTGTCGTTGGGAGTGGCCACGGTGCCGCGGCTGATCCGCCGTCATCACGACCGCCATCCGGCGGCGCGATTTGAGCTGCGCCAGTGCGCCGGGCCCGCGTTGGTCAACGATCTGACTACCGGTGTCATCGACGTCTGCCTGAGCTACCCCATGGCCTTTGATGATTCGCCCGGGGTCAAGTGGCGCAAGCTGTTCACTCAGAAGCTCTACGCCGTCGTCGACCGGAACCACCCGCTGGCGCATCGCGAGGTCATCGGGTTTGAAGAATTGGCCGGCCAACCATTCGTGGCCTTGGACCGGAATCACACGTTGCGGCGGATCTTCGACGACGCCTGCGCTCGTCACCGCGTCACGCCCACCATCGCTTTTGAGGGCACCGACATCACCACCCTGCGCGGGCTGATCGGTGCCCGGTTGGGGGTGGGGGTGTTGCCCAAGGCGGCCACTCCGCCGCCGGACATCGTCGAGATCGCGGTCGACGACCAACAACTGGTTCGCCCCATCGCGGTCGGCTGGATGAGCAACCGATACCTACCACCGTCGGCCGCGGCGTTCCGCGACACCGCAGTAGAGTTGTGCGGACTGCCTGAACAGGATTTTCTCGCGTAGACGAGCGTTCGAACCCGTGGGCGTGCCTACCGTGGCAAGCGGGACACCAGAGCTACCGCGCTCGACGTTGTCCAATAACCACCCGCCGTCGCGGCCGCCTGGCCCGGTAGCCATGGCGCCGTCGGCGCTGTCGCCGAAGCGTCCACGCCTGGCGGTGGCCCTCGACAACGGCGATCGGCGGGTTATCACGAGCGGGCGTTGCAGCGGTCCGGCGTACTCGCTCAGCGGACGAATCAATGCATTGGCCGCGGTCTGCTCCATGATGTGCGCGGTCCAGCCGGTGATCCGGCTCATCACGAATAGCGTTGTGAAGCAACCGATGTCGAAGCCCATTAGGTGATAGGCGGGTCCGGTCGGAAGATCCAGGTTCGGCTTGATCCCGGTAGCTGTTGCCATATCCCGCTCCAGGACGTGGCAAATCTCGAGCCACCGGTGACCATTGCGGGCGGCTGCCACCCGCATTCGGCTGAAGTCGCTGACGCCTAATAGTTGAATTTGTGGGCTGAACTGAGGTTTCGGATTTTCGCGGGTGGTGGTGGCTAGGCGGTGATAGTCAGCGGGATGGCGGACCATGTCCACAAAACTCCGGCTTATGATCCTACCGGCAGGTCGGGCGCGGACGAGCTGCGTCCAGCTCGATATCGTTCCTGAGTGGTTGGAGATCGCCGTGGCAGTAACCGTCAGCGCCATCATCGCGGTGTTCTTTCTCGGCATGGGCGGCTACGCGCTTGTTGCCCCGGACGCGATCTTGCGACCATTTGCCATCAAACTAACGAAAGCGCAGTCTCGGTCCGAAGTACGCGCGGTGTACGGCGGATTCGGCCTGGCGATGGCAGCAATCCTGGCATTCGCCGCCGTCGATCCCGGATTACGGGTCGGAATCATGATCACCGTGGGGGTGGCACTGGCCGGGATGGCGTTCGGCCGGTTGCTCTCTGCCGTAGTTGATAAGCGAACGCCATTCTACCCCAATTGGTTCTACTTTCTGGTAGAAGCCGTCGCCGCTGCGGCGCTTATAGCCACGGCGTAATGCCTACTGTCCGCACATCTTCGGGCCCCGGACTGGTCGACGAGCAGACACAGACTCGCATCACCAGGGCAATGTTTCTGCGATTCTGCGTCTACTCACGCTTACAGCATGCTGGAAGCAGGACCTCGATGACGGCCTAGTTTGGGCTGCCAATCTTGGCCGAATCTGATTCGGTAGGATGCCCGAGCTGTTCTTTGTGGAATGCGGGGCGGTGCTGCGCCGATGGGACCTGAACCGCATCCTGACACGCGCATAGATCGATCAGGCCATCGATGCGCTGATGGGTTGGCCGCTGCGCGTCACTCAGATGCGTGGGTTGTTCGCAGACGCATAGCGACTACGAGCAAACGTCACCTTCGCCGACGCCGTATACGTGGCGCTCGCTGCGCACCTCGGCGCCGACCTCACAGCCAAAGTGGCACCCGCAAGCACTTCAGCTCTGGTCTGAAATGAAATGAGCACACGCCGGCCGGTCAGGTATTCGCGCCAACCAGCAACACGCGAATCATTGTTAGCCCGGCGTAGGCCCATCAGGCTGAAGACGTCGGTATCGACCACCGCCGCCGCTATATGGTTCACGAACGCGCCGCCTCAAGAAACGCCTGGAATTCGTCGTCAGTAAGGTCGATCCCGCCGTCGATGTCTGGTCCGGGGGCGCTGGCCAGGATCTCGTCCAACGTCGTGACGCTGCGGTCGATGTGCTCGGCTGCCGGATCGTCAACACGCGAGATGCTGGCATTGTCCAGCACGACGAGCCGACCCGATTCATGCAGCACGGCCTCACCCCGAGCAACCACCCACTGGCCAACGAGTTGCGCTGCGGTGGTATCGCTTTGGACATGCTTGAGGTCCACGGTTTGATCGACGTCGTCGCGGACGCGAAACTCGTGTGACCGTAAATCAACTTTTTCGAGTCGGCCGGTGGCAGTCATGATGCCTCCCGGGTGAATGCGTATGGGTGTCCACGTTTCGGCGTGCACCGCCAACGAGACAATCCGCACGTCGGGCTGCGAAGGCGAGCGCAGAACTACGGTGGGCGCTGCGGCTCGAATAGCGTTGACCAACTTGCCGGCACTCTCCGCGATGAGATCGGTCGCCCAATCTAGGCAACGGTCCTCGCCCATAGCCTGCATAATTTCCCAGAATCGGACCTCCTTAGTCCCTGCTCCGGCGAGTCGTCACCGCGGCATAGCGCACGACGTCCAGAACAATTCTGCCCGCACCAGCGGGGACGCTCTCCCCCATGATCGCAACTACGTCTGTCATATCAACTGCTCATATCAACTGCTGAAGCTCCACGCCAAGCTGCTCACCGAGGGCCGCGTCAAGCGTGACAACGACTCCGTGATGTATGCCTACTGGTCAGAACACAACGCCGCCGGTTCCCCACCCACACCACGACAGCTGTCGGAGGCATGCGGCACAACAATCCATGCGGCCCGTACCGCGCTACGACGCTATCGGGTAGGCATGGTGCCTAAACCGGTTTCGCCCGGGTTGGCACCGAAGACCGTCCGTAACGTCCACGCCTTCCTGCACCGAGCACTCGTCGACGCAGTGGCCTGGAAATACCTGACGGACAACCCCGCGAGCAACGTCAAACCACCGCGGCGGCACCGCACTCGCAGGACGGTCTGGAAGCCCGAGGAAATCCGGACGTTCCTCAAATCGATCCGCGACGATCGATTCGCGGCGCTGTTCCTGCTGGAACTCACGAAGGGCATTCGTCGCGGCCAGGTGTGTGGCCTCAAGTGGTCGGACGTCGACCTGGACGCCGGTCTGATCACGGTGCACGACAATCGCGTGGTGGTTGGCGGCCGCGCAGTCGACAACGCAGGCGGCAAGACCCGCAACGCCGATCAGACAATCTCCATTGAACGGAGCACCGTGGCGGCGCTTCGCCCTTGGCGCGAGCTCCAAGACAGCGAGCGCGAATTCTTCGGCGACGCCTACCACCCCGGCGGCTACCTGTTCACCTATCAGGACGGCCGGCCGCCGCACCCTGACACGATAAGGCAGCGCTTCGACCGCCTTGCGGCCGCAGCGGGCCTGTCACGCATCACTTTTCATGACCTGCGTCACTCCTATGCGACCGGCGCGCTGCGAGCAGGCATCAGCCCGAAGGTGATTAGCGAACGGATTGCCACGCGAACGTCGGGTTCTTCCTGGAGACCTACGCCCACGTGCTGGGCAACGACGACCGCGAAGCAGCGGAAAAAGCTGCTGAGTTCCTACTCGGGGACGCCTGGGACGACGAAGCTGGCTCGGCGTGACTCCTCGTCACCCTGAAAAGTTGTAGATAACCCTGAGGTTATATTAGTGTCGATGTCCTGGGAAGTGATTCTGCTGGAGGAGGTAGAGCGCTGGTACTTCACGCTCGACGAGGGCGCGATGACGGCGGTAACTGGCGCCATCGACCTGCTAGAGCTGGAAGGACCAACCCTTGGCCGGCCGACGGCGGACAAGGTCAACGGATCGAAGTTCCACAGCATGAAGGAGCTGCGGCCAGCCGCCACGAGCATCCGGATCTTATTCATCTTCGATCCGGAACGGCGGGCGATCCTGCTGCTCGGCGGCGATAAGGCTGGCAGCTGGAAAAGCTGGTACGACGAGAACATTCCGGTCGCCGACCAGCGCTACGAGGAGTGGCTTGCAGGAGGTGAATAACGATGGCACGCAGCTGGCGTGAGATTCGCGCCGAGGCAGTTGCTCAGGGCCGCGTTGACCCGACGCGCGCCGATGCCGCGCGCAGGGAGATGCACGACGCTGTCCAGGCTCAGCGCCTTGCCGACATTCGCAAGGCACATGGTCATGCTCGTCAGGCCGACGTCGCGACACTCATGGGCGTCTCCCAGGCGAGGGTGTCGAAGCTGGAGAGTGGCGACCTGTCGCACACAGAGCTCGGTACCTTGCAGGCGTATGTGGCCGCTCTGGGCGGGCGACTGCGCATTGTTGCGGACTTTCGCGAAGGCAGCGTGGAGCTTACAGAAGCCTGAAACGTGATCTCCAGCTTGAGGACTTGAGGGCTTCGAGATAGAGAGTCGACGTCAACTCCTCCTCACGACAATGGGGAGCAAAGCAAAATTCAGCCGTGCGCTTTAGACGCGCACGCCGAGCAGCCCACCTGACTCTTCGGCGTCAGTCAAGCGGATTACAAGATTCGCGTCGATATCGAGGCCGACTCTATCCATCTCTTCAGGAGTCAGATCGTCAGAGTTGGCAGTCAGGAAGTACTGAAAGCCGAACTTCTCCGCGCTCTCGGCCGCCAACGCCATCGCCGACGCAGTCTGACGCTCGTCCACACCATCGAAGAGAACGCTGTCGTGGGCGAGAAAGCCACAACCCGATTTGCGAGCGGCCCAAGCTTCAGTTATCGCCAGATCGTACGCAAAAATGCCGACTTTTCCTGTGCCAGTTGAGCCTTCGCGAGGAACTTTAACTGTGAACCGATAGCCTGCATCACCTACATCGACGAGAAGAAACGCTTCGTTGCCGTACAACGTCTCGAAGGCCTCAGAGAACCTACTTAGGACTCGTTCGTAGCTTGTCTGACGTTCTTCCAGATCAATCTCGACTCGTTCGGCAAGCTCAAGTGCCTCTGCCTTTACGGCTGACTTGCCGCGCCGAATGTCCTGTATGTTCTCGATTCGTGTAGTGAGCTCAGCCGCAGATGCCGAAAGCGCACCGAGCCGCTTTTGCATCTCTGCGTAATCCTCAAGTGCGCCATGGGACTCAAGCATTCGAAGGTCACTACGTCGACGTTGCTCTAAGGTCTGCAGTTGCTGATTGCGACGGTCTTGGACGCTGTTGAGTCGCCTGATCTCGGACTCAAGATAGTGCCGGCGGTTCTTCGTAACCGAAGCGTGAAAGTCTCGCGTTTGCTTGAGCGGGCTGCGCAAGCCATCAGGAAACACAACTCCCACTTCATTGAACAGTGTCTCGACCCTCGTTTGATCCGCCTCGGTGAATTCCACCGAGGCCTGTTCGAGGTATAGATCGATTTCTCTTGCAGTGATGAGGATTTGATTCGAGAGATTTCGCATCTCGGCTGCGGCGTCGTTCGCTCGAGCCTCCACCTCCCGATACTCGGGTAGGACGCGAAACTCGCGGACGTCTCCGTCAAGCCTGTGCAGTTGGCTCGTTTCACGAGCCCTGCGCGCCTGCAACTCGGCTAGCTCCTGGCCGAGCTCCTCGACATCTGCGCCGGATAGTGCCTTCAGGGCCTTTTCACGGTCTTTCAAGCGTTGCCATTCGACCGCGTACTCCCAATTCAGGCCAAGCAGAAAGGCGTTCTCAGCCCGTACTTGCACAGGTGGCTGACTTCCGAATGTGTTGAAAGGGCTGTTGTAGGCCTCGTCACGAAACCTGAGAAAGTGCCGCATAAGACTGCGGAATGTCGGCGCGTTCTGCACTCGGTCTGCGCGCAACGGCAGGCCAAAGCTCTGGACACCGAGCCCATCTGACCACTCGCCTGAACCTAGCACCGCCGTATCGACATCAGGCTTCTCCGTCAATCCGAGCGTGTAGATACCAGCGCCCGTTATATCGACCTCTGAAGTATCGATGCCACGGGTGATGGTTAGAGCATGGCCCGTCAACTGGACATCCAGGGTGAACAGCCAGTCGCCACCACGGAGCTTGTACAGACTGTCACCCTCTACAACGCGGCCGCCCAGGCAGTAGTCGATGATTTGCAGGAGCGTCGTCTTGCCCACGCCATGTCGCGAGTCTGTCGCAGATGACTTCTCGGTGCGGTCCGCGAGAACCAAGTTCAGTCCTGCCTTGAAGTTGACAGGCTTGAAGGACTCTTTGCTGCTGGACAGACGGATGAGCTTCATGAGCGCCACCGAAGTATGCCGCGACGGAAGTCCACCGCACCGAGCGCGTGAAGAACAGTAAGGGAATCTACGAAGCTCGCGAAGGATAGATCCTCGCCCTCAGATCGGGCACGAGCCCACAGATCGCTGACTGTCTGGGTCTCGCGGCGGCAATCCAGGATCGCTGCCGCCTGACCGATGAACGACATGCTGAGCGGGACGTACTTGGAGGGCAACAGGTCAGTCACGGCGCCTCGAATACATCACAGATCTCGAAGAGATGGCTCAACACCGCCAGCGCAGCGGCTTCATAATCCCAGCGTAATGCAACGTCAGAACCGGGGGGAGGATCCGGTGTGGCGGCCTCGACCAGCTGGAGGAACAGCGAGTCCCGATAGCGGAGGCGGTACACGCCCGCCGGCGTCAGAATCGAGTTCCGCCCGCGGTGCAGCTGGATGACCGCCAGCGACAACGTGCATCATCCAATGACACCTAATGGCCTCAGCACCTAGCGCCGCCGGCACGACGTCGTGAGCGACACCTTCCACTCGCCAGGGCTACCTAACGTCCCAAGCCGTTCCCAAGAACCGTTAGCACTGCTAATGTTCCCAAAAGTGTTCCCAACCGGCATGAAAATGGCCCCCAGGCTTGCGCCTGAGGGCCACTTCCGCTAGTAGCGGGGACAGGATTCGAACCTGCGACCTCTGGGTTATGAGCCCAGCGAGCTACCGAGCTGCTCCACCCCGCGTTGGTAAACGCAAGGTTACCCAACCCGTGCGGACGTTCCAAATCGCGTGCTCGCTAGCCCGGGCTAGCGTTGAGACACCGGTCGGAAAATCCGTTGCGCCCGCCACGCCACTACGAATAACGTCCCACCAGCCACCGCAAGACCCACGCTTCAGGAGACCGCCATGCCCGAACACCTCGGGCCCAAGCTGCTCAACTTCGCCACCGACATCGCCGCCAACACCGTCGAGCAAGCCAAGGTCACCGCCGCCATGCCGTTCGTGCACCCGCACGTCTCGCTGATGCCAGATGCGCACCTGGGCAAGGGCTCGGCCGTCGGCACGGTCATCCCCACCAGGGGTGCGGTGATCCCGGCCGCGGTTGGCGTCGACATCGGGTGCGGCATGGTCGCGGCCAAGACCCGGTTCACCGAGCAGGATCTGTCAGACCGGTTCGGCGACTACCGCCCCAAGCTACCCGCGCTGCGGCAGCTGGTCGAGGACGCGATCCCGCTGTCGCCCGGCAACTACAACAAGAGCCTGCAGCAGTTCCCGTTCACCGCCCGCAAGCACAACGAGCTCCTGCAGCTGCAACAGGATCTCCACGTCGATCTGACGCACAGCCCAAAGTGGATGCAGCAGTTGGGTTCTCTGGGCGGCGGCAACCACTTCATCGAACTGTGTCTGGACACCGCCCACAATGTCTGGCTGTTCCTGCACAGCGGCTCCCGCGGCGTTGGCAACAAGATCGCCCAGCGGCACATCAAGATCGCCGTGGATCAGTGCAAGGGTGACCCGTCGATCAAGCTGCCGAACCGCGATCTGGCCTACCTTCAGGAGGGCACAGCAGAATTCGACTGCTACATAAGGGATTTGGAGTGGGCGCAGAGCTTCGCCTACCTCAACCGTGCCGAGATGATGGACCGGTTTATCCACGTTTTCGCGTCATGGTTCGGCGTGCAGGCACAGCGGGTGGAGACCGAGCGCATCAACACCCACCACAACTACACGATCCCGACGATCATCGACGGCGAAACCGTCTGGCTCACCCGCAAAGGCGCGATCGACGCCACCGAAGGCAAGGTAGGCATCATTCCCGGCTCCATGGGCACCAGCTCGTACATCGTGCGGGGCAAAGGCAACGCCGACGGCCTATGGTCGCGCCGCATGGCGCCGGCCGCCGGTTCAGCAGGACGAAGGCCAAGGAGCTGTTCACCGAGCAGGATCTGGCCGCCGCGATGGCGGGCATCGAGTACCGCCACGGCAAGGAGTGGATCGACGAGATTCCGCAGGCGTACAAAGACATTGACCAGGTCATGGTCGATGCCGAAGCGCTGGTCGAGGTGGTGACTTCGCTGCGGCAGATCATGAACGTGAAGGGGCAGTAAACGTTACGGCCCGGCTACCTAACGTTGTTGAACTTGGTAATCGCCTCGTCAAGCCGCTGCAACGCCGCCCCATACGCGGCGAAATCGCCCTTCTTCTGGGCATCCCGCGCCGCGCCGATCGCCGCTTGAATCTCTTGCATCGCAGCAGCTTTCGCCGGTGACAAGGTGACAGCCCCATCCGGAGGCGGTGGCACCGCCGTCGGCGGCGAGGTCCCTCCCGGCACATTGGCTGGCGGCGGGTTGGCCGTCGGATTGGCCGGCACCCCAACCTCGGTCGGTTGGATACCGGTCGCGGCGTCACCGGCCCCGGGTCCGAACAACCCGGTCAGCGCATCACGCACGGTGGGGCCGTAGCCAACCTTGTCGTTGTACATCATCGCCACCCGGATTAGGCGTGGATACGACGAAGCGGCATCGCTGGCTCCCGGCGAGGCATAGACGGGTTCGACGTAGAGCAACCCACCCTGTGCCACCGGCAACGTCAGCAGATTGCCCCATCGGATCCGGTTCTGGTTGTCACGCCCGATCACGCCCAGATCCTGGGATACCGCCGGGTCGGTGGTGATCGCGTTGTTGGCCAGCTTGGGACCGTTGACCTGACCCGGAATGGTCAACACCGTGATCCTGCCGTACGTCGCCGGATCGGAGCTGGCGCTGATGTAGGCGGCCAGATAGTCGCGCTTGAACCTGTTCATCGCGCTGATCAACTGGTATGACGCCGAATTGTCGTTCTTGGCAATGTTTTTCGCGACGATGTAGTACGGCGGTTGATAGCTGCTGGCGGTCGGGTTGGGGTCCAGCGGCACGTCCCAGAAGTCCGAGGTCGAAAAGAACGTCACCGGATCGTTGACGTGGTACTTCGCCAACAGCATGCGCTGCACCTTGAACAGGTCTTCCGGATAACGCAGATGCTCGGCCAGCTCGGGGGTGATATCGCTCTTGGGCTTGACCGTGCCCGGAAAAACCTGCATCCAGGCTCGCAGCACCGGATCCTGCTCGTCCTGCTGGTACAGCGTGACAGTGCCGTCGTAGGCGTCCACCGTGGCCTTCACCGAGTTGCGGATGTAGGACACCTTCTTGTCCGGCGCCAGCCGGTTGAACGCCACCTCGGTGGAGTCAGCCGTCGCCGACGACAACGACGTCAGCTCGGAGTACGGGTAGTTGTCCAGCGTGGTGTAGCCATCGATGATCCACAGCAGGCGCTTGTTGACAATAGCCGGGTAGACCGCGCTGTCCGTGGTGAGCCACGGCGCCACCGCCACCACCCGCTGCGCCGGGTCGCGGTTGAACAAGATTTTGCTGTTGGAACCAATCACGTTGGAAAACAGAAAGTTTCGCTCGGCAAACTTGGCGGCGAAGACGCTGCGGGACATCCAGCTGCCGATCGAGACCCCACCACTGCCGGTGTAGGTGTAGTTCTTGGTTTCGTTACTGGTCTCGTAGTCGTATTCGCGGTCCGCGCCAGTCTTTCCGACAATGGCGTAGTCGGCGGACGCATTGGCGATCACCGGCCCGAAGTAGATTCGCGGCTGGTCCAGCTGTGCCGGCCCGTCGGACACCACAGTCCCGTTGGCGCCGACGACGTTGACCAGAAACTCTGGGTAGCCGCCGTTCTGGTTCGGGTCGTTGGCGATACCCCGCACGGTGTTGGCCGGGGACGCGATGAACCCGTTGCCGTGGGTGTAGACGGTGTGGCGGTTGATCCAGTCCCGCTGGTTATCGATCAGCCGGTCGGGGTTCAGTTCACGTGCCGCGACGACGTAGTCTCGCAAATTGCCGTTGCGGTCGAGGTAGCGGTCGATCGACAACTGGTCGGGGAAGTAGTAGAAGTTCTTGCCCTGCTGGAACTGGGTGAACGCCGGGCTGACAATGGTGGGGTCGAGCAGCCGGATGTTCGACGTGGTGGCGCGGTCAGCCGCAACTTGCTGAGCGGTCGCCTGGCTGTCGCCGGTGTAGTTGCGATACGTCACCACGTCCGACGTCAGGCCATACGCTTGCCGAGTCGCAGTGATACTTCGGCTGATATATTCGCTTTCCTTCTGCGCGGCATTGGGTTTGACGCTGATCTGCTCGACGAGCATCGGCCAGGCGGCTCCGATGATCAACGAGGAGAGCAGCAGCAGAACCAGCCCGATGGCTGGAATCCGCAAGTCCCTAAAGGTGATCGCGGAGAACACCGCTGCGGCGCAGATGATCGCGATCGCCATCAGAATCAGCTTGGCCGGAAGAACGGCATTGATGTCGGTGTACCCGGCGCCGGTGAATGGCTTACCGCCGCGGCTGTGTGAGAGCAGCTCGTAGCGGTCGAACCAGTAGGCGACGGCCTTGAGCAGGACCAGCACCCCGACCAGGCTGACCAGTTGGATACGTGCTGAGCGGCTCAGCGCACCGCTGCGGCCCGACAGCCGGATGCCGCCGAAGAGGTAGTGCGCCACCAGGTTCGCCACCAACGCCAGGAACACAGCCACGAACAGGTAGCTAAGCAGCAGCCGATAGAAGGGCAACTCAAATGCGTAGAAGCCGAGGTCCTTGCCGAACTGCGGATCGCTGATCCCGAAGTCTCCGCCGTGCAGAAACAGCTGGATGCGCACCCAGTAGCTCTGCGCGACGATACCGGCCAACAGACCGATCGCCGCCGGGATGCCGATGGCCACCATCCGCAGCCGGCCCATAACGACGGCGCGATAGCGTGCCACAGGGTCGTTGTCGTTGCTCGGCACGAAAACCGGGCGGGTGCGGTAGGGCAAGGCCAGCCCTGCGAACACGATCCCGCCGACCAGCACCCCGGCCACCAGGAAGACCACGATGCGGGTAACCAGCACGGTGGTGAACACCGAGCGATAGCCGAGCTCACCGAACCACAGCCAGTCGACGTAGGCGTCAATAAAGCGCGGGCCGGCGAGCAGCACCGCGATCACACCCAACGCGACCAAGATCAGAATCCGGCTACGCCGAGTCAACTTCGGCATCCGTGCGGTGGGCCGCATCCCCACTAGCTACGCTCCCTGCTCGGTTTGGCTGCTAGAGATTTTGTCTAGACGGTCACAACTCTACGCATCCCGAGGCCTTAGCAACTGGGCGTCGCCGCTCCCGACGCCATCGCGTGCAACGCATCCACCGCTTGGGTGAGCGTCTCGACCTTCACCAGCCGCAGTCCCCGCGGGGTGTCGGAGGCCGCCTCGTAGCAGTTTTTCTCGGGCACCAAGAACACCGTGGCGCCCGCGGCACGAGCCGCGGCCATCTTGTGCGTGATACCTCCAATGGGGCCCACCTTGCCGTCGACGCTGATGGTTCCGGTGCCCGCGACAAACGTCGACCCCACCAGATCACCGGTGGTGAGCTTGTCGACCACCGCGAGACTGAACATCAGCCCGGCCGACGGTCCGCCGACGTTGGCGAGGTTGAAGTCCACGACAAACGGCGCCCACGGCGCATCGAGCACTGCTACCCCCAGGAAACCGTAATCGCGATCTTTGTTGGTGCCGAGCGTGATTTCCGCGACGCCGGCCGGCTCATTCTTGCGGCGGAAGTCGATGGTCACCACCTGACCGGGCTTGGTGTTTTTCAGCAACGCGGTGAATTGCTCGACATTGGCCACCGGCGTACCGTTGACCGCATCAATGGCATCAGTGGCCTTCAACTTGCCCGCGGACGGACCGGAATCGCTGACCGAGGCGACCGTAACCGCCGCGGGATACTTCAGATAGCCCAGGGCCGCGTATTCCGCGCTGTCTTCGGAGTTTTTGAAATCGGCGTTGTTGGCCTTGTCGACCTCCTCGCGAGACTTACCGGGCGGGTAGACGAGGTCGCGCGGCACTAGCTGTTCTTGACCCGACAGCCACAGCGTGACGGCTTCACCCAAACTCAGGCCGTCGCGCTGGGACACCGTCGTCATGTTCAGGTGACCTGATGTCGGGTGGGTTTGGATTCCTTCGATGTCGACCACCTGTTTGCCGTCGACCTCGCCGAGCGTGTCGAACGTGGGCCCAGGACCCAACGATACAAACGGCACGGTCACCGCCGCCAGCAACACACCGAACACCACTATCGGCACCAGCGCGACCATCAAGGTCAAAATCCGCCTGTTCACGCCGCATACACTAGACCGACCCGCCCGAGCCCGGTTCAGCTGCGAGCGTGACGGCGGATAGCGCTTTCTGCTTGCTGGGTGGGTACCGTTGACCCTATGGCTGACCTGCCTTTCGGCTTCTCCCCCGGAGACGACCCTGACCGCGACAAGCGCGGGAAGAACGATCCCGACTCCGGCTCGGGAGCTAATCCGCTCGGCCCGTTTGGGATCAGCGGAGATTTTGCCATGGCCGACCTAGGGCAGATTTTCACTCGCCTGGGCGAGATGTTCGGCGGTGTTGGTAGCGCCATGACCGCGGGCAAGAACGCGGGACCGGTCAACTATGACTTGGCCCGGCACGTGGCAGCAAGCTCGATCGGTTCCATCGCGCCCATCTCGGTAACAACCAACTCGGCGATCTCCGATGCGGTGCACCTGGCCGAAACCTGGTTGGACGGCGCCACCTCGCTGCCCGCCGGCACCGCCAAGGCGGTGGGCTGGACCCCCCTCGACTGGGTCGACAACACATTGGAAGTCTGGAAGCGGCTGTGCGATCCGATGGCCAAGCAGATCGCGACGGTGTGGGCGACCGCCCTGCCGGAAGAGGCCAAGAGCATGGCCGGTCCACTGCTGTCAATGATGTCGCAGATGGGCGGCATAGCGTTTGGCTCACAGCTGGGCCAAGCACTCGGCCGGCTCTCGCAGGAGGTGCTGACCTCGACCGACATCGGTCTACCGCTGGGACCTAACGGGGTGGCCGCCCTACTGCCCAGCGCTGTCGAAACATTCGCGTCAGGCCTGGAACAGCCGCGTAGCGCGATCCTGACCTTCCTGGCCGCCCGCGAGGCCGCTCACCATCGCCTGTTCAGTCACGTGCCCTGGCTGGCCAGCCAACTGCTCGGGGCGGTCGAGGCCTACGCCATGGGCATGAAGATCGACATGACCGGAATCGAAGAGCTGGCTCGCGACTTCAACCCGGCATCGCTGGGCGACCCCGCCGCCATGGAGCAGTTGCTGAGCCAAGGAGTATTCGAACCCAAGGCAACACCGGCACAGTTGCACGCACTCGAACGTCTAGAAACCCTGCTCGCCTTGATCGAGGGCTGGGTTCAAACAGTGGTGACCGATGCGCTCGGTGATCGTATTCCGGGCACTGGCGCCCTCAGCGAGACGCTGCGCCGCCGCCGAGCCAGTGGCGGACCCGCCGAACAGACATTCGCCACCCTGGTCGGCCTGGAACTGCGCCCGCGCAAGCTCCGGGAGGCCGGTGCGCTGTGGGAGCGTCTGACGCAAGCCGCCGGTGTGGACGCCCGGGACGCGGTGTGGCAGCACCCGGATCTGCTTCCTGCGGCCGAGGATCTCGACGACCCCGCCGCATTCATCGATCAGGTCATCGGCGGCGACACCAGCGGCCTAGACGAGGCGATCGCCGAGCTCGACCGCGATATCGGCGGCTCCGACGACTCGGGCCCCGGTGCTGTGGATAACTGAGCGAGCGCCGTTCTCCGGCGTGGCACAGTCTCAGGTCATGCCCCGGGTCGTGTCCACCTGCTATTCGCTAGATCCGGCGATGCCGGTGCTGTTGCGGCCCGACGGCGCCGTCCAGGTGGGCTGGGATCCCCGCCGTGCCGTGCTGGTCCATCCACCAAGCGGGCTGACCGCGCCGGCTGTGGCCGCGTTGCTGCGGTCCATGCGTTCACCCACACCGATCACCGAGCTGCAGCGCCAAGCCGTCAACAGCGGTCTGACCGACGGCAACGACGTGGCGAACCTCGTCAACCAACTGGTCAGCGCCGGTGTTGTGACTCGCAGACGTCGCAACCACACCGGCCGCGCAGCGGCGATCCGGATCCATGGTCGCGGGCCGCTGGCAGATCTTCTGGTGCAGGCGCTGCGCTGCTCGGGGGCGCGGGTCGGGCACAGCAGCCAATCTCATGCAGCGGCTGCTCCCGGTGCTGCGGACCTGGTGGTCCTGTCCGACTACCTAGTGCCCGATCCGCATCTCGTGCGCGATATGCACAACGAGGGTATTCCGCACCTTCCGGTACGGGTTCGTGACGGCACCGGCCTGGTGGGACCGCTGGTTATCCCTGGGGTGACCAGCTGCCTGCGGTGCGCCGATCTGCACCGCAGCGACCTCGATTCCGCCTGGCCGGCCATCGCCGCTCAGCTGCGCGACACAGTGGGGGTGGCCGACCGGGCTACCCTGCTAGCGACGGCGGCGCTGGCCCTCAGCCAAGTGAATCAGGTGATCGCCGCGGTACGCGGTGCGGAAGCCCAACGCGATCCCCCATCAGCGCTGAACGCCACGCTGGAGTTCGACCTCAAGGCAGGCTGCACGATGGCGCGCCATTGGACCAGGCATCCGCTGTGTTGTTGCTGACGTCAGTTCCCGACGGCAACTAGCCCAGCCGGCCCTGCTCCGGGACGTTCGTTGAGATTGACGCATACGCGCGGGCCAGGTCATCGAGCACACCCTCGGTCAGGGTGCCTTCTTTTCGGTGCTTGTCCAGCGTTTCGATGATTGCCCTGAACAGGGCGTCGGCGGTGTCGTGCTGAGTTTGTTTTGCGGACATATTTTTGCGGTCCACCCTCCGGCCGTGGGTCTGGATGCGTCACACCGTTGCGACCTGCAAGAGACTACCGTCGGCTGGTCGGTCGAGCGGCGCGCGAGCAGTTGTTGCCAGATCAATGCCGCGACGAGCTCAGCGTCATGGATGATGAGTGTGTGTCGGACATTAAACGCGGCCGCGCGGCGCGTAACGCCAAGCTGGCCAGCATTCCCGTCGGCATGGCCGGCCGGGCGGCTCTGGGCTTCGGCAAACGGCTGACCGGCAAGTCGAAAGAGGAAGTCAACGCCGAGTTGATGGAAAAGGCCGCCCACCAGCTGTTCACCGTCCTGGGCGAGCTCAAGGGCGGAGCGATGAAGGTCGGCCAGGCGCTGTCGGTCATGGAAGCCGCCATTCCCGAACAGTTCGGCGAGCCCTATCGCGAAGCGCTGACCAAGCTACAGAAAGACGCCCCGCCGCTGCCCGCCCACAAGGTCCACCGCGTGCTCGACGCACAGTTGGGCACCAAATGGCGCGAGCGCTTCAGTTCTTTCGACGACACCCCGGTGGCCTCGGCCAGCATCGGCCAGGTGCACAAGGCGGTGTGGTCCGACGGCCGCCTGGTGGCGGTCAAGATCCAGTACCCGGGTGCCGACGAAGCGTTGCGGGCCGACCTGAAGACCATGCAACGCATGGTCGGAGTCCTCAAACAGCTGTCACCAGGCGCCGACGTTCAAGGCGTTGTTGACGAGCTGATCGAACGCACCGAGATGGAGCTCGATTATCGGCTGGAGGCCGATAACCAGCGCGCGTTCGCCAAGGCTTACACGGGTCACCCACGCTTCCTGGTGCCACATGTGGTGGCAAGCTCACCGAAAGTGGTGATCCAGGAATGGATCGACGGCACACCGATGTCTCAGATCATCCGGTTAGGGACCCGGGAGCAGCGTGACCTCATGGGCACGCTGCTGCTCGAGCTCACCTTCGACGCGCCGCGCCGGGTCGGCATGCTGCACGGCGACGCTCATCCGGGAAACTTCATGCTGCTGCCTGACGGTCGCATGGGTGTCATCGACTTCGGCGCCGTGGCGCCCCTGCCCGGTGGCTACCCGATCGAGCTCGGGATGACCATTCGATTGGCCCGCGAGAAGAACTACGACTTGCTGTTGCCGACCATGGAGAAGGCTGGGTTGATCCAGCAAGGTCAGCAGGTGTCTGTCCGCGACATCGATGAGATGCTGCGCCAGTACGTCGAACCCGTCCAAGTAGAAATTTTCCACTACACTCGCAGGTGGCTGCAGCGAGTGACCGTGCGCCAATTGGATCGGTCGGTCGCACAGATCAAGGCGGCCCGGCAAATGGACCTACCGCCCAAGCTGGCACTTCCGATGCGGGTGATCGCCTCGGTGGCCGCGATCCTGTGCCAGCTTGATGCGCACGTGCCGATCAAGTCCCTGTCGGAGGAGCTGATCCCCGGCTTCGCCGAGCCCGATACAGCCGCCGTCTGATCGAACAACGCTCCGGCCGTTCGACAAGAACTAAGCAGCCACCTTGCGGGGACGCCCGCGCGGACGTTTGCGACCGACGATCGCGCCACGCTCGAATATCTCGCCGCCCCACACCCCCCACGGCTCGGCCCGCTCGAGCGCTGCGGCCAAGCACTGGCTGCGAATCGGGCAGCTCGCGCAGAGGGTCTTGGCACGTTCGAGATCAGCCGGGGTTTCGGCAAACCACAAGTCGGGATTCCCACCATGGCATGGCAACACCGGCAGCATCTGTCTAGGGACTGTCGGTGCCGACATGTCCTACTTCACCTGCTTCCTGGTCTAGGGGATGTCTTTCGAAAGTGACCCGGACCAGGTTGCGGGGAATTGACCCAAAAACTTTGGCCACGGATCCTTGTGACTTCGGTCCGTGGCCATGTGACTGAGCTACGTAGTAGCTACGTTGGGCTCCGATCCACGGACGCGAAAGTCGCTGTGGCGACACGGTGCTTCACCGCTGCCGCCGGTGCAGCGGCATGACGGGTGGGCGCGATCAGCACACGAGCAGCCACGCCCACACCGAATGCATTCCTGCTGATCATCGTGGCCGCCCTCCTCTCGCGTTAACCGTCGCATTGCCGGCGTGGCGCGCCAGCATCAGGTGCCCTTCGAGGGTAATCGGTCCCGGCCGGGTGTGACAAACGATTTTCTGACCTAGACGTTTTGCCCTCAGCGGGCTTGCCGAACCACCTCCAACACGTCGGCCCCGTACTGTTCGAGCTTTCGGGCACCGATACCCGGTATGGCAATCAGCGCCTCGTCGTCGTCAGGGAGCAGCTCGGCGATGGCGACCAGGGTGTTGTCGGTGAAGACAACATAGGCCGGCACATTTTGTTCCTTCGCGGCGTTCAGCCGCCACGACTTGAGCTGAAGCAATAACTCCTCGTTGACGTCACCGGCGCACGTTTCACAGCGCCGCAGCATGATCGCGGCCGGGGCGGTCAGCTCTTTGTTGCAGATCCGGCAGCGGGAGGTGCCCCGGTTGCGACGAGTCTTGCTCGGCCCCGGGTCGGCTCGCGTCTGCGGCGCAATGCCGTTGAGGAAACGCGACGGCTTGCGGCTCTGGCGACCGCCCGTAGCTCGAGCCAGCGCCCAGCTGAGCGCCAAATGCACGCGGGCCCTGGTAATTCCGACGTAGAGCAGTCGGCGCTCTTCCTCGACCGGCTCGCTGTCGGGGCCGTGCGCCAACGCGTGCGAAATGGGTAGCGTGCCGTCGGCTAGACCGACCAGGAAAACCGCATCCCATTCCAGACCCTTAGCGGCATGCAGCGAGGCAAGCGTCACGCCTTGCACAACCGGTGGGTGCCGGGCGTCGGCTCGGGCCCGCAGCTCGGCGAGCAATCCGGGAAGGTCTAGGTGCGGACGCTGCGCCACTTCGTCGTCAACCAGTTGGGCCAACGCTGTCAGCGCCTCCCAGCGATCCCTGGCTCGGGTGCCGACGGGCTCTTGTGCCGTCAACCCCAGCGGTTCCAGGACGGCGCGAATGACGTCCGGCAACGGTCCTTCGGCGCCGCGGTCGGCGGCACGCTGGAGCGCCACCAACGCCTGTTTGATCTCCTGACGGTTAAAAAATCCTTCGCCGCCGCGAACCTGGTAGGCAATGTCCGCCTCAGTCAGTGCTTCCTCGTAGACCTCTGATTGCGCGTTGACGCGGTAGAGAATGGCGATTTCGGAAGGCGGAGTCCCGGATTGGATAAGCCGGGTGATCGAGGCCGCTACCGCCGCGGCCTCGGCAGCCTCGTCAGGATGCTCATGAAACGACGGGGCTGGCCCGGGCTCACGCTGGCCGGTTAATTGCAACTTGCTGCCAGCGACCCGGCCCCGAGCGGCCGCGATCACTCGATTGGCCAGCGAGACTACCTGCGGGGTGGAGCGATAGTCGCGCTCCAGACGCACCACCGTCGCGTCGGGAAACCGGCGCGAGAAGTCAAGCAGGAAGCCCGGCGAGGCCCCAGTGAACGAGTAGATGGTTTGGTTGGCGTCGCCGACGACGGTCAGGTCGTCACGATCGCCCAGCCAGGCCGAAAGGACCCGCTGCTGCAACGGCGTAACGTCTTGGTACTCGTCGACGACAAAGCAGCGGTAGCGGTCGCGGAACTCTTCTGCCACCGCAGCGTCACTTTCGATAGCGGCCGCGGTGTGCAGCAACAGGTCGTCGAAATCAAGCAGCGTGACGCTGTCATCGCGGAGTTTGAGGGACTCGTATTCGGCGTAGACCGTCGCGATTTGTGCAGCGTCCAGTGGGGTGTCGCGGCGCGCCGCCGCCACCGCGGTGGGGTATTGCTCGGGACCAATCAGTGAGGCCTTGGCCCACTCGATTTCACCCGCCAGGTCGCGCACGGCATCGGTGCTGGCGTGGAGCCTGGCCCGGCTAGCTGCGCGGGCCACGACGGCGAACTTACTGTCCAACAGCTGCCAGCCGATGTCCCCGACCACCCGTGGCCAGAAATAGCGCAGTTGACGGTGCGCGGCCGCGTGAAAAGTGAGAGCCTGCACAGCACCGACACCCGAACCGCTTCGCGCCGCAGCGCCCAGCGCTCGCAACCGGGCGCGCATTTCTCCTGCGGCCCGCTGAGTAAAGGTCACCGCCAGTATCTGGCCGGCGGCGACATGGCCGGTGACGACAAGGTGAGCGATGCGATGGGTAATGGTCCGCGTCTTGCCTGTTCCAGCGCCCGCGAGTACGCAGACTGGTCCACGTGGAGCCAACACGGCTTCGCGTTGCTCGACGTCCAGTCCGGCGGTCAAGGGGGCTGCAACCATCGGCATAGCGTCCATCTTGGCAGCGATGGCCGACAGTACGCGTGTTAGGCCACGCCGTCGGGCGGGGCTTGCGCGGCGCCCCGGCTGCACACCGGCCCGCTGCACGGCCCGCCTCGTCGCCGGGTTACGTTTATCAGCTATGACCAACGCTGCGCTCACCATCTATACGACGTCATGGTGTGGCTACTGCCTTCGCCTCAAGACGGCACTCAAGGCAGAAGGGATTCCCTACGACGAGGTCGACATCGAACGCGACAATGCGGCAGCGGATTTCGTCGCTTCAGTGAATGGCGGCAACCGAACCGTTCCGACGGTGAAGTTCGCCGATGGATCAACGCTGACCAATCCAAGCGCAAACGCGATCAGCGCCAAAATGGCGGAGGTCGGCGGCTAAGCCGCTTGGGACCGTTTCCGCATGACGTTGGCCGACACGGGCCTCCGCCCCCAGTGTTGGTGCCAACCACAAGTTTTTTCCTCGTAAGATAACCACGCCAGCTTTGGCTTTGCGGGCAAAGCTGGCCGGTACCATAGCGCCAACTCCAACCGCGGATATCGATCCGCAGAAGACGGCTATCAACGATGAGGCGCTACGGCTCAACCCGTGCTATCGCGAAACGCTTAGCTTTTTGGCTCGCGGCAAACGTTCGCGCCACGGTCGCCGGTGCGGGCAAGTCGGGCGTCATTATTTCCTGCACAGTGGTCGCAATGACGGCCTGTACGCACCAGGGCACATCAGCCACGCCCACCACCACACTCGCATCGGGTGCTGATGCCTTGATCATCGGCGTCGAAGAGGTGCGGCGCATCGCCAATTACGAGGAACTGACCGCGCATTCGCATGCAGACCTGCATCGGCCACCGTCGGGTGACCTCAGCGCACCGGGTCCCTGCCGAGCGGCGGGAACCAGCGATCTCACCTTCGCGGGCGGCTGGACAGAGTTTCGCAGCGCAGGCTACAGCGGCGTAACCGATGACATAGACCCCGGGGGGAAGGCCCTGGTGGATTCAGTGAGTCAGGCCGTTGCGATCTACCCGGATGCCCACACAGCTCGCGCCGCGCTCGATCAACTCGCGGCATCGCTGACAGCCTGCATGGCATTACATCACCCCAACTATGGGTTTCTCGTCGACAAACCCGATCCCACCACCGTGAGAATCACCGATCAAGGTTGGAGCCACCTGTATCGCGCCAAGAATGCGGTGTTGATATCCGTCGGAGTATTAGGCATTCAACCAGCTGAGCAGATTGCGAACACTGTCCTCGATGCCATCAGCGAGCGAGTCAGGTAGTCGCTTCGGGCCAACTCAGTCGCGCGCCGCCCATGATTCGATAATTTCGCGGGCGATCGAAACCGAACCGGGCAGCAGCAACTTCGACTCGGAAGCACTGGTCCAGTCGCCCGCATCCAGCGCCCCACGCACTTGATCGCGGGTGAACCAGCCGGCCTCTGCGATCTCGCCGTCGTGAAACGAGAAGTCTTGATCCGGGTCAGCCACAGCGTGGAAGCCCACCATCAACGAGCGCGGAAACGGCCACGGTTGGCTGCCTAGATAACGCACGTCACGGACCGTCAGGCCGATCTCCTCACGAACCTCTCGGACCACGCACGCTTCGAACGACTCGCCGGCCTCGACGAAACCGGCCAACAGCGAGAACAACCGTTGCGGCCAGACCGCCTGGCGGGCCAACACCACCCGATCACCGTCATCATGAATCAAGCAGATCACCGCCGGGTCGATGCGGGGGAACTCCTCGTAACCGGTGCGCGGGTTGACACGCGACCAGCCGGCTCTGGCCGGTTTGGTCGGGCTACCATCCAACGGGCTGAATCGAGCACTGCCATGCCAGTTCAACAACGCCATCGCCGAGGACACCAATTGGCTGCTGGTGTCGTCGATGATCGTGCCGAACCGACGAAGGTCCACCACCTCGGCCTGCACACCAGTCTCCTCAGGACACTGCAGTGCGCTCCTGATCGCCCAGACATGGCGGCCGCCCGCGATCCGGCCCAAAAACACCGCCTCCGGCGGCGGCTTGTCGGCCAGCGCGGACGCCGCACCAAGCACCACCCGCCCGTTTGCGACGAGTACCTGATTGCGAGCATCCACCCGCAATAGCGCCGCCTCAGACCAACCGGCAGCTGCCGCTTCCACATCAGTCCGCAAATGGTCAGCTCGATCGGCGCCGACGCGAGCAAGCAAAGGAACATTCCGCAACGGGAAATCCACCTTAGGCCACCTTAGGCCCTCATCTCCCAATGCCGACCCGCCGCACTCGGCTCCGCCGAGCTTGCGATCGCCCCGGCGCCCGATGTGTGCCGACCCGCCGCACTCGGCTCCGCCGAGCTTGCGATCGCCCCGGCGCCCGATGTGTGCCGACCCGCCGCACTCGGCTCCGCCGAGCTTGCGATCGCCACTAGTGCCCCGTGTTGCGGACGTAGAGCAGCCGGTCGTTCGCCTCGATGGCGTCCACCTCTGGTGCACCGATGCGCAACAGTTGGCCGTTGCGCACGACACCGAGCACGATGTCCCGCAGATGCCGCGGAGATCCGCCGATCTCACTCTGTTCGACCTGGCGTTCTGCGATGGCCAACCCGGCATCGGGGGTCAACAAATCCTCGATCATTTGCACAACGCTGGGCGTTGTGGTGGCAAGTCCCAGCAACCGGCCGGCGGTCTCAGAGGAAACGACCACCGAGTCCGCCCCCGATTGTTCGAGCAAGTGCTGGTTCTCGGCCTCCCGAATTGAGGCCACAATTTTGGCTTTGGGCGAGATCTCGCGAGCAGTCAAAGTAACCAGCGCCGCGGTGTCGTCGCGGCTGGCGGCCACGATAATTGAGGCCGCATGTTGAGCGCCAGCCAACCGCAACACATCTGACTTGGTGGCGTCGCCATACACTGTGACCAGTCCGGCCGCCGCGGCGCGGTCGAGGGCCGCACGGTCGGTGTCGACAACGACGATTTCGCCGGGCACTACCTCGTCACCGAGCATCGCGGTGATTGCCGTCTTACCCTTCGTCCCATAGCCGATGACAACGGTGTGGTTGCGCACCCTGTTCCTCCAACGCTGGATCTTCAGTGCTTGACGGGACGTTTCCGTGACCACCTCGAGCGTCGTGCCGACCAACAAAATCAGGAATGCAATTCGCAGCGGCGTGATGATCAAGACGTTCGTCGCGCGCGCGAATTCAGAAAAGGGGATGATATCGCCATAACCGGTCGTCGACAGCGTCACCGCCGCGTAGTACAGACAATCCAAGAACGTTAGTTGGTCGCCTTGCGAGTCACGGTAACCGTCACGATCGAGGTACACGATGATGGCGGCGACTAAGAGCGCCAGCACGGCGATGACCACCCTGCGCACAATGATGCGAGCCGGACTGGCCCGACCTTGCGGAATGCGCAGCACACCGACAAGCGCGTAGCTGGGCTGAACGGTCAACCGCTCATCAAGGCGCCTCAGCCTCCGCCAGCTACCTCTTGCCACGGGAATCCGTCATCGGCTCATCTCAAGGCACGACACAGGCACGAGAAACATGTAACCATGATCAGTTGTCGCATCGGCCACCGGAGTGGGCCAGCAGCGCGGCCAGCTCCCCAGCGTCAGGCAGCTCATCAGGGGCCACGGTGATTCCGCTGCGCACATAGTAGAAGGCGGTGCGCACCGACGATTCCGGGCATCCGCACAGCCCAGCCCACGCCAACCGGTACACGGCCAACTGGACAGCGGCCTGCCGCATTGCCTCGAGCCCGCGCGGCGGCTCACCGGTCTTCCAGTCCACCACCGTGGCGCGGCCGTCCGGGCCGGCGAACACCGCGTCGATGCGGCCACGCACCACAGTGTGGCCGATCGGCATTTCGAACGGCACCTCGACCGCAATCGGGGTACGCGCCGCCCAGGGCGATGCCGCGAAGGCGGCCTGCAGTTCGACCAACTCCTCGAGGTTTCCTAGGTCGGAGTCGGCGGCTCCCGGAAGGTCTCCCAGGTCGAATAACAATTCGACTCCGTAGAACTGCTGAACCCAGGAGTGAAACGCATTGCCCAACAACGCATGCGGGTCCGGGCGCGTCGGTAGCCGGTGTAGCAGCCGCTGGGTTGCGCCTGCACGGTCGCGGGCCAGCTCCACTAGGCCGCTGACCGAAACCTGGCTGGGCAGAACAGGAACCCGCGACTTTGTGCCGCGCGCACGTTCCGCCAACAGCGCGTCGACGTCAGCGGCCCACCCGCCTACATCGGAGGCCAACCCGCCGCCCCCGTCGCTCGACATAGCCTCAACGACCAACGCGGCGCCGCGTTCGATATCACCGCGGCGCGGCGCCAACGGATCGGCTGGCCAATAGACTTCGATAGCATTGTCACGCCACGGGTTTCGTTCACCCTCAGCCGGCGCGGGAGCCCAATGGTCAACAATCCCGCACGGATCTCCAGCCGCGGCTGAGTGGTCGATAATGTCTTTGATTTCGCACAGGAATTCCGATGGACCGCGCGGTTTGATCCCGGTAGAGCCCCAGTGGTGACCGGATACCAGCAGAGTGTCCTCAGCCCGAGTAACGCCCACATACAACAACCGGCGCTCCTCGTCGACGCGTCGCTGATCGAGCTCACGACGGTGCTCGAAGATTCTGTCCGACAACTGTTTTCGATTGGATACAGTCGAAACGTCCAAGACCGGGATACCGAGCGCCCCCGCGGAGGCGCGGTCGCCACGCAGCAGCGGCGGGAGCTCGCTCGGATCAGTAAGCCAACTGCTTCGCGATGCGGTCGAGGGAAAGGTGCCACCCGACAGGTGCGCCACTGCCACAACCTGCCACTCCAAACCCTTGGCCGCATGCACGGTGAGCACCTGAATCCGGTCGCGGGCAGCTGTTTGCTGCGCCGGCGGCAATCCATTCTCTACTTCAGCGGCCACGTCCAAATAGGCCAACAAACCTGTCACCGACGCCTTCAGGTAGGCGTCGGTGGCTTTGCTGGTAGCGGTGGCACGCTCGGCATAATTCGCGGCCACGTCGGCGAAAGCGTCGAGATGCTCGGTGCCGGTCCACTCCCCCGACGCTGCGGATTTGGCCCGGGCTTCGCAATCGACACCGAGCGCACGGCGGACCGCGGCG
>NZ_VTZN01000570.1 GCF_008370645.1 Mycobacterium simiae
TGGCCGCCGACCGCAGAATGTCCCGCTCAGTGGACAGCCGAGCCTCGGTGGCGCGTAAGGCCTTGTTCTCGGCCCGCAGCCGGGCCAGCTCCTGGTCGGGGGTCTCGCCAGCGTGTGCAGGCTGTGCTGCAGCGGCGGGGTTGCGGTGCCGAATCGGCACACCGGCCGCTTTGCACCACGCCGAGAGCGTCACACCGGAGATACCGAGCTCGTCGGCGATCTGGGTAATCGTGGCGCCCTCGGTGTCCCGGTAGAGCGCTACGGCGTCCCGCTTGAACTCATCTGGATAATTTTTCCTTGCCATCGTCGTGGATCATCTCGCTTCCCCCGCCAATCTTGCGGGATTAAGCGTGTCCAACACACGGGGTCAGGGC
>NZ_VTZN01000571.1 GCF_008370645.1 Mycobacterium simiae
ACCGGCGCCCCCGTTGCCAACCAGCAGGCCGGCGTTTCCGCCGTTGCCGCCCGCGCCACCTGCACTGCCGTTGCCGGCGATGACGTTGGTATCGGCCCCGCCACCGCCGGTTCCACCGGCACCGGCGGTGGCGGGGCCGAGGCCGAGGCCTTCATAGGTGGCTGTGGCTGCTCCGCCGTCGCCGCCGTCACCACCCGACCCGCCAGAGCCAGCACCGTCAGTGCCTGCACCGCCATTTCCGGCGAGGGCGTTACCTCCCTGGTTGGTGAGGGTCGCACTGCCGCCGGCCCCGCCGGCTCCGCCATTGGCGCCGACACCAGCCGCACCACCGGCACCGCCGTCTCCGGCGCGGACACCGGTCTGGCTTGAGTCG
>NZ_VTZN01000572.1 GCF_008370645.1 Mycobacterium simiae
GTACTGCCGTTCGATCTCGTCGATCTGCCGCTGAGTTACCTGGGCCGGCACGACATCCGAAGGCGTCAATCCGCCGCCCCCGCTGCCGACATGCGCGCAGATGCCGCGCAGTGCCGCAAACCATAGCTTGCTCACCCGGGCGATCTGATCTTGATCGAGTTTGCTTGTGGCCCAGGTCCATTCGGCATGCAGTTGCGGTCCCTCACCGGTGTCGATGGCGACGGCATTGAGGTCCACCGTGTGCATCAACGGCATCGGTAAACCGGCGTTGCTATTATGGGCGAACAGCGAATTCCACGCTCCGATCTGCCACACGTCGTCGGTTGCCGGCGCCTGGGCCGCCGGGACACCCATGCGGCCCAGGTAATTGAAT
>NZ_VTZN01000573.1 GCF_008370645.1 Mycobacterium simiae
CCAGGCTGTAGGCCACGTCCATCGGGTCGAGGTCGGGGTGTTGGGTCAGGTGGTGGTAGAGCCGGTCGGCCTGGGCCACCAACGCCGAGGGCGTGCGTGCCGACAGCGGCCACACCGGCAGCGGGAGCGTGCTGGCAGGCAGCGGGACCGTTGTGGCTATTGGGGCCGGCGGCTGGCGGACGATCACATGCGCGTTGGTGCCGCTGATGCCGAATGAGGACACCGCCGCGGTGCGGGGGTGGTCGGTGTGTGGCCAGCTGGTGGGTTCGGTGAGCAGCCGCACGGTTCCGGCCGACCAGTCGACATGCGGGCTGGGACGATCCACATGCAAGGTTGGGGGCAGCATGTCGTGGTGCAGGGCGGCGATCAT
>NZ_VTZN01000574.1 GCF_008370645.1 Mycobacterium simiae
TTCCTTGTACCGTTCATGCGCCGGATCGGTGATGCCCGACAGCGGAATGTCTTTGGCCATGATGGCCGGGGGTAGCGCCTTGGTGATTCGGTCGGCGATCGCGAAGCCGGGCTGCCCGTAATGGATTCGCGCCGAGTCCTTCAGCGCCGCTTTTGTTTTGATGGTGCCGAAGGTGATGACCTGGGCCACCCGGTCGTGACCCCACTTGTCGGCGGCGTAACGCACCATCTCACCACGGCGACGATCGTCGAAGTCGATATCGATGTCGGGCATCGACGTGCGTTCCGGGTTGAGGAAGCGCTCGAACAGCAGACCGTGCGGGATCGGATCAATGTCGGTGATGCCCAGTGCGTAGGCAACCAGCGAGCCG
>NZ_VTZN01000575.1 GCF_008370645.1 Mycobacterium simiae
GAGACGCGCACGAAGAGCGCGGTTCTGTCGCTTCAGTCGCTCTATGCGTGTTAGCGACTGTTGCAGGACTTTGGTTACCCTATCGATTTCGGAAGCCATTATTATTCGTAATCGCTATCATCGCTCTGAGCGAAGTCCATAAGCTCATCCAGCGCCATGCTCGAAAAACTCTTCTCCATATTGCCAGAATCCCCGCCGCGTTTGTGGTCCGCCATTTCTAGGAGCATGTCGAGAACCCCCTCTTCTCGAAGTCGGTGGATTGGAATTGAAGCGACAATGCGCTGAACATCTCTTACTTCCGCTGTATGCCGGAGTTCATTGACGCTATCCTGCGTCAGTTGTCGATGAATCTCGGTGGCCAGTGTAGCC
>NZ_VTZN01000576.1 GCF_008370645.1 Mycobacterium simiae
GGCGCCGGCGGAAACGGGGGTGCCGGGGGCGCTGGCGGTCCAGGCGGCGCCGGCGGCGCCGGCGGTGACGGGGGTGCCGCCCTCGGCGAATCAGCCGGCGGCGGTGACGGACGTGATGGGGGTGATGGCGGCGACTCCTTGTCCAACGGCGGCAACGGCGGCGCTGGCGGCGTGGGTGGCAACGGTGGCCACGGTGCTCGGTTCCTCGGCTTCGGCGGTGCGGGTGGTGACGCCGGGTCCGGCGGCGCCGGTGGCACTGGCGGTACCGGCGGTGCTGGTGGCGCCGGTGGCCAGGGCGGCAGCGCCACCTCCAGTGCAGGGGACAGCTTCGATACCAGTTTCGGCGGTGACGGCGGCGACGGCGG
>NZ_VTZN01000577.1 GCF_008370645.1 Mycobacterium simiae
GGGCGACCTGAGCAATCTGACGCTGGTACCGACCGAGCCGATCGCCGAATTGGCCCCGGGACAGATTCGCGTCGCAATCCGCGCCGCCGGGCTGAACTTCCACGACGTCGTCGTCGCCTTGGGCGCGATCCCAGACGAGGGCATGGGAGCCGAAGCCGCCGGTGTGGTCGTCGACACCGCATCCGATGTGACCGCCCTGCGGCCCGGTGATGCGGTGATGGGGTTGTTCCCCAACAACGCATTTGCGCCGACGGCCGGCACCGACCAGGGCATGGTCGTTGCGATTCCGCCCGGGTTGTCCTTTGCCCAAGCCGCATCCGTTCCGGTGGCGTTCTTGACCGCCTACATTGCGCTGGTCGAGCTG
>NZ_VTZN01000578.1 GCF_008370645.1 Mycobacterium simiae
CCGCCGATTGGTTCGCCGCTGGCGGGGGTGGCGCTGTTTGTGTTGGATGAGTGGTTGCAGGTGGTGCCGGCGCGTGTGGTCGGGGAGTTGTATATCGCGGGTGCGGGTGTGGGCGTTGGGTATTGGCGCCGATCGGGGTTGACGGCGTCGCGGTTTGTGGCGTGTCCGTTCGGCGGTGCGGGAGCCCGCATGTATCGCACTGGGGATCTGGTGTTTTGGGGTGCCGATGGGCAGTTACGGTATATGGGGCGTAGCGACCAGCAGGTCAAGATCCGCGGGTACCGCGTTGAGTGTGGTGAGGTGGCCGCGGCGCTGGCCCAACTGCCTGGGGTGGATCAGTCGGTGGTGATCGCCCGCGAGGA
>NZ_VTZN01000579.1 GCF_008370645.1 Mycobacterium simiae
TGCGGCGACGCTCGTCATCGGGCAGCAGATACCACTCGTGGGACCGCACGAACGGATACACGCAGATGTAGGCGCCGGGCTCCTCGCCGGCCAGAAACGCCGGAATGTGGCTCTTGTTGAACTCCGCGGGCCGGTGCAGCCCAACGCTGCTCCACACCGGTGCGCACGCCCTCCCCAAGATGGTGGTCCGCCGAAAGTCGGCATAGGTTGCCTGCAGGGCTTCGACGCGTTCGGCGTGAGTCCAGATCATGAAGTCGGCATCTGCCCGTAAGCCCGCCACATCGTAGAGGCCGCGCACCGCCACGCCACGCTCTTCCTGCTGCTTGAAGAACATTGCGGCGTCATCGGTCACGGCATCGCGC
>NZ_VTZN01000058.1 GCF_008370645.1 Mycobacterium simiae
AGCATCTGATCGCTTCCTGGTCCTGTCTTGGTTGAGGATGCTGGCTAGCGGAACGGTGATGAGTACTGTGGCGGGTATTCGACGAAATGAGACTAGATGATCAGCGAGAGCCTAGTGAGCCCGGACCTACCTTGAAGGCGGTGCACTATTGCCGCAATCGAAGACTACCGAGACGGTGGTGGTTGACAAGCCTGCCAAGGCCGGCATGACCAGGACCACCATCACGGTCACGCGCACTGACGTCACTCAACGGAAGCACCCCCGGCTATCACTAGCCCGGGGTGCTTGGTCTCGCTGGGCGCCTGCCAGATCGACCCCATGGAGCCGTTCAAGATCGGAGAGACGCTTAGCGGTCCCGAAGGCCGGGCAAGGGGTCGCCCCCTGAAGTAGTGTTAACGCGCCGAAATCCCCATCGCGCTAGGGTGAATCACGTTCGCGGACGAACCGGTGACCGTGCTCAGCGAAGACAAGGGCTGGAGCTTGCTATCACGCGTGCCGTTAGGCCGACTACTCACCATCATGGGCGGCGGGCCTTAACTTCGGGCTAGTTCTGCAGGGGCGGTGCTCCGCCGTGGTGAGTGAAAATGCGTGGTTGGTCGCCTCGGTGGGCGGCGCCGGTCGCTGAGGAGTGCTTGATGTGTTGGTGCTGGTCGGAGGATACTTGCTGGTGTTTCGGTCGACTCCGGACGCTCTATGGTGCCGGTGAGCCTGTGGGCTAGTTTGGTGCTGGACGGCACCCATTGTTATCCGTGCGGGAACCGTGGATTGTTGCCGCCGAGCACGAGTGTCAGAATCCTGTCTTTGCCCCACCCTCCCCGGAACATGCTCCTACACAAGATGATTCGTATCGGATCTGAGTCTGGAATGGTGGTGGGTGATGGATGTGGTGCATCCGCGGTGCGTGGGGGTCGATATCTCCAAGCGCTACGCGAAGGTGTGTGTGCGGATTCGGGGAAGCGGCAAGAGGCGCTCGCTGTCGACAGTGACGACATGGGCGCGGTGACCAGCCAGATCCTGGCCCTGCGGGAGCACCTGGCTGAGCAGAAGGTCACCTGTGTGGTTATGGAGACCACCAGTGATTAGTGGCGACCCTTCTACTACCTGCTCGAAGAACATTTCCAGGTGATGCTCGTCAACGCCCGCGACGTTCTTAATGTGCCGGGTCGTAAGCGGTTCAAGTAAGGTCCCGAGCCGGATCGCGAATCCACTTTTGCTTGACGACCGCCGCGCCGCCTGCGGCGTTTGGGCTTGGTCGTGGTTTTCCGGCACGTCTCAATCTGCCGTTCGGGGACAACGATCAGTGCCGCATGGCTGCGATCCAACACCACCCAGACGGCGGTGGTTGACAAGCCCGCCGAGGCCGACGAGCCCGACCGTCACCAACACTGGCCCAGCCCGGCCCCCGGTGCCTAGGCGGCGCCGGGGCTGGGCTGATGTGTCATCTGTGTCATCGCGCGTGATCCTCTCGATTGCGGGGGATGAGGAGCCAGACCGCCACGGCGGCGACCAGAGGTATCACCGCCAAGATCAGGCTGGTGGTGTGCAGTGCGGAGATGATGATCTCCTGGGTATCCGCTAAGACCCTGTGTGCCAGGTCCGGGCTCAATCCCCCGACATGGTCGGCATGTCCCGCGCCACGGGCGCGGGACGCCTCTAACGCATCGGCGGCTTGGGCAGGAGAGACACCGGTGCCGGCCAGCCCCGCCCCGGCGCGTGCGGCGTAGAACGTGGTGGTGAGCAGGGTGACCACAGTGGGGCCCAGCGAGTAAAAGGACTGGCCGGCGCCAGGTTTGACCGCTGCCACCGAGCCCTCCAACCCGGGGGAGGCGTAGCTCATCATGACGCTGGCCTGTGGTGGCTCGACCAAGCCGGCGCCGGCACTGAGCGTCACCATGCCCAAGCCGATCACAACCAGCGATGTCTGGACACCGAAGGTGGCGAACACGACGGCCGCCAGGGCGAGCAACCCAAGACCGGACAGCATGGTGGCCCGCGCCGAGGTCCGCATCATCAGGCGACCAGCAAGGACGGCTGAGGGTGCCTGGGTAGCGGCGCCTAGCACCAACAGCAGGCCCAACACGGTGGGCGAATACCCGCGGACCACCGTGGCGTAGTAGCTCAGGACAAGAATGAGCCCTGCCATCAGGAAGTTGAAAGCGCACCCGGTGATGACCGCAGCATTGAACGGCCCGGCCCGGAAGATGCGCAGGTCCAGGGCGGGCTGGTCGGTGCGTTGCTCCCACCAGACGAAGAACGTCCCGGCGGCCAGCCCGATTAACAGCGGTAGCGCCGCCGCGGCAGGTCCGTGGCTGAGGCGCGAGAGCCCGTAGACCAGACTGACCAGCATGAGGCCGGCCGCGGCAATGCCGGGGTAGTCGATCCGGCGGCCGCGGATGCAAAACGTCTCGGGGACGAACCGCAGCGTGATGGGGATGGTGAGCAACGCCGCGGCCGGGGCGACGAGTAACGCCCAGCGCCACCCCAGCGACTCGACCAGGACGTTGCCAACCAGCGGCAGCGGGGCGGCCACCAAGAATGCGGTGCCGAGGAAGAGGCTGATGGCCTTGGCTCGCTGCGCGGGCGGAAAGACGGCGTTGATGATCGCCAGAGACAGTCCCAGCAGGAAGGCGAAGCAGACGCCGGTCAGGGCACGGGTCACCATCAGCATCACGGCGTTGAGCGAGACCGCGGCGAGCAGACCGCCGACGATCACGCCGACCAAGCCGAAGAGATACATCCGGCGCTTGCCGTAGATGTCGCCCAGCGTGCCAGCGGCGAGGATGGTTGCGGCCAGCATGAGCGTGGCCAGGCTCGCGGTGAATCCGGCGGCGGCGGTGGACATGTGGAGGCCCTCCCGCACCGGCACCAAGTTGCTGGAGAAGATGGTCGGGTCGGCGCCGGTAATGGCAAAACCCAGGCCCATGGCGAGCACGGTCATCCACTGGCGAAAGGTCAGCGTGTCGTGAGCCGACCGGGTTTGGGTGTATGGAGCAGCCATTGGGGGTGTTCCTCCGCTTGATGTGTGGGTGGTCGTGTTATCCGGCGGCGGGGGAGCCGACCACGATGAGGCGGCGACGCAGGCCGTTGCGAGGCGCGCTGGCGCTGCCTTCGCCGGCGGCTGAGCTCAGCGGCGGCAGACCGCCCAGCATGGGAGCGGCCGCATCCGGTGCGGCCATCGAAGTGGATGCCAGCCCGGGGCTCGGCAACGCCGTGGCGGCGTGGTGCACGCTCGGAGCTGCGGCGCCCCAACTATGTGGTACCGACAATGCCCCGATCGAACCGGCTCGACCCAAACTCGCCGACACTGTCCCGACCCGGCCCAGACCCGGCATCTTGAGTCCGAAGTTGGTGGCCGCCGACGCCAACGGCGCAACAGCCTCGGCGGCGGCCTGCCCCACCGACATGAACGACCTCAGCACCGACGTGATGGACATCGTCGCCGACGTACCCCCGGCGCCGACCTCGATCGGCGTCAACATCCCTTCTTCCACCGTGACCACGCCAGCGACTAACGGACGGACGGCGAACCATTTCAGCAACTTTGGCACCCCGATGATCAGCTGTGACAACTTCGCTGCGGTACCGGCAACCGCCGCGGCGCCTTGACTGACCGCTAGGCCGGCCGCGCGGGTCACCTGCGGCGGCACGGTGAACGGGATCAATCGGGTGGCGGCCGCTGCGGCGCCGGCATACCCGTACATCGCGGCGGCGTCTTGGGCCCACATCATGGCGTAGTGGGCCTCGGTCGTCGCGATCGCCGGCGTGTTCTGGCCCAGGACGTTGGTCGCTACCAGAGCCATCAACAGCGCGCGGTTGGCCGCGATCTCCGCTGGCGGCACTGTCATCGCGAACGCCGCCTGGTAAGCGGCCACGGCCGCCTTCGCCTGGATGGCGGTCTCCTCGGCCTGCCCGGCAGCGATGCCCAGCCACGCCAGGTAGGGGGCGGTCGCGGCCGTCATCGCCGCCGAGACCGCACCTTGCCAGGGCCCGCCAACCAGCCCCGAGATCACCGACCAGCATTGGGCGGAGGTGGTGTACAAGCTGGCGGACAGTCCGTCCCAGGCGGCCGCGGCAGCAAGCAGCGGCCCGGCGCCGGCCCCGGCATACATGCGCGCGGAGTTGATCTCCGGCGGCAAAGCTGCGTAGTCCATCGCTGCCCGTCCGCTCAGCCGACCGCAGCGGCGTTGGTGGCCTCGGCGACCGCATAGGAGGCGGCGCTGGTGCCCAATGTGGTCACCAACTGGTCGTGAATGGCCGCGGCCTGGGCGCTGACCTGCTGGTACAGCAAGGCGTGCGCGGCGAACTGAGCCGTAATCAGCCCGGAAATCTCGTCGGCAGCAGGTGGCAAAATCGCGGTGGTCGTGGCTGTCGCCGCCGCATTGTGCGCGTTCATCGCCGAGCCGATACCCAGCAAATCTCCCGCCGCCGCCAGCAGTGCCTCCGGCTGGGTAGTCACGAATGACATGTGCTTACCTCCCTGTGAGTTGACCTGTCAGCTGGTCTCCGAGTTGGTCCTATGTGACCAAGTGCTCTCTATGATCGAGACCACAGCACTGCTGCCCAAGGGCGAAAATCACCCAATCCAACTCGATAGATGGTGCAAAAGTGTGCGCTCGCTGCGCACTCGGTGCATCACCGCTGGGTCGCCCGCCGGCGGCTGCCGCACTCTGGGCCGATGCCGTTCTGCAGGGTCGGTCCGGCGGCATGGATTCGCGGACCTCGTCACGCTCGACCGCGGCCCCCCGGCCGCAGCCACCAACCCCGTTGCTCGGCATTGCGATTCGTGACCACTACATCGCTTGCCGTGCCGGCGCCGGGTTGATTCGGGTCAACCGAAAGTTTCTGTCACCAAACAGGTTTCATGCCAAGTCCCCCAAATATGTTGGCCTGCTTGGCGGTATAAGCAGCGCCCGCCTGCCGCTTCCGAGAGTGCCGGCTACGTGCGGTACCGCGCGGTGCCCTGCGGTCAACGCATCCTGACGCCCGGATCGCGATAGCTTGGCGCGCAGCTTCGACAAGGTAAAACGATTGTTCTCGACGTCGTAAAAGAACCGCACCGGCCGGAACGTCAAGTACACCAGCAGCAGGATGACCAGCGTCAGCCGCGCCGTCCAGCTCTTGACGCCATGCGCCTTTGTTGTCCTGGTATAACGCGTGATGTACCGATAAAAGTCGCGCGCCGAGGATTCCAGCCGCCGCCCTGATATGCCTGCGGCCATTGTCGGCTCGTACGCAATCTCGAAATTGTTCTTGAACAGCGTCAGGGCAAGGTCGATATCCTCGTGCAGTTGGTCTTCGGGATCCAGCCGGGTCAGCTGACGGACCGCACGCCATGCCGAATTCCGGATTGCCATGTTGGCCCCCAGGAGAAACCGTTGATCCGTTGCATTGCGCTGCAGATAGCTACGGATCCGGTGGTCGCCCCGGAAACCCAGCATGCGCAGGGGCATGTCGTAGTACAGAACCGGACCGGTCGCCGCATCAACGGCGGGGTCGGTAAATCGGCGGCGAAGGGCCTCCACCCAGTAGTTGGGAACGACGGTATCGGCGTCGATGCGGCCGATGACATCGCTGCGCGCATGGTCAAATCCATGGTTGCGCGTCGGGATGAGCCCCTGATGCTCATTCTGTTCGAGCAGGCGAATGGTTAGCTGCGGGTTGTATCTTTGATACTGGCGCACCAGCGCCGGGGTATCGTCGGTCGATTTGTTGTTCACCACGATTATCTCGTCGGGTGCGGTGGTCTGGGCGATGCATGATTCCAGACATCTGCCGATCAAGCGCGCCTCGTTATAAGCCGGGATAACGATTGTCACGGACGGTTGATGGGATGCGCCGGTAACCCGAATTTCTGAAGCGGGTAACAGTCCGCTATGACACTTGCCCGGTGATGTGGTTTTCATTGTTTTCCCCATTCGAATGCTCGGCGGCGTCACGAGTAACCGTGTGGCCGCGCGGCTGCCATCGCCGCCGACGACCTGTGATCCATGGTCGCTATTGGCGCTATCGCCGGCCAAGGGCAATGCCTCCCAATCCAGCCGATAAATGGTGCAAAAGTGTGCACCGCCGGTCTAGGGTGAGTGGGTGGTGTGGCAACGCCCGTCCCCGCAGGTGTGTGAGCTGATCCGTCAGGGAGCGCGGATCGTCCTGGATGCCCCCCAGGAGTGGCTTCACGAATTCGATAACGCATCCATGACGTCAAACCCGTCGGTTGGTGAGGACCCGGTGCTAGCGGAGGCCACCCGACGCAGTATTCGTTCCAGCATGATGCACTGGGCTGCAGCGAATGTCAGTAACCCGGGCGCTCCGGTGCCGGCCAATCTGGGCCCCGAGCCGCTGAGCATCGCGCGCGACATGGCGCGCCGCGGTCTGCAGCCGTTCACCTTCCGCCCCGCGCAGACTATAGGCTGGCGACTCTGGATGGATACCGTCTTCAAGCTCACTTCCGACCCCGACGAGCTGCGTGAGCTGCTGGACGTCTCCTTTCGGTCCATCAGCGATTTCATCGACGCTACGGCTGCCGGTATTGCCGCCCAGATGCAGCGCGAACGCGACGAACTGACCCGCGGCACCCACGCCGAGCGCCGCGAAGTCACCGCGCTGATCCTCGACGGCGCCCCGATCAGCCGCCAGCGCGCCGAAGCGAGGTTGGGCTACGCGCTGAACCGCGCCCACACCGGTGCGGTCATCTGGAGCGACGAGCCCGACGGCGACCTCGGCCAGCTCGACCGAGTGGCCGACGGGTTCGGCCGCGCCGCTGGTTTTGCGCGGCCGTTGACGGTGATCGCCAGCGCAGCCACCCGGTGGGTGTGGGTGGCCGACGCCGCGCTCGACGTCGAGCAGGTGCACCGGGCGGTCGAGGATACTCCCGGCGCGCGAATCGCCATCGGTGCCACAGCTAAAGGAATCGAAGGCTTTCGGCGCAGCCACCTCGAGGCGCTCACCACCCAGCGCATGGTGGCCGGGCTGCGATCGCGCCAGCGGGTGGCGTTCTTCGCCGACGTTCAGTTGATCGCACTGATCACCCAAAACATGGAAGGCGCAGACGATTTCATCAAGAACACGTTGGGGGACTTCGAGTCGGCCAGCCCCGAACTACACAAGACCGTGCTGACGTTCGTCAACGAGCAATGCAGCATCGGTCGCACGACTCAACGTCTCTACACCCACCGCAACACCCTGCTGCGCCGACTCGACCGCGCTCAGCAACTCCTGCCTCGACCGCTAGAGCGCAGCAGCGTGCACGTTGCCGTCGCGCTCGAGGCCTTGGGGTGGCGCGGTAAACCTACCGAACTTTAGGGTCGCCCCACTCCGCCAGCTGCCATATGTCTACACCAAAATCCCCCGGTGCTTCACTCCACCCGGACGGAGCAATCGTCGTCGGCCCGGCTGATCGCCGTTGCCCCGGATTAGCGGCAATAACACCAATATCACAGCGAACACGGCGGTCGCGGCGCTACGCATGAGGTAGTTCCCCGTTGCAGACCTCTTGCTGTCGCTCGCTGGCAGGTCAGACATTCGTCTGGGTGGAGGGCAGGAACCGTCCGAAATCGCGAGACTGCCCCAGGTCGGCCGAGTAGCCGGATACCTGCGTGTAGGCGATGCGGCCGTTGATGATCACGGTGTGCACGGCGTCGTCGTTGCGATTGACGACGCGGTCGACGCCGAAGGCGTCGGGAGCCGGTGCCTCGGTCACCTCGAAGACCTGGTCGGTGAGCCCGTCGGGGTTGATCACGACGACGTCGGCGCGGGCACCCACGCGCAGGCGGCCGGCTTCGACGCCCCACCAGTCAGCCAGGTCCGAGGTCAGCTTGCGCACCATCTCGCCGACGGTGATCTTCGGCCGTGGCGATTGGGCGGCCCGCTTGGCCATTGTGAGGGCGCGCAGACCGAAGTTGTAGTTCGCCAGGCTCCGCAGATGTGCGCCGGAATCGGCGAACCCGACCTGGGTGCCGGGGCTGGCCAGCAAGGCGAGCACGATGTCGGGGCGGTGATTGCCCACCACGGTGTACCAGCGCAACTTCTCACGCCAGGTAGCGGCCAGATCGAGGAATACCTCGGCGGGGTGTTGGCCGCGCTCGCGGCTCAAGTCTTCGAAGGTGCGGCCCACCACCGATTCGTCGGGGCAGTCGATAATCATCGCGTCGTCGAAGCGCCGGTTCCACAGTCCGTTCATCATGAATCCGCCCATGTCTTTAATGAATGCGGCCCGGAATTTCGGGTCGCTCAGTAGCCCGTACTGGTCCTCGGCTGTGCGCAGGTTGCGCAGCGTGACGCCGCTGCTGAACTCCTCGAACGCCGCGAAATCCACCCCGTCGGTGAATATGGTCATTGGGCCGGGCAGCGCCTGAAATCGTAAGTCGCCCTTGAGTAACCGGTTGGTCACTAATGCCAGCAGGCGCGCCATCCGGTGCAGCATCGGGTTGGACTTGAAGTCCAGCGCAGTCAGCAGGCTGGTACGCAGCGGCCGACGGCCGATGCCAGCGGCGGTCAGCGCAAACGCCAGCACGTTGACCTGAGTTTCGGCGTTGGGAGCGCTCTGCAGAATCCGGCCCCTCCGGCGCAGCCGCTTGTGCAGCCGCCGGTACTCGCCCCACCGGGCGAACGTCGACGGCAAGGGTTCAGCCCAGGCCCGGTCACCGGCCAGCTTGTCCCGCCGGGTGGTCATCGTCGACAACCCCAGGAAACCCTCGTCGAGCGCGTCGTCGAGAATGCGTTCCATCGCCGCCATCTGGGCGGCGCTGGGCCTAAAGTGCTTGTCTGTGGCGGCTTCTAACCCCAGCACACCGACGCGCAGATCGCTGTGACCCAACATGGCCGCGACGTTGGGGCCCAACGGCTGCTGCTGCAGCCACTGGCGGTATTCGCGTGGCGTGCTCCAGGTCTTGGCCTGCTGCAAGATCGTCTTGATGCCAGAATGCGGAATCGCCTCCACGCGGGCGAAAAGATCCGCTGAATCCTCGGAGTCCACGGTCACCATGCTCAGCGAGCAGTTACCGGTAACCACCGTGGTGACGCCATGTCGTACCGACTCCGGCAGCCCAGGGGAGGTCACAACCTCGGCGTCGTAGTGCGAGTGGATCTCCAAAAAGCCTGGTGTGACCCATTTTCCGTCGGCTTCGATCACCTCATCGAAGCTGCCGGGGTTCAGCTCCTGCGCGGAGACATTGATCACCACGCCGTCGGCAATCGCGACGTCACGAACAACGCCTGCCGATCCGCTCCCGTCGAACACCAGCCCGCGCGAAATCAGCACTCGGGTGCCCGGCCGGCTGGCGAATGTAGTGGTACCCATTCAGATGGCTCCTTTTAGCTGGGCTCGGCGACGACGCCGGGAAAGTGATCGGTCATGGGGTTATCGTCTGTGCGGCAATAACATTCGACGTGCGACAGGTGCGCGTCGGGAGGTGGCCCGCCCGCTTTCATGATCGGCACCAAGCTAATGTGCCGCTAGGGCTATAGCGTCCCAATTCGTCCGAAAAATGGTGCAAAAGTGTGCACCGCAAGCCCGGGCGAGGCGTTACGATGGCGACAGGTTGGTGGCAAGTTTGCACCTTCCGCGGCTTTGAATTTCTGAAATCCCAACTCGCAGTTGCATTCTGGTCACAGGGATGTTGCGCGTGTGCGTCCAAGCGCCTACCGAACAAGGAGGTCTGATGACCAGCGACGCCGATGCTATCTATCTCAACGGTGTCATTGTCACCATCGACGACGAGCAGCCAACGGCTGAGGCGGTCGCCATCAAAGATGGCCGCATTGTCGCGGTCGGAACTCGCCACGACGTGGTCGCCCAGCACCAAGGGCCGGCTACTCGGCAGGTAGACCTTGCCGGCAAGACCTTGCTACCGGGCTTCATCGACCCACACAGCCACTACATCAACGCACTCACGGTCGCTAACCAGGTCAACGTGTTCGCGCCGCCGGCAGGCCCCGGAACAGATGTCGACGCCATCGTCGCGGAACTGAAAAATTTCCGCGACGCGCGCAACATTCCTGAGGGGGAGTTGATTATCGCCTACGGCTACGACGAGACGGTCATGCCTAACGGACGCACGCTGCATCGCGAGGACCTCGACCGGGACTTCCCGAACAACCCGGTGCTGGTCGGGCACGTTTCGCTGCACGGCGCGGTGCTCAATTCGGCGGCGCTGAGCAAGTTCGGCATTTCGGCGAGCACCGTGACGCCGCCCGGCGGTGTGATCGTGCGCAAGCAAGGGTCGGATGAACCTGACGGGCTGATCATGGAGACGGCGTTCCTGCCGGTCTTCGGTTCGCTGCCCAAGCCCACGCCGGACCAGGAGGTCGAGTGGAGTATTGCCGGCCAAAAGCTATACGCGGCAGCCGGTATCACCACCGCCCACGAAGGATTAACGCACGCGGCCGATATTGCGCTGCTGCAGCGGGTGGCCGCCGGTGGCGCTACCCTCATCGACGTTGTCGCCTACCCGTTCATCCTCGAACTTGACGAGGTTCTCCACGACAACCCGCCCGAGACATTTGGGGCCTACCGCAACCGCGTCAAGCTCGGTGGCGTGAAGGTCACTCTCGACGGTTCGCCGCAGGGCCGGACGGCGTATTTCACCACGCCGTACCTGGTCGACGGACCCGATGGGGAGAAGAATTGGACCGGCCAGCTCGGCTTCCCGCAAGAGACCGTCAATTCCTGGTTCAAGCGTGTCTACGATCTCGGTCTGCCACTGAATATCCACGCCAACGGTGACGCCGCCATTGACGTGCTGCTGGCGGCGCACGAATATGCCGCGGCAGACGATCTCGGTAAAGATCGCCATACCACGGTCATTCATTCTCAGTTTGTGCGTCGCGACCAGCTTGACAAGTACGTCGAGTACAAGCTAATTCCCTCGCTGTTCACCGAGCACGCGTTCTACTTCGGCGACACTCATGTGCGCCAGCGCGGCCAGGAGCAGGCCCATTTTCTTAGCCCGATGCGCACCGCTATCGACCTCGGCTTGCGTCCGACCAATCACACCGACTTCAACGTCTCACCGCTGGACCAAATGGTGGTGGTGTGGTCGGCGGTCAATCGCATCTCACGTAGCGGTGAGGTCATCGGCGCCGATCAACGCGTCACCGCCCTCGAAGCCCTCAAGGCGATCACGATCAACGCGGCCCACCAGTACTACGAGGAGCACTCCAAGGGCTCCATCACGATAGGCAAACTCGCTGACCTGGTGATCTTGGACAACAATCCGGTCACCGTAGACCCTATGCAGATCAAAGACATCAAGGTCGTCGAAACGATCAAAGAGGGGCGCACGATCTACCGGCGACCTGGCTCGTGCTGACCCCGGCCAATCACGCAGAGCGGCGAATGCTCCGACTGCGCCTGAGGCCACTCTTGAGGATCAGGTCGCGTTCCGACTCAGACAAACCACCCCACACGCCGTAGGGCTCGCCGACGTCAAGAGCGTGGGAGCGGCACTCCTCGATCACCGGGCAGCGTTGGCACATTTCTTTGGCCCGCTGCTCACGCAGCATGCGCGCGCGACCCCGCTCACCGTCGGGATGGAAAAACATCGATGAGTCGACGCCGCGGCACAGGCCCTGCAATTGCCAGTTCCAGATGTCGGCGTTGGGCCCAGGTAGCTGCTCCGGCTGTGGCATTGCTTAATCCCTCTCTGCACGGCACCTCCACGTGGAGGTACGTTCGCGAACGCGCGAGTTGTGCAACTGATACTTCAGAGGCGTCACCGATGACTACCTGACAAAGGTAAACGCTAGGGGCGCTGCCGATTTTCCGTCAATAGCCGTGCTTAGCGACACAATACCTGGACATTTGGTCAGAATTAACTCTGCGTTCATCTGTCGCGCATTTGCCAAAGATGTAGCACGCTAACGTAACCGGCTCGATACCGGATTTTCCCTGGTCAGCGGGCTGCTGTGAACCCGCTGTAATTAACCGGCAGATAGCTGTGTGTAATACTTCCGTAACATAAAAAGCACAAACTTTTTACCGCCAATGGCCGCTCTAACGGGCGGCGCCGGACGCGCTTTGCCCACCCTTTTTACATATTCGCGCTGCCGTAGCGTGGCAGCAGCGGCCAGGGAACGGTGGCGACGTAAGGCTCGTAAGGCTCGACCGGCACCGCGGCATTTCTGCAGCGCGGTGATCCGGCACTAGCTAGGCCGCCGAACCGATCCGTTGCTGGCTGCCTAACTGCGTGGCCAAGCTCAGCAACTGAGCCGCCAATCGCGGATTGCTGAGCTGTAGTGCCTCGAACGCCGCCGTCAATTGGGCCAGCAGCGCCGGATTGCCCGCAACCGCCGCAAGCTGCTGGCCAGTGCCGCACCTCAAGCGCGGCTAACGTGCTTCTCGCCTGGTTGGTGGCAACGGTGGCCAGCTGCCCAAGGTTTGCTGTTGCATCGTTGCCGGCGCACGGCGCCACCGACCTGCCTCCTGATGTTCAAACTCTTTGGCCGCGATGGCCGGCGCGTTGAGCCCAGGATATTCGAGAGTGCCAGCGACACCAGCTGCTTGCGGTTGAGTGTGACCAAATGTTTGGCGTTTTGACGAAGTGCAATGTGATTAAGGTGCAGCTATCACTGTGAGCGAAATGGCACACGCCTCAGCAAATGAGTCGGAGATTGAGTCGAAGTTGGCCGACGCCGCCTTCGGATGCAGTCCCGGCAGCTGGCCGCTGCCGATGGCGACTACGCCTCGGCAACTGTGGCTGCGCGCCGTGGCGGCTGGCGGGCAGGGCCGTTACGGCGCGGCGTATAGCGATCTGGCTTTGCTACGCCGCGGCGCTCCGGTAGGCCCGCTGGCCTCACTGGCGCACAGCACGCAGGGCTCGTTTCTGCGCCAGCTCGGCTGGCACACGCTGGCGCGAAGGTGGGACGGTCGCGCTCTAGCATTGGCCGGGAGCGACCCCTCCGACGCCGACGCCCGTGCCGATGCGTTGATCGGACTGGCCGCCGACGCGTTGGGTGTCGGCCGCTTGGCTGCATCGGCGACATTGTTGGCGCGTGCCGACAAGGCGTTGGACGGGGCCCAGCTGCCGGGCTCGGTAGCCGACCGGCTGGCGGTGCGCCGCCGCTGGGTGGCCGCCGAGTTGGCGATGGCCTCCGGCGCTGGGCCAATGGCTGTCGACCATGCCACCGAGGCGGTTCGCCTGGCGAAGACGGTGCGACATCAGGTCAAAAGCGACGTGGTGCTGGCCGCGGCCTGGTGCAGCGCCGGCGATACCGAGCGGGCCAGTGTCGTTGCTGACGGGGCGCTGAACGCTGCCGGTCGCTGGAACCTGATTCCGCTGCGTTGGGCGGTGGCTTGCTTGCTGATCGATATCGGTAGCGTCACGTTTCCGGTACAGCGGTTGCGCCAAATTCGCGATATCTGCGCAGATCAGGTGCGGCGCGCCGGTGGAACCTGGCGTACCGCGTGAAACGCATCTTGGCCGTTATTGTCGAGCCGGGAAGTTAGCCCCGGGATGTGTCCCGATCGTAACTTTGGAGATACCGCCGTCGATGACAATTCAGGGAGAACGTCTCGACGCTGTGGTTGCCGAGGCCGTGGCAGGAGACCGCAACGCGCTCAGGGAGGTGCTGGAGACCATTCGCCCCATCGTCGTGCGCTATTGCCGAGCGCGAGTCGGCACGGTTGAGCGAAGTGGCCTGTCAGCCGATGACGTGGCACAGGAGGTGTGTTTGGCCACCATAACGGCGCTGCCGCGCTACCGGGACCGTGGACGCCCGTTCCTGGCCTTCCTGTACGGCATCGCGGCGCATAAGGTCGCCGACGCCCATCGCGCCGCTGGCCGTGATCTCGCCTATCCGGCCGAAGAGGTACCCGAGCGTTGGTCGGCCGACGCCGGACCGGAACAGCTGGCCATCGAAGCCGACTCGGTCAGCCGGATGAACGAATTGCTCGAAATATTGCCCGCCAAGCAGCGCGAGATCCTCATCCTGCGCGTTGTTGTCGGCCTCTCTGCCGAGGAGACCGCGGCTGCCGTCGGCAGTACCACGGGAGCGGTGCGAGTGGCCCAGCACAGGGCACTTCAGCGGCTCAAAGACGAAATCGTTGCGGCAGGTGACTATGCGTGAATTTGGTTTTGATCAACTCGGTGTCGATGACGTGTCTCGTACCGATTTGCTCCTTGATGCGCTCGCCGACCGTGCGGAGATCGATCTAGACGATCCACCTGACGACGCGTTGGCCGCACTGCTGGCGCAGTGGCGCGATGACCTCAGATGGCCGCCGGCCAGCGCGCTGGTTTCACCTGAGGAGGCGGTGGAGGCGCTGATCGTAGGGACGGCGGAGCGCCGCCGGTCTCGCCGCGCGCTGGCGGCCGTCGGGTCGGTAGCCGCGTCGCTGTTGGCGCTGAGCGGGTTCGGTGCGCTGGTGGCCGATGCTCGGCCCGGAGATGCGCTGTATGGGCTACACGCGATGATGTTCAACGAGCCGCGGGTTAGTGACGATCAAATCGTGTTGTCCGCCAAGGCTGATTTGGCCAAGGCCGAGCAAATGATCGCCCAGGGTCAGTGGGACCAGGCTGAGACCCAGCTGGCCGAAGTCAGCAGCGCCTTGCAGGCCGTCAACGACGGCAGCAGCCGGCAGAACCTGTTGAACGAGTTGAACCAGCTGAACACCAAGGTGGAAAAGCGTGATCCCAATGCGACTTTGCCGCCCAGTTCGCCATCGCAGTCCGAACTTTCGGCCGCCGAAACCGAGCCGCCGGTCGCGACGTCGGCATCGGTGTCCGAATCGTCAACAACATCCGGAGCGACGGAATCGACAGTGCCGACCAGTCCGGTGACGTCGACCAGCGTGACCAACGATTCGACCCAGCGCTCAACACCCACGTCGAAACCAAATGCCAGTCCCACTTCGGTGATGCCCACCCCTACCGAACCCGGCTCAGCGCCGGCACTGGCAGGCGAAGCCGGCTAGGAACAAGTCGCTTGGTGGCGGCTTTGCTGGCGGCTTTGCTGGCGGCTAATGCCGCCGGTGAAACCCGTCTGCGTCGGACGTCGCTTCGTTGAGCGAGGCATCGGCGTACCCGCGGCAGTAATCCCACGTGACGTAGGCGTCCGGCTCGGGATCGTAGGCCGGCTCGTGCGGGCGGACAGTGCCATCGATCAGCAGTTGCAGCAGGTTGGCGCGCAGCATGTCCCAGTCGTGATAATGGTCCTGCTGGCAGTCGTCGCAGCACACCACTAGTCCGCGAATTCCCTTGTGCGCCAACAACGCTTCGTAGACAGCCAGATCAGCCAAGTCGGCCTCTACCGCCAGCCGCTCCTGTTGATCGAGGGGTTGGCCGGGCTCAACGGCGTCCAGCGCCGCCGACGGGTCACAGGGGTCGTCGGCAAACGGATCGGGCGGCAAACCCGGTGGGAGTTGGTCGCGCACGTCTCTACACTACGCAGGCAGACGGTCATCGCGCCAGAAATTGAGCCGGGCGTGCCGTTCGGGATAGTTGGGCGCACAGGACAGTGTGGGACAGCTTATGGGCTGGACTGCCCGGCTCCGCTCACTGCGGTTCGTGGCGTGCGTTGTCACTGGGCGCGAGCTGATTGCGAGCCGATAGGATGGGCTTCTCACTCCGCATGCGTATGAAGGGCCGCACCGATGTCTCGTGGCATGTCCCGCCTGGAAGACAGCTCCGACCTGGTCGGCAGCCCCTATGTGCGCGACGCTCATATGGGCGGCCTCACTGATGACGCGGTGCCAACGGGCGGTGACGATCCGCACAAGGTAGCGATGCTGGGTTTGACATTCGACGACGTGCTGCTGCTGCCCGCCGCGTCGGATGTGGTGCCCGCCACTGCCGACACCTCGAGCCAGCTCACTAAGCAGATCAGGCTCAAGGTGCCACTTGTCAGCTCGGCGATGGACACGGTGACCGAATCGCGCATGGCGATTGCGATGGCGCGGGCCGGGGGTATGGGTGTGCTGCACCGCAACCTGCCGGTGGCCGAACAGGCTGGCCAGGTCGAGATGGTGAAGCGCTCGGAGGCCGGTATGGTCACCGATCCGGTCACCTGCCGGCCGGACAACACGTTGGCCCAAGTCGACGCGCTGTGCGCCCGGTTTCGGATCTCCGGGCTGCCGGTGGTCGACGACGACGGTTCACTCGTCGGCATCATCACCAACCGGGACATGCGCTTCGAGGTCGACCAGTCCAAGCAGGTCGCCGAAGTGATGACGAAAGCGCCGCTGATCACCGCCCAGGAGGGGGTCAGCGCGTCGGCGGCGCTGGGCCTATTGCGCCGCCACAAGATCGAGAAGCTGCCCGTTGTGGACGGACGCGGGCGGTTGACCGGCCTTATTACGGTCAAAGACTTCGTCAAGACCGAGCAGCATCCGTTGGCTACCAAGGACAGCGACGGCCGGCTGCTGGTCGGGGCCGCCGTCGGGGTGGGCGGCGATGCCTGGGTGCGCGCGATGATGCTGGTAGACGCCGGCGTCGATGTGCTGGTCGTCGATACCGCTCATGCCCATAATCGGTTGGTGCTGGACATGGTCCGCAAACTCAAGTCCGAAGCCGGCGACCGGGTGGAGGTGATCGGCGGCAACGTGGCGACCAGGTCTGCGGCCGCGGCCTTGGTCGACGCGGGTGCCGACGCGGTCAAGGTCGGCGTGGGACCGGGGTCCATCTGCACCACCCGGGTGGTAGCCGGCGTCGGCGCGCCGCAGATCACTGCCATCCTGGAGGCTGTCGCGGTGTGCCGGCCGGCGGGTGTGCCGGTGATCGCGGACGGGGGGCTGCAGTACTCGGGTGACATCGCCAAGGCGCTGGCTGCCGGGGCGTCGACCACTATGCTGGGCTCGCTGCTGGCCGGCACCGCCGAAGCGCCCGGTGAGCTGATCTTCGTCAACGGTAAGCAGTACAAGAGTTATCGCGGCATGGGGTCGCTGAGCGCCATGCAAGGCCGGGCTGGCGGCAAGTCGTACTCCAAGGATCGCTACTTCGCCGACGATGCACTGTCGGAAGACAAGTTGGTGCCGGAGGGAATCGAGGGCAGGGTGCCGTTCCGCGGTCCGCTGGGGTCGGTGATCCACCAGCTGACCGGTGGACTGCGCGCTGCGATGGGGTACACCGGCTCACCCACCATCGAGGTGCTCCAGCAGGCGCAGTTCGTCCGAATCACTGCGGCCGGTCTCAAAGAAAGCCACCCGCACGACGTCGCGATGACCGTCGAAGCACCCAACTACTACGTACGCTGACGACGCATCATGGTAGAGATCGGCATGGGGCGTACCGCACGGCGTACCTACGAACTCAGCGAGATCAGCATCGTGCCGTCGCGGCGCACCCGCTCGTCCAAAGACGTTTCCACGGCATGGCAGCTGGACGCGTACCGGTTCGAGATTCCGGTGTTGGCACACCCGACCGATGCCCTGGTATCGCCGGAGTTCGCGATTGAGCTCGGTCGCTTGGGCGGGTTGGCGGTGCTCAACGGGGAGGGTCTGATCGGCCGGCATGCTGATGTCGCTGCCAAGATCGCCCAACTTCTTGAGGCTGCCAGCAAAGAGCCGGAACCGTCGGCGGCGATTCGCCTGCTGCAGGAGTTGCATGCCGCACCGCTTAACCCGGACCTGCTGGGAGGCGCAGTGGCACGCATCCGCGAGGCCGGAGTGATTACCGCGGTGCGGGTTAGTCCGCAAAACGCCCAGTCGTTGACTCCGGTACTGCTGCAGGCCGGCATCGACCTGCTGGTCATCCACGGCACGATCGTCTCCGCGGAGCACGTCGCACAGGATCAGCCGGGGGCTGGTGAGCCGCTGAACCTGAAGACCTTCATCGCCGAGTTGGACATTCCCGTGGTTGCCGGCGGTGTGCAGGACCATCGCACCGCGCTGCACCTGATGCGCACCGGCGCCGCCGGCGTCATCGTCGGCTACGGCTCCACGCATGGGGTGACCACCACCGACGAGGTGTTGGGTATCAGCGTACCGATGGCCACCGCGATCGCCGACGCCGCTGCGGCGCGGCGCGAATACCTCGACGAGACGGGCGGTCGCTACGTGCACGTGCTGGCCGACGGTGATATCCACACCTCCGGCGAGCTGGCCAAGGCCATTGCCTGCGGCGCGGATGCAGTGGTGCTGGGCACTCCGCTGGCTGAGGCCGCTGAGGCGCTCGGCGAAGGATGGTTCTGGCCGGCCGCGGCGGCCCACCCCTCGTTGCCGCGTGGGGCGTTGTTGCAGATCGCGGTTGGCGAGCGGCCGCCGCTGCAGCGGGTGCTCAACGGGCCTTCCGATGACCCGTTCGGCACCCTCAATCTGCTGGGCGGGCTGCGCCGGTCGATGGCCAAGGCCGGCTACTGCGATCTCAAAGAGTTTCAGAAGGTCGGTTTGACGGTCGGCAGCTGAAGTGCCGCGCTCGCGCAACTGGTGGGCAGCAGGCGAACGCTCCGGCCTCTTGACGGGCTCGATGTACAGCGGGTCATACTGCAGCAATGAAGCCGGATTACGACGTCTTAATTATCGGTTCAGGTTTTGGCGGCAGCGTCAGCGCGCTGCGGTTGACGGAAAAGGGTTACCGGGTAGGCGTGTTGGAGGCCGGGCGCCGGTTTTCCGATGAGGAGTTCGCCAAGACGTCCTGGAACCTGCGCAAATTCCTGTGGGCTCCGAAGTTGGGTTGCTATGGCATTCAGCGCATCCATCCATTGCGCAACGTGATGATCCTGGCCGGGGCCGGGGTCGGCGGTGGTTCGCTGAATTACGCCAACACGCTCTACATACCGCCGGAGCCGTTCTTCAACGATCAGCAGTGGTCGCAGATCACCGACTGGCGCAGCGAATTGATGCCGCACTACGAGCAAGCGCAGCGGATGCTGGGCGTGGTGCAAAACCCGACGTTCACCGACGCGGACCGTATTGTCAAAGAGGTCGCCGACGAGATGGGCTGCGGCGACACCTGGGTGCCCACCCCGGTAGGGGTTTTTTTCGGCCCCGATGGAACCAAGACGCCGGGCGTGACCGTGCCCGACCCCTATTTCGGGGGTGCCGGCCCGGCTCGCACCGGCTGCCTCGAATGCGGCGAGTGCATGACGGGCTGCCGCCACGGCGCCAAGAACACCTTGGTGAAGAATTATCTGGGTCTTGCGGAATCGGCTGGGGCGCAAGTGATTCCGATGACGACGGTCAAGGGGTTTGAGCAGCGGCCGGACGGTCTGTGGCAGGTGCGGACAGTGCGCACCGGCAGCTGGCTGCGCCGGGATCGGCGGACCGTCACCGCCGCACATTTGATTTTGGCCGCGGGCACCTGGGGCACCCAGCACCTGCTGTTCAAGATGCGCGACCGCGGCAAGCTGCCCGGCCTCTCGGACCGTCTGGGCGTGCTGACGCGCACCAACTCGGAGTCGATTGTCGGCGCCGCGCGGTTGCAGGTATCGCCAGATCTGGACCTGACGCATGGGGTGGCGATCACGTCGTCGATACATCCGACGTCCGACACCCACATCGAGCCCGTGCGCTACGGCAAGGGCTCCAACGCGATGGGGCTGCTGCAAACCTTGATGACCGACGGCTCTGGCCCGGAGGGTACGGATGTGCCGCGGTGGAAGCAGTTGTGGCAGTCGGCGCGGCATGACCCGCGCGGTACGTTGCGGCTGATCAATCCTCGGCAGTGGAGCGAGCGCACGGTGATCGCGCTCGTTATGCAGCACCTGGACAACTCGATCACCACCTTCACCCAGCGCGGGAAGCTCGGAATCCGTTGGTATTCCAGCAAACAGGGGCACGGCCAGCCGAACCCGACCTGGATCCCGGTCGGCAACGAGGTCACCCGCCGCATCGCCGCCAAGATTGACGGCGTGGCCGGCGGCACCTGGGGCGAGCTGTTCAACATCCCGCTGACGGCACACTTCTTGGGCGGCGCGGCGATCGGTGACACGCCGCAAAACGGGGTGATCGACCCCTACCACCGGGTGTATGGCTATCCGACGCTGTTCGTGGTGGACGGCGCGGCGATTTCGGCCAACTTGGGTGTCAACCCGTCGCTGTCCATCGCCGCGCAAGCCGAGCGTGCCGCCTCGCTGTGGCCGAACAAGGGCGAAAACGATCAGCGGCCATTGCAGGGGGACGGCTACCGCCGATTGACCCCGATCGCGCCCGAGCGTCCGGTGGTGCCCGCGGATGCGCCGGGGGCGCTGCGCTGGCTGCCGATTCGCCCGGTCAGCACCCACGCTGACACCGGCTAGCCCGTTAAGGCCAGTGGCGCCCCGCTGACCACCCGGCTGCGCTGCCCGTGCACATCGACCGGCACGTCGCCCATCAACGTGACCCGGTGCATGAGCCGATGCTGGTCGTCGTAGTCGTCAACAGCCCGGTGCTGGGTCGCCCGGTTGTCCCAGATGGCGACGTCGCCCGGAGCCCAGTTCCACCGAATGGTGTTCTCCGGCAAGGTGATCCGTCGTTGTAGCAACTCGAAGAGGACGATTGACTCGTGGCTGTCCAGGCCGACGAGGCTGCGCACGAAGCCGCCGGCCAGCAGGGTGCGTTCACCGGTCTCCGGGTGCACCCGCACCACAGGATGTTCGGTCTGGAAATCGGGTGCTTGGAACGACTGATGAAACGCCTGCTGCGCCGTGGTCAGCACTTCGGTGCTGGTGTAGTCGTAGCGGTTGGTGTGCAGCGCCCATAATCTCTCGACCAGGCACTGGAGTGCTTCGGGCAGCGCGGCGTAGGCCGTCGCCGTGTTTGCCCACAGTGTCGACCCGCCATAGCCGGGCAGGGTGATCGCGCGCAGTATCGAGGCCGCGGGATAGTTGGCGGCGAAGGTGACGTCGGTGTGCCAGCGGTTGGCCTTGCCGTATTCGGAGTTGATCGGCGTGATGATCGGTGCGTTCGGCAACGCGGCCATCGCGGCCGGGTGGCCGACGGGGGTGCCCAGCAAGCCGGCGAATGCCAGCTGCTGCTGGTCGTCGAGGTGGTGCTGGTCGCGGAAGAAGATCACCTTATGGGCCAACAGTGCCGCGCGAATTTCTGCAACCGTCGCGGGGTCAAGGTCGCCGCCCAGGCGTATCCCGTCGACTTGGGCGCCGATCCGGCTACCCAGCTTCTTCACGGCTATGGCGTCTGTCATTGCTGTGGTCCTCCGCAGGCTATGTGTGTAGTCGGTTGACTACACACGGTAGTGTAGTCGAATGTCTACACATTCGGCAACTGGACCGTCGACGCCCACCGGCAAGGAAGAAGTGGTCGCCGCAGTCCTGGAGGCCGCCGCCGATCTCTTCGCCGAGCGCGGTCCGGCCGCGACATCGATCCGCGATATCGCCGCCCGGTCAAAGGTCAACCATGGGTTGCTGTTTCGCCATTTCGGCACCAAGGAACAACTGGTCGGTGCCGTGCTCGACTATCTGGGCACGAATTTGAGCCGCCTGCTGCATTCCGAAGCGCCGGCCGACGTCCTGGACCGCGCCCTCGATCGGCAAATGCGGGTACAAGCCCGGACACTGCTCGACGGCTACCCGGCGGGGCAGCTGCAAAAGCGCTTTCCTAATGTGGCCGAACTGCTTGATCGGGTCCGGCCACACTACGACAACGACGTTGGCGCGCGCCTAGCGGTCGCCAATTCCCTTGCCCTGCAATTTGGTTGGCGGCTATTTGCGCCCTTGCTGCGCTCGGCGACCGGTCTTGATGAGCTGACGGATGCCGAGTTGCGCGAGGCAGTGCTAGCCCAAGCTGCCCGGCTGCTCGAACCGCCCTAATCCGGGATCCAGTGTGCGCTCACGGTTTCGCGTGTGCGGTGGGGGCGAGAAATCGTGCGATTCGGCGCCCTCAGCGCACACCGAAAGCTCGCTGGGCGTTATCGACCGCTGATAAGGCGACGGTGCGTCGGCTCGCGGCCCGGCGGCTGCGGCGGTGGCGGTAGCAGCGCCGTGCGCTTGCGCACGGCAATGGTCGACGGCGACGAGGTGTCCAACGTGAGGTCTTCGCCGGCGTGCCGGATCGTCAGCTCGCCGCCCGGCCCGTCGCGCAGGGTGTAGGTGACGTCGGAGTGGTTGGCGTCCACGGTCACCCCAAAGCCCCGCCACCGCAGCCGGAATCGCAGCCGCGAGATGCCGTCGGGCAGATGCGGGTCGATGGACAGGATGCCCTCGTCGTCGCGCAGGCCGCCAAAGCCGCCAATCAGTGCCGTCCACGCTCCGGCCAAGGAGGCCATGTGCAAACCGTCGCGGGTGTTGCGATGGAGGTCGCGTAGGTCGATGAGGGCCGCTTCGTAGGCATAGTCGTGCGCCAGCTCGAGATGTCCGACTTCGGCGCACATCACCGCCTGGGTACATGCCGAAAGCGACGAGTCGCGCACCATGCGCCGCTCGTAGTAGTCGACGTTGCGGGCCTTCTGTTCTGGTGTGAACGCATGGCTCTGCCACTGCATCGCCAGCACCAGGTCGGCCTGCTTGATCACCTGCGCGGGGTAGAGCCGCACGTAGGCCTCGTGCAGCAGCAACGGGTAGGTGGTATTGGCTTCGAAGTCCCACTCGGCGAGGGTGGTAAAACCTTCACACTGCTGGTGCACACCCAGCTCCTCGTCGTAGGGAATGTTGACGGCGGCGGCCGCGTCGCGCCAGGCGGCCATTTCTTCGGTCGTCACGCCCACCGCTTCGGCGGCCTCCGGGTGGCGCAGGCAGGCATCGGCGGCGGTAACCAGATTGTGTGCCGCCATCAAGTTGGTGAAGACATTGTCGCGAACGACCGCCGTGTACTCGTCGGGACCGGTGACCCCATCCAGATGCCACACGCCGTGCCGGTCGTGGTGGCCCAGGGATAGCCACAGCCGGGCAGTGTCCACCAGCACCCCAAGGCCACAGTCCTTTTCCAGGGAGTGGTCGCCGGTGACGGTCCGGTACCGCTCGAAGGCCATCGCGATGTCGGCGTTGATATGCCAGGCAGCCGTGCCGGCCGGCCAGTAGGCCGAGCACTCCTCGCCGCGGATGGTTCGCCAGGGGAACGCGGCACCGTCGAGACCGAGCTCAGCGGCCCGCTCTTTGGCCAGGCCCAGCGTCGAGGCACGCCACCGCAGCGCATCGGCGACGGCATGCGGGGCGGTGTAGGTCAGCACCGGCAGCACAAAACCCTCGGTATCCCAAAAGGCGTGCCCGTCGTAGCCGGTCCCGGTGAGTCCCTTGCTCGCGATCGCCCGGCGTTCGGCCCGTGCGCTGGCCTGCAGCAGGTGAAAAAGCCCGAACCGCACCGCCTGCTGACATTCCGGGTCGCCCTCGACCTCGACGTCGGCGCTCTCCCAGAAGTCGTTCAGGTAGGAGCGTTGGGCATCCAGCAGACCCTGCCAGCCGCTGTAGCGGGCGCCGTGCAGCGCTCCGGCAGCCTGGTCGCGCAGCGCGGGGCGCGAGCGCAGGCTGGACCAGCCGTACGCAAGGTATTTGACAATCCGTAGCTTTTGCCCTGGCCGCAGCCCACAGATCACCGTGGTGCGGGCCAGGTCGGGACGTGCATCGGTGTTGATCTCGACCCGGCCCGGAACCTCGACCTCATGGTCCATCGCGGCGGCCATCATCAGGGCGCTGCTGCGGGTGCGGTGCATCAGCAGCGCTCCGCACTCGCTGTACTCGTGGTCGACGGCCGCTAGTGGGTGCTCCAGGATCGCCGCCACTCGCGGGTCGGCGGAGGTCGCCGGCTGGTCCTCGTTGGTGACAAGTTCGGACTGCACGGTAATCAGCGCGAATTCGCCGACGGCTTCCACGATGTACTCGATGGCCGCGGCGGCACGGTGGGCCAGCGACACCAGCCGGGTGGACGACACCTTGACCTGCTTGCCCGCCGGCGATTGCCACTGGGCACGGCGGGTCAGCGTCCCGGCGCGCAGGTCGAGAACACGCTCGTGTGAGATCAATTCGCCATAGCGAACGTCGAACGGCTCGTCGTCGACCAACAGGCGCAGGATCTTGCCGTTGGTGACGTCCACCACGGTCTGGCCGGCCTCCGGATACCCGTATCCCGCTTCGGCGTACGGCAAGGGCCGGATTTCGAAAAATGAGTTCAGATAGGTGCCCGGCAGACCGTAGGGTTCACCCTCGTCGAGGTTGCCCCGCAGTCCGAGGTGTCCGTTGGACAAGGCGAACAGCGACTCCGATTGGGCCAGCAGGTTCAAATCGAGCCGGGTTTCGCGGACCCGCCACGGTTCAACGGGAAAGGCCTCTTCGCTGATCATGACGGCAGCAGTTCGGCGAGATCGGTGACCACCACGTCCGCGCCATTGCGCCGCAAGTCTTCGGCCTGCCCCACGCGGTCGACACCGACCACCAAGCCGAAGTTACCGGCCCGGCCAGCCTGTACGCCGGATAATGCGTCTTCGAACACGGCTGCCGCCTCTGGTGCGGCGCCCAGCAACTGCGCCCCGCGCAAGAAGGAGTCCGGTGCCGGCTTACCGGCGATATGTTCTTCGCGCAGCGTCACGCCGTCTACCCGCTGCTGGACGAAGCGGTCCAAGCCGGTGATTTCGAGCACAGCGCCGGTATTGGCGCTCGACGACACCACGGCGATTCCGAGCCCGGCCGCCGCAACCGCTTCCAGATAACGCCGCGACCCGTCGAACACCTCGACGCCCTCGTCGTGCAGGATTTTCTGAAACATGTCGTTCTTGCGGTTGCCAAGTCCGTACACCGACTCGACGTCGCCGGGGTCATCAGGACTGCCGTTGGGCAAGTGGATTCCCCGGCTGGTCAGAAAGGACCGGACCCCGTCCTCGCGCTTCTTGCCGTCCACGTACCGCCGGTAGTCCGCGGCCGGGTCGAAGGGAATGAAGGGCTCTTCGGTGCGCTGGGCCCGCTCGGACAGGTACGCGTCGAACATGGCCTTCCAGGCCTTGGTATGCACGCTGGCGGTATCAGTGAGGACCCCGTCGAGGTCGAACAAGCAGGCGCGCACCTGATCCGGCAGACCGAGCGTTGAGCTCAAGGGAGACCTCGCTTCCAGATTTCGGCGGACTCAGCGATCGGGCTGCGCTGGCTGAGCTGACCTCGTCCACCTAGCGTGCCAGGATAGGGCAAGACGCGCTGCCCTCGGGGGTTATGGGTCGCCTGCCCACAACTCTGGCGGGTTAAATCGGCCCGCTGTGCGGCCGGTCACACCACGACCAATTCGGTTCTGGCAAAACCCCATTACGGGTTGGACCTCGCTGGCCGCTGTTGATCATCGGGTGAGCTGTGCGCCCGCCAGGCCTATCCCCGCTGATCCGCCAGCAGTGATGGCGTCGGGTTGACTGCCTTGCTGGCGGGCCGGCAGCAGCCATGCCACCACGATCGCCGCGGTCAGTGCGATGCCCGCGCAGACCAGCGTGCTGATCTGCAGGCCGTCCAGGAATGCGTGATTGACAGCGCCGCGGACGTCGATTGCCCGCTGCGCGGGCAGCTGTCCGACCACCTGGTATGCCGCGGCCATGGACTTTCGCATCGCGTTGCTGACGTCACCCGGTAATCCGGCCAACGCGGACGCTGAGTCGAGGTGGTGGGAGTACACCGAGGCGAACACGCTGCCGACGATGGCGACACCCAGGGTGCCGCCGAGCTCTCGGGTGGTGTCGTTCACCGCCGAGCCGACGCCGGCTTTGTCGACCGAGAGGGATCCCATGATTGCCTCGGTGGCGGGTGCGGTCGTCATGCCGAGGCCACCGCCGAGCAGCAGCATCTGCATCGCGATGTCGCGATAGGGCGTGGCCGCGTCTAGCGTGGACGCCCACGCCAGGCCGATCGCGAACACGGTCAGGCCGGTGGCAACGACGGCGGTAGTGCCAACCCGCTCGACCAGGCGCGGTCCCAGGATGCTGGCCACCGCGATTGATCCGGCTACCGGCAACAATCGGACACCGGTCTCGAGTGCGCCGTAGTTTTTGACGAATTGGAAGTACTGAGTGATGACGAAGATGAACCCGAACAACGTCAAGAAACCGGCCGTCACGGCCAGGCTGCCACCCGAAAAGCGATGGTTGACGAACACCGAGACGTCGAGCATCGGATGGGTGCTGCGGTGCTCCCACAGTGCGAAACCAACGAGAAGCGTTGTGGCCATGGCGAAGCCGCTCAAGGCTCGGGTACTGGTCCATCCCCAGCTGGGCGCTTCGATGATGGTGTAGACCAGTGCGGTGATCCCGGCCGTCGACAAGATCAAACCGGGAACGTCGACCTGCGGGGCTGCCGGATCGCGGGAGGTGGGCACGAACAGGAGTGCGCCGATGATGGCCACCGTGGCGATCGGGACGTTGACCAGAAAGATGGCGCCCCAGGAGAAGTGCTCGAGCAGCCAGCCACCACTGATAGGTCCGACGGCAACCCCGACACCGACCATGGCCGCCCACAGCCCGATCGCCTTGGCGCGCGGTACCGGCTCGGTGAAGATGTTAGTGATCAGTCCGAGGGTAGTCGGAAAGATCACCGCCGCGCCGACGCCCATGGCAGTGCGCGCGGCAATCAGCGCATCCGCCGAATTCGCCTGGGCGGCAAGGCTGGACGTGATTGCGAACAGCGCAAGCCCGGTAATGAGCCAGCCCCGTCTGCCGTAGCGGTCGCTGAGGCTGCCGGCTGCTAGCAGCAACCCGGACATGACCAGGGTGTAGGCGTCGACGATCCATTGCAGCTGTGCGGTGTCGGCGTTGAGTTGGCGCGACAAGGTGGGTAGCGCGACGTTGACGATGGTGGCGTCGACGCTGATCACGAAGACGCCGAGGCAGATGGCGGCAAGCGCGGGAAGCGGGTGGTTGCGGAACAGCGGGAGGGTTGTCATGGACAGACGATAAAACTATATAGACAAATAAATCAAGTATTAAGTTGAAAAATATGTCTGGCGTGCTAGGCTGTGAGTATGGCGGCCCGCCGGAACTACAACCAGAACTGTCCGATCGCGCTCGCGCTCGATGTCTTGGGTGAGCGGTGGACGCTGCTGATCCTGCGTGAGCTGGTGGGTGGACCCCGGCGTTACAGTGACGTGCGCGCCGAATTGCCGGGTATCGCCACGAATCTGCTTGCTGAGCGGCTCAAAGAGCTAAAGGACTTCGGGCTCGTCGACCGTGCCGACCTACCGGCGCCGATCGGTCGCACCGTCTACACCCTCAGCGACGTCGGCTGGCAACGGGTAGTTCCCATCCTGCAGAGCGTGGCTTGGTTCGGTTTGGACCGGCTGGGGCCGCTCGACGGGGCTCGGGTGTCGCCACTGAACGGGTTCCTCACTGGAATCCTGCTGGCCTTCGACTCGGCCAAGGCCGCTGACGTCAAGGCGACCTACCGCGTCGAGATCGATGGCCGCCGTTTCGAGTTTGCCGTGGTGCACGGCCGCCTCGCGGGCGCTCACGGCGAGCCTGCGGTGACGGTGACCGCTACTGCAGCAGACCTTGTCACGGCTCGCCTGGGGGCCGCCCAAGCCGAGCGCGAATCGGCACTGCGTCGCATCGAGTTCCATGGCGACCAGCACTGCGTCGAGGTGCTGCGTAACGTGTTCTCGCTGCCGGAGGGCTCAATGTGACCACTACACTCAGTGCCCGTGGAATCAGTGTCGCCGCGGCCGGTGTTGGTGGTGGACTTCGGAGCTCAATATGCCCAATTGATCGCCCGCCGGATCCGCGAGGCCCGGGTTTTCTCCGAGGTGATCCCGCACACCGCCACG
>NZ_VTZN01000580.1 GCF_008370645.1 Mycobacterium simiae
CTTTGCACCGCCCGACAGCGACATTTCTCAGCGTTCCGGCGGTGCTGGCCGCGGCGGGGTTGGTGACCGGGTTGGTACCCGCCTACCTGGGCCAGCAGCTGCAGGCCTACACCGACACGGTGGTAGCCCGACCGCGCTCCTACTACCTGGCTCTGTGGCATCCGGGCCCATCCCTGCTGCTGTCGGCTCTGGTCTTGGTGACCGGCACCACGGTCTTCCTCACCCGCGGTTGGCTGCGCCGGGTCCGTCTCGGCTGGCTGCCGCGCTGCGACGCCGATCGCGCCTACCAGGCCGGTATCCGCGGGCTGGACGTGCTGGCGGTGCGATTGACCGCGCTGACCCAACGCGGTTCTATCC
>NZ_VTZN01000581.1 GCF_008370645.1 Mycobacterium simiae
CATCAACATTTCAATGAGGAGACACGCGACAAGGATGTCCTTCGTAATCCCAAAACCCAAGCGCATACGAGTGACCCATTCACCCTGATCTTTGACCAGGGCCGCCAGCTGGGTATCCAATTCGGCCATCGACGCTGCCGCATTCTGTAGCGCGGTGCCCAGGCCGGCGTAAGCCTCCGACGCCGAACCCACCCAGCTGGCATCCGGAAGAGCCGACTTCAACTGCTCAGAAAGCGTCGTGAAGTGCTGCGAACCATTGTCAAGGCTATTTCCATCGTAGGGCGTTCCGAACCCGGTCGTTAACTCCATGAGTTCGACAGTCGTGAGGGTCCAGGCAATGACAGACAGCCCTTGTT
>NZ_VTZN01000582.1 GCF_008370645.1 Mycobacterium simiae
AGTACGTGCAACACCGACGCCGACGAAAGGTTGCCGATCTCGCCCAGGGAGCGCCAGGTTAGCTCCAGGGCCTCCGGCGGGAGGTTGAGACTGGCGGTGATCGCATTGATGATTTTGGGGCCGCCGGGGTGGGTAACCCAGGCGCCGACGTCGCTAACATTCAAGCCGTGCGCGGCCAGAAACGTGGTGACGTCCTCGGCCACGTACTGTTCGACGACGGCCGCTATGTCTTTGGACAAGACGAGTTCAAAGCCGGCCGACCCAACGTCATAGCCCATGGTGCGCAGCGAGTCGGGGTACAGATGACTGCGCGAATCCAGGATGTCCGGTCCGTCCGCATTGACTTGTTCA
>NZ_VTZN01000583.1 GCF_008370645.1 Mycobacterium simiae
ACTCACCTGACCCGCCGATCCCGCCGGTGCCCCCGGTCTGCGCGGGAGTAAGACCGGGCAAGCCCGGGTTCCCGGTGCCGCCGGTGACATTGCCATTTGCCGCGACATCCGTGCCGTTGCCGCCGGTACCAGCCGGCGCAGTGGGGGTGGGGTTAACCCCGTTCGTCCCCGTAAGACCGGTGCCGCCCTGCCCGCCGTTGCCCCCGGAACCAAACCAGTTGGCGTTGCCGCCGTTTCCGCCTTGCCCGGGCACGCCACCCAGGATGGACGCCACGGCGGGACCGCCCTGTCCGCCGACGCCACCGGCGCCGAACAACGTACCTCCGACGCCCCCGTTACCGCCGGCCGCG
>NZ_VTZN01000584.1 GCF_008370645.1 Mycobacterium simiae
AGTGCTCGCCGCCTATCCGCATCACGATGTCTCCACGGCAGCCAACAGGTGCGCTGCCGATAGGCACTGGAGTGCAGGGAGACGGCAGCAGGAATAGCCTTACCAAGGTGACGACCAACCACCCGCCTCCGGGACAGTGAACACCGCCGTATCCGGCTTACCCAGCACAGCGCTCAAGCAACTGGCCGGCCGTAGCCCTATCTGCTGTCGCCGCCTTGCTCGGCGCTGCAGCCTTGATCGTTGCATTGACTCGCCCTACGGCCAGCGGAACAACCGCAGCCCAGGGAACATCCGCCCCGCCCACTTACACTGCGGCAGAAGTCGCCGCCGCGCACCAGAAGTTGTGTGA
>NZ_VTZN01000585.1 GCF_008370645.1 Mycobacterium simiae
TATGCCGATCTTTTTGACGACGACCTCACTGCAGTTGCCAGCAAGTTAGACGAAAGTGTGGGCAAACTGTGGGCAACGCCAGCCAGAGACGCCAAGTAGCAAACTAAGAAATCGCATCTACCAGCACGTACTCCTGTACAGCTCTTGTGCCCCCAGTCGGACTCGAACCGACACTGGACGGATTTTAAGTCCGCTGCCTCTGCCAAATTGGGCTATGGGGGCTATCCAGCTCAGAGTCTATTTTGTGCCTGGCACCAACTCCGCTTTCGACTCCAAATACCGCAGTGATACCGCAGCACTGTCGATGGCCTTACCCAGCGCATCGGCCACGCCGCTCAAATCGTCGTC
>NZ_VTZN01000586.1 GCF_008370645.1 Mycobacterium simiae
TGGTGTCGCGCCGCGGCCCGACCGCCCCCGAAGCAAGAGAGCTTGAACGACGCCTAACCCGGCTAGGCGCCCACGTCAGCATCAGCGCCTGCGATATCAGCGACCCCACCGAGCTAGCCACGCTGCTGGCGGGTATCGATACCCCGCACCGGTTATGCGCTGTCGTACACACCGCCGGCGTGCTTGATGACGCCGTGGTCAGCAAGCTGACCCCCACACAACTCGACACTGTGTTAGCCGCTAAAGCCGATACCGCCTGGCATCTGCACCAGCTCACCGCAAATCAGGACCTGGATGCGTTTGTGTTGTTCTCCTCGGCGGCGGCAACCCTGGGCAACCCCGGACAA
>NZ_VTZN01000587.1 GCF_008370645.1 Mycobacterium simiae
GATCCTGTCCGCGTCGCCACACGGCCCGCAAACCCTGAAATGCCGGCCCGTATTCATAAGCGCGCTCGGCCAACTGCTGATAAACGCCGGTGATGTCGACACTTTCCGCCCCGGCAGGTGGCCACGCCGACAAATCCGCACCCAGCTGCGACGCCGCCGGGGCGAGTGTGCCCTGGGCGTGCAGTACCCACGACGCCTCGGCATGATCAGCGCGCGAGTACACCGTCAGCGCACGCCGAGCGGACTCGTCGGCACCCCCGACGCTGACTTGCACCACGACCCCGGTCCCTGCGGGCAGCACCAGGGGCGCCGCCAGCACCAACTCCTCCACCAGCCCACAG
>NZ_VTZN01000588.1 GCF_008370645.1 Mycobacterium simiae
TCATGGACCTCAAAATTTCATGTAAATCGGGCTTGGGTGTATTGGTGTCGCGAAAAGTACGCTGCCGCAAGGATAATCATGGTGTTCGTGATTCCAGTATCCATGACGGGAGTGCACCTACCAGATGCAGGCTGCTACGGATTGGTCCAAGAGTCTTCGGGTCGAGGTCCGCGGCGACGATGTGGTCGGGCACGCCGGCAACGTGATTTCGCGCATGCTGGCCGATGCGACCGGCCTGACCAGCGGCTTGTCAGTTGCGTTGTCGCGGCCTGAGGTGTTCCACGACCGGGGCGCGGTGATGCGGGACGTATCGGTGTCGATCGCCGGTGGCGCGCAGAACC
>NZ_VTZN01000589.1 GCF_008370645.1 Mycobacterium simiae
CACGGCCTGCTCGTCGTCGCTGGTCGCAATACATCAGGCGTGCATGTCGCTGCGCTCGGGCGAATGTGACTTGGCGCTAGCAGGTGGGGTGACGGTGATGGCCACTCCGGCCACGTTTGTGGGATTCTCCCGGCAGCGCGGATTGTCGAATGATGGTCGCTGCAAGGCATTTTCGGCTACCGCGGACGGAGTGGGTTGGGGCGAGGGTGCGGGTGTGGTGGTGCTGGAGCGGTTGTCGGATGCACTGCGGTTGGGTCATGAGGTGCTCGGAGTGATCCGGGGCAGTGCAGTCAATCAGGATGGGGCCTCGAATGGCATGGCCGCGCCGAATGGACCCTCG
>NZ_VTZN01000059.1 GCF_008370645.1 Mycobacterium simiae
GGTCTCCGGTGAACATCCGCCCGGTGCGGTTGGCGCCGTGCGCGGCGGGCGCCAGGCCGACGATCAACAGTCGCGGCCGCGGCGAACCCCAGCCCGGCACCGGCCGCCCCCAATACGGTTGGTCGGCGAAGGCCCGGCGTTTGGCGACGGCAACTTCCTCCCGCCAACTCACCAGTCGGGGGCAGGCCCGGCACACACTGATCAGGGCGTCGAGGTCCGCAATAGCAGCCGCTGTGCAGGCAAGTTCCCGCACTTGCGCCCCGTCACCGGCCACCGAGGTCTGCGGCGTCGCCGGATCCCCGGGCCAACCGGTGCCCGGAACGACTGGCGAACCGAACTCGAGGCCGGTATTCGGATGCGGCAGCACACCAACATCCTGCATCGCCGCGGAAAATTCGGTGGCTCCCGTCTGGCCTTGCCGTTAGATTCAGCCGCGATATCCCATGAACAACACCAGCCGCGTCCCCGCATCTCTGCTCCTGTTCGCCACGTTAATGGCGTGCGCGGGCAACGGCGTCTCGATCGTGGCGTTCCCGTGGCTGGTGTTGCAGCGCGAAGGCAGCGCGGGCCAGGCGTCGATCGTGGCCGGCGCGACGACGCTGCCGCTGCTGTTTTCCACCCTGATCGCGGGTACCGCGGTCGATTACTTCGGGCGTCGCGCGGTGTCCATCGCCTCCGACGTTCTGTCCGGGGCAGCGGTGGCTGCCGTTCCGGTAGTGGCGTGGACATTCGGCGCCGACGCCATCAACGTGGCGGTGCTGGCGGTGCTGGGTGCCTGCTCGGCCACCTTTGACCCGGCCGGAATAACAGCACGCCAGTCAATGCTGCCCGAGGCCGCCGCCCGGGCCGGTTGGTCCCTGGATCGGGTCAACAGCAGCTACGAGGCGATACTCAACCTCGCGTTCATCGTGGGTCCCGGGCTCGGCGGCGTGATGATCGCAACAGTCGGCGGCATCGCCACGATGTGGATCACCGCAGGCACGTTCGGGTTGTCGATCCTCGCGATCGTCGCCCTGCGACTCGACGGAGCGGGCCGGCCACAGCACACCACCCGGCCGCAGGGACTGGTGTCCGGGGTGGCCGAGGGGCTGCGTTTCGTGTGGAGCCTGCGGGTGCTGCGCGTACTGGCGCTGATCGACCTGACCGTGACGGCGCTGTATCTGCCGATGGAGAGTGTGCTGTTCCCGAAGTATTTCAGCGACCGGCAGCAACCTGCCCAGCTGGGCTCGGTGTTGGTCGCGCTGTCCATCGGCAGCCTGCTCGGTGCGCTCGGCTACGCGATGCTGTCGAACTACTTTTCGCGGCGCGCGATCATGCTGACCGCGGTGCTCACCCTTGGCGTGGCAACGGCAGTGATCGCATTCCTACCGCCATTGCCGGTCATCCTGGCGTTGTGTGGGCTGATCGGCTTTGTCTACGGGCCCATCCAGCCGATCTACAACTACGTCATGCAGACCCGGGCACCCCACTATCTGCGTGGGCGCGTGGTGGGCGTGATGACATCGCTGGCCTACACCGCCGGCCCGCTGGGCTTGCTATTGGCCGGCCCGCTAACTGACGCGGCCGGACTCACAGCGACGTTTCTCGCGCTGGCGTTACCGATTTTGCTTGCGGGGCTGATCTGTATCCGGCTCCGGTCGCTACGGGAACTGGACACGGCGGTCCCCGCGATGCCTCGACAAAGGGCGCCGGTGTAGCCGTTCAGCTGCCGAGGACCGCTTCACCGTACAGCGGTCGCCCGTAGGATCGGCTCAGTGAACGCGCATGTGCTGGCGGGTCTGATCGCCGCGTTGCCCGACGGGAGGGTGGTCACCGACCCCGCGGTGACCGATGGCTACCGCCACGACCGCGCTGTGGATCCGTCGGCGGGCAAGCCACTTGCCGTCGTCCGGCCGCGGCGCACCGAAGAGGTGCAGACCGTCCTGCGCTGGGCCACCGCTCATCAAGTGCCCGTGGTCACCCGTGGCGCCGGCAGCGGCCTATCGGGCGGAGCGACCGCGGTGGACGACGGGATCGTGCTGTCGACGGAGAAGATGCGCGACATCACGATCGACCCGGTCACTCGCACCGCGGTATGCCAGCCCGGCCTCTTCAATGCCGAGGTGAAGAAAGCCGCGGCAGAGCACGGGTTGTGGTATCCGCCCGATCCGTCGTCCTACGAGATCTGCAGCATCGGCGGCAACATCGCCACCAACGCCGGCGGGTTGTGCTGCGTGAAGTACGGCGTCACCACCGATTACGTGCTGGGCATGCGGGTCGTGCTGGCCGACGGCACCGCGGTCCGGCTGGGCGGCCCGCGCCTCAAGGACGTCGCCGGACTGAGCTTGACCAAGCTGTTCGTCGGCAGCGAAGGCACCCTCGGTGTCATCACGGAGGTCACACTGCGGCTGCTGCCGGCGCAGCACGCGTCGAGCGTGGTGGTGGCCAACTTTGCGTCGGTGGAATCGGCGGTCGACGCGGTGCTCGGCGTCACTGCGCGGCTGCGCCCGTCGATGCTGGAGTTCATGGACTCGGTGGCCATCAACGCCGTCGAGGACACCATGCGCATGGATCTGGACCGCGGGGCGGCCGCGATGCTGGTGGCCGGCTCCGACGAGCGTGGCCGAGCCGGCAGCGAGGATGCCGCGGTCATGGCCGAGGTATTTGCCGAACACGGTGCTACAGAAGTCTTTTCGACCGACGATCCGGACGAGGGCGAGGCGTTCGTCGCGGCGCGCAGGTTCTGCATCCCGGCGGTCGAGATGAAGGGATCGCTGTTGCTGGAAGACGTCGGGGTGCCGCTGCCCGCACTGGGCAGGTTGGTCACCGGCATTGCCCGCATCGCCGAGCAGCGGGACCTGATGATCTCGGTGATCGCCCACGCCGGCGACGGCAACACCCACCCGCTGCTCGTCTACGACCCCGCAAACGCCGCAATGGTCGAGCGTGCCCAGCTCGCCTACGGCCAGATCATGGATCTGGCTGTCGAGCTGGGCGGCACCATCACCGGCGAGCACGGCGTCGGCCGATTGAAGCGGCCGTGGCTAGCCGGATACCTGGGCCCGGAGGTGATGGACCTCAACCGACGTATCAAGCAAGCGTTGGACCCGTTGGGCATCCTCAATCCCGGCAGCGGGATCTGACGCGCACGTCGCGTGTGCTTTGCGGGCGCCCAGTGAGCGAGTAGGGCGAGAATCCGCGCCGCTTTGCGCCCAGGCCGCACGCTCGAAGCCAAGGACGCACACTCGATGCCATAACCATTGACATAATTCACACTGTGTCGTATTGATGAGACATGACGACGCTCGTGTCTCGCCCCGCACAGCCGACCTTCCAGCTCGCCACCGCCCGGACGTGGGCTAATCCCTGGCCAATGTATCGGGCGCTGCGCGATCACGACCCGGTGCACCATGTCGTCCCGCCTGAGGACCCAAGCCACAACTACTACGTGCTATCGCGGCACGCGGATGTCTGGTCGGCCGCCCGCGATCATGAAACCTTTTCCTCTGCACAGGGATTAACGGTCAATTACGGTGATATGGAAATGATTGGGCTGCAAGATAATCCGCCCATGGTCATGCAGGATCCGCCGGTGCACACCGAGTTTCGCAAGCTGGTGTCGCGCGGCTTCACCCCGCGACAGGTCGAAGCCGTCGAGCCCAAAGTGCGCGAGTTCGTCGTCGAGCGCGTCGAACGGCTGCGCGCCGCAGGCGGCGGCGACATTGTCGCCGAGTTGTTCAAGCCGCTACCGTCGATGGTGGTCGCGCACTATCTCGGTGTGCCCGAGGAAGATCGAGCACAGTTCGACGGCTGGACGCAGGCTATCGTTGCCGCCAACACCGCAGACGGCGGCCTCGCCGCCGCGCTGGAGACGGCGGGTGACGCCGTCGGGTCAATGATGGCCTACTTCACCAGGCTGATCGAAAGGCGCCGCACCGAACCCGAGGACGACACGGTTTCGCACTTGCTGGCCGCCGGGGTCGGCGCCGACGGCGACATCGCCGGAACGTTGTCGGTGCTTGCGTTCACGTTCACCATGGTCACCGGCGGTAACGACACCGTCACCGGAATGCTGGGTGGTTCCATGCCGGTGCTGCAGCAGCGGCCCGATCAGCGGCAGCTACTGGTGGACAATCCGGACCGTATCCCGGACGCGGTCGAGGAGTTGCTGCGGCTGACCTCGCCGGTGCAGGGTCTGGCGCGCACGGTCACCCGCGACGTGACGATTGGCGAGACAACCGTGCCGGCCGGTCGCAAGGTGTTGCTGCTGTACGGTTCGGCCAACCGGGACGAACGGCAATACGACGCCGACGCAGGCGAACTCGACGTCACGCGCTGCCCCCGCAACATTCTCACGTTCAGCCACGGCGCACATCACTGCCTGGGCGCGGCTGCGGCCCGGATGCAATCGCGGGTCGCGCTGACTGAGCTGCTGGCCCGCTGCCCGGACTTCGCCATCGACGAGTCCGGCATCATGTGGGCCGGGGGTAGCTACGTTCGGCGCCCGCTGTCGGTCCCATTCGAAGTGACGTCTTGATGGCCGGGAAAGATTGGCTAGCCGAGCACCGCACCGAGGCAGCAGCGGATCGCATCCTCGACGCGGCCGAGCGGCTCTACACCCAACGTGACCCGGCTTCCGTCGGCATGAACGAAATCGCCAGGGCCGCAGGCTGTTCCCGCGCGACGCTGTACCGGTACTTCGACAGCCGAGAGGCGCTGCGAGCCGCCTACGTGCACCGCGAGGCTCGTCGTCTAAGCCACCAGATCATGCGGCAGGTCGACGGCATCGCCGACCCGCGGGAACGACTGATCGCCAGTATCACCGCCGCATTGCGCATGGTTCGCGAAAGCCCGGCTCTGGCGGCGTGGTTCGCCTCCAGCCGGCCGCCCATCGGTGGCGAAGTGGCCGAGCAATCCGAGGTCATCGCCGCACTCGCCACCGCGTTTTTGCGCTCGTTGGGGCCTGGCGACTCCGACGCCGTCGAACGCCGGGGCCGGTGGGCGGTGCGGGTGATCATCTCACTGCTGATGTTTCCCGGCCACGGCGAAGCCGACGAACGGGCGATGATCGAGGAGTTCGTGGCTCCGGTGGTGACGCCGCTATCGGCCCGCCGATAGTCGCTCATCTGCGCGCGCCCGGGGCTGCCCGGCGAGCCGCTGGGCATCCGATCGAATCCGCTGATAGCGGACCTTGAGCGCGATACCATCCCTCACCCGCCGGGGGTCCTTCGATGTGGCGCTAGGGGGACAGTGATGTCTTTCGTGACGGCTACGCCGGACACAATGGTGGGCGCGGCAGCGGACTTGGGTCGGATCAGCTCAGCCCTGACCGCGGCGAACACAACCGCGAAGGCTGCGACGACGGGCGTGCTGGCCGCCGGCGCCGACGAAGTATCGGCGGCCATCGCGTCGTTGTTCGCCCAGTATGGCCAGGCGTACCAGTCGCTGAGCGCCGAGGCGACGGCGTTTCACGAGCAGTTCGTGCGGGCCCTTGGCGCTGGTGGCTGGTTGTACGCCAGCACCGAAGCAGCTAGCGCTGCGCCGCTAGAGACCGTGGAACAGGCCGTACTCAATGTGATCAACGCGCCCACCCAACTACTGCTGGGGCGCCCATTGATCGGCAATGGCGCCAACGGGTCTGCGCCTGGCCAGGCCGGCGGGGCCGGCGGGCTGCTGATCGGCAACGGAGGCAACGGTGCAGCCGGCGGCGCCGGCCAAGCCGGCGGCGCCGGCCAAGCCGGCGGCGCCGGTGGTAGCGCCGGACTGATCGGCAACGGCGGAGCCGGCGGTAGCGGCGGACCGGGCCAGGCTGGAGGTCGCGGCGGGGCAGGTGGGCTGCTGTACGGCAACGGCGGGGCAGGCGGCAACGGCGGTGCGGCCACCGCCGCCGGCAGCAACGGCGGGCACGGTGGCAACGGCGGCTACGCGGGGCTGTGGGGCACGGGCGGAGCCGGCGGCAACGGCGGCGACGGTGCGACCGGGGCCGCCGGCGTGGCGCCTGCTCTCAACATCACTGGCACCGCCGCCAACGGCGCCGACCGCCCCTTTATTAGCGTGAGCAACGGACCCGACGGTGGCGACGGCGCCGACGGTACCGAGGGGATAGCTGGAGGTCGCGGCGGCAATGGCGGTCCAGGGGTGGGTAGCACCGGGACACTCAACGGCGGCGACGGCGGCGACGGGGGCGATGGCGGCACTGGCGCGCCCGGCGGTGCTGGCGGCAACGGCGGCAGCACCAACGGCACAAATACCACCAGCCTTAGTGGCGACGGTGGTGACGGGGGCGCCGGCGGAGCTGGCGCCCCCGGGGGCGCCGGCGGCAACGGCGGGCAGGCTACAGGTAACGTCCTCGCCGCCGGTGGCGCCGGCGGCGCCGGCGGCACCGGCGGCACCGGCGCCCCGGGAGGACAGGGCGGTACCGGTGGTGGCAGCCCGAGCAGCAACGCGACCGGCGGTGAGGGTGGCGCGGGCGGCGTGGGCGGTGTCGGCGCCAGCGGCGGCACCGGCGGCGTGGGTGGCACCGGAGGCGCTGGTGGTCGAGCGGGCTCTTGGTCGGCGACGGCGGAATGGGCGGCCTGGGCAGCGTCGGCGGTCTGGGCGGCACCGGAGGTGTCGGCGGCGCGGGCGGTATCGGCGGCAGAGGTGGCAATACCAGCGTTCTCGTACTCAATACGGTGGGCGGCAATGGTGGCGTGGGCGGTGCTGGCGGCACCGGCGGCCTCGGGGGTAATGGCGGCGACGGCGGCAACGGTGGCGCGGGCGGCGGGCATGGGTTGTTCGGCAACTCGGGCGGCTCCGGCGGTGGCGGCGCGGCCGGCAACGGTGGCAGCGGGGGCACCGGCGGCATTGGTGGCGCGGCCGGCAACGCCGGCCAGGGCACCACGGTCGGCCTCAACGGCGTCCCGGGCAACAACGGCACCGACGGCGCCGGCGGCACCGCGGGCAATCCCGGCCAGCCGGGGTAAAAGCAGACAAAGCGAGTTCCGCTGCAGTGGGAGCAAGCCGACGGCTCCCCCACCGGTAACCCCGCCACCCACACCCCCGAGACCCACGCCAACCCCAAGACCGATACCGCCGATAGGAAAACCCCCGGTCGCACCAAGGGCGCCAATTACGCCTGTCACAGGCAGATAACCGACAGTTCCGCGGCGCCAACACCATCCCCCATGACGGCCGCCGACCGTCGTGCCGCATAGCCGAGCGCACATCGTGCTAACTCACGATCGATGCAACCGCCGGCGTTCGTCGCCCGGGTTTGGCGGTCGTCCGGCGGCCGACCCCGAATGGCCTGTTAAGCAATGGGTCTGGCATGCTGAAGTCATCCCGCAGTATGCCGTGCTCACCCCAACATCTTCGCTGCCCACCTGGGTCAGGCCATCCAATATGCTTGCGCCTTCATGGATTTACGTGGAATACCGAAGTCCTCCCGCAGTACCTTGGCGACCGACCGCGTGACCCGGTGGTTGCACGCCACCCACCCGAAGTGGTCGCCGGCGTCGAACGCCGCCGCACGCACCACGTCGAGCAGTGAATCGCCGCCGTTGTCCCGGTCCACCCAGGTGACATCGATGGATCGGGCCACCGGCAGACATTTGTCGTCGTCGCAGCCGGCCTCGAGAAAAACCCGTGCGGGGGCGTCGCCGATCGCGTCAAGCAACGAATTGATCGCCGGCAGTGACGCGGCGTCGCCGACGATGACGTAGCCACTGGGAGGCGGGTCAGGAATGGCGAATTTGCTGCCCAGCGCCGTCGCCTCGATCGTGTCGCCGGGTTGTGCGGTGCGAGCCCACTCCGACGCGATGCCGTCGTGCAGCGAGAATTCGATGTCGAATGTACCGGCTTCGGGATCCGGGTCAACCAGCGTGTAGCCGCGTTGGTGGCACTTGTCGCCGTCGGAAAACCACATCCGAATCCACATCGTCGGATGGATGACGTGTCCAGCCAGCATCCCGCCGTCAGCGAAACTCAGCCGGAGGTAGTGCTGCGTGATCACGCGCCGGCCAGTCACAGTGAGTCGGTAGTCCCCGGCTCGCATGAGCTTCAAAACCGCGCCCTGCCAGCCCCGAGACGGCCTATGTTCGGTCATCAGTGCGGGGTGCCTTCCATCGCTTCGCGTAAACTTAGGACAGGGTAACCTACCTCGATGCGCCCGCGGACCACTGACGAGACGCGTGATCGCACCCCGCCTACTCAGCCTTGATACGGGTGAAGCGGTGCAGCAGCCAAGCCACCGGGATCGTTACCACCAGCGTCACGACGAAGAGATACAGCATCGAGCCGGTGTACACATGAGCCCGGACCACATACACCATGGCGAATTCCATGGTGACCAGATGGACCAGGAAGATCTCGTAGGAAATCTCACCGAGCCACACCATGGGCCGGCTGGCCAGTAGCTGGGAGTACCAACCCTGGGTTGGCTGGGCGCCACCGAGCGCGAGCGGTGCCACCACCAGCGTCGCGATCACGGCGTAGAAGCACGCCTTGACCACGGCCTCCATCAGCGCTGACGGCGACGTGGTGGGCGCCCCGGCGATCGGAGTGGAGGCGATGAAGTAGCAGATGACGGCCAACGGCAGCGTCGCAAACGCGTAACATCGCACACCCATCGCCTGCAACACGGTCAGCAGCATGCCGCCGACAAACCATGCCAGATAGCTCGGCAACCACAGGCGAGCGCCGTCGGGAAACCAGTCAACTGTGTGGATCAGAACCAGCCAGGCCGGAGTAATGGCTGCCATTGCGATCAGTGCACCCACTATCAGCTTCGGCTGCCAGCACCGCTTACTAATCACCACCAGCAACACATAGGCAAGAAACGGGAGCGCCAGGTAGAAAGCGGCTTCCACTGCCAAGCTCCACATCTGGGTCAGCCCTTGGTGCAGATACGAACCGAGGTAGCCATCGGTGTAGATCTGTGTCAAGGTGAGGTTGCGCAATAGCCCCATCCAGCTGTGACCGGGGTTGGGTCCGGCGGTGCGGTAGTGATAGATCACGTAGGCGATGAGCACGACGACGACGTAGGCCGGCATGATGCGCCGAACTCGGTGCCGCGCATAGCGACTTAACGAGGGCGGGGGCGCGGCCGTCATGGCGGACTGCACCCACGGGCGGAACAGCAGAAAGCCGGAGAGGACGAAGAAGATCGGCACGCCGATCTCCATCCGGGACGACACCAGCCCCCAGTAGCCGTGGGTGTACTTGCCAGTGGTGTAGGCCGCGTGGGTGCCGACGACCAGGAGTGCGGCAACGGCCCGGATGCCGGTCAGCGAGGCGACTCGGTCCACACCGGAGACTTGCTCGAGCCCGCCTTGGTCGGCTTCTTGGGGCAGGGTCATTCGACCCGTTTCCGACGTGGTTTGGCGATGTCGTTGCGGCGTGATTTGTCGGTGGGCCGGTGCGGCCGAAGGTCGATCAACACACCGGAGATGCGGGTGCGCTCAAGCTTGTTCAGTGTCGCGCGGGGTAGCTTGGCCGGCAGCTCTACCAGCGAGAAGTCGGGCCCGATGCTGATGTGGCCGAAGTCGCTGCGGTGCAGACCGCCTTCGTTGGCAATGGCGCCGACGATTGCGCCCGGACCGATTTTGTGTCGCTTGCCCACCGAGATCCGGTAGGTGTTGAAGCCCGGCCCGCTTTTTCGGCGTTCGGGGCGCTCGTCACCCTTCTGCTCCTTGCGCTCTTTGCGTCGCTCCGGGGGCGGATCGGGTGCCAGCAGGAACGCCTCGCCGTCTCGAGACTGCAACGCCAGCGCCGCGGCGATGTCAGCCGTCGCCACATCATGATCGCGTCGGTAATCCTCGACCAGCCTGCGGAACAGCTCGATCTCGGGTCGGCGCAGTGCGTCGGTGATGGAGTCGAAAAACTTCGCCACCCGCTGGGCGTTGACGTCGGCAACGGTAGGCAACTCAGCCTCGATCATGGTCTGCCGAGTGGCCTTTTCGATCGCCTTGAGCAAGTGGCGCTCGCGCGGGGACACAAACAACAGGGCGGCTCCGGAACGCCCGGCCCGGCCGGTGCGCCCGATGCGGTGTACGTAGGACTCGGTGTCGTGCGGGATGTCGTAGTTGAGCACATGCGATATGCGTTCGACGTCGAGCCCCCGAGCCGCCACATCGGTGGCGACCAGTATGTCTATACTTCCGTCACGCAACGCGGCTATGGTCCGCTCCCGCTGCGCTTGCGGAATGTCGCCGTTGATGGCGGCCGCGGAAAAGCCTCGGGCACGAAGCCTTTCGGCGACTTCCTCGGTTGCCTGCTTGGTGCGAACGAAGACGATCATCGCCTCGAACGGCTCTACCTCCAGCACTCGGGTGAGCGCGTCCATCTTGCGCGGGCCGGCTACCTGGATGAAGCGCTGCGAAATGTTCTCGGCGGTAGCGGTTTTCGCTTTGAATGTGACTTCCAGCGGATCGTGTAAGTACTTGGTGGTGAGCTTGCGAATCGCCGCCGGCATGGTCGCCGAAAAGAGAGCTACCTGCTTGTACTCCGGGGTTTCGGACAGAATGCGCTCGACGTCTTCAGCGAACCCCATGGCGAGCATCTCGTCAGCCTCGTCGAGCACCAGGTAGTCCACCCGCGACAGGTCCAGCGTCCTGCGTTCCAGGTGGTCGATGACTCGACCCGGGGTGCCGACCACCACCTGCGCACCCCGTTTCAGCCCGGACAGTTGCACGGCGTAGGACGACCCGCCATAGATCGGGAGCACGTTGAGTTGCCGCAGATAAGTCCCATAGCGACTGAAGGCCTCGGCGACCTGTAGCGCCAGCTCGCGGGTGGGTGCCAGCACCAGTGCTTGGGTCGCGTTGCTGGCGACGTCGATTTTCGACAGGATCGGGATCGCAAACGCTGCGGTCTTGCCGGTGCCGGTCTGGGCCAGGCCTACCACGTCCGACCCCGCCATCAGCGCCGGAATCGTGGCGGCCTGGATGGCGGTCGGCGTCTCATAGCCGACGTCGCCGATCGCCCGCAGCACCGACGGATGAATCTGCAGGTCGACAAACGTGTCAGGAGGAGCCACAGGCGAGCTGTCCGGGATGGCCATTTGCTTTCGAAGTTTAGTGGGTAGCTCGTTGCCGCCCACGCGGCCACGCCTGTCACACCCGAGGTGCCGATGAGGGTACGGTGCCCGGTGTGTGGTCGCTCCCCTGCCGTACTGCGCCGTTGACCCGCAACTCGGCCGTGGCGGTTGCTTCGCTGGTCGCCGCAGCGCTGAGTGGGTGCGGTTCAGGGGACTCGACCGTCGCCAAGACGCCACATGCCAGCACCCCGTCGGCTGCTAGCTCCAGCGCACCCGTCATCCCGCCGTCGGCAACGGCCGCCCCGCCCAGCACCAGTGCTGCGCCAGCCGACCCGTGCGCAGTCAACCTGGCCTCGCCGGCCATCGCCAAAGTCGTCTCCGAGCTGCCTCGCGATCCACGCAGTCAACAGCCCTGGAACCCCGAACCGCTGGCCGGCAACTACAACGAATGCGCCCAGCTGTCGGCGGTGATCATCAAAGCCAATACCAACGGCGACAGTCCGACCACCCGGGCGGTGATGTTCCACCTCGGCAAGTTCATCCCGCAAGGGGTGCCAGACACTTACGGATTCAATGGAATTGATGACTCGCAAACCAACGGCAACACCGTCGCGTTAACCTACGCCAACGGTATGGGTCTCAACAGCGTGGTGAAATTCCGTTGGAACGGCAGCGGGGTGGAGATTATCGGCAATGCCTGAGCAGCAGTAAGTCGACGATCTCCGCACCTGCGTCCGGTTGGGATCGTATTACTGCCAGGTGTTGGAGCGGCGAAGCCCAACCATGCACAGCGCGGCGACTATGCCGAATAACGCAACAAACGCGGGCAGCCACATCGACTGTGACGTTGCCGCGGAGAACGGCTCGCGCAGGAACTCAGGCAATACCACGCTGGTGGCGGTGCTACCCGGTACGGCCGCCGGTGAGGTACTGCCGGGCCTCGCCGGCATCTCGGCAGTAATCCGCGATGTCATCAACGCGGCCATGCCGGCGCTGCCCAGCACGGCCCCAAGTTGTCTAGTCGCGTCGTACACACCCGAGCTCGCTCCGGCCAGATGTGCCGGCAGGTTGCGGGTCGCGGTGGCGGCCAGCGGTGACCAGACGAACCCCACCCCGACCCCCATGGAAATAAAGGGCGCCAGTAGCCGCCACATCGGCGTAGCTGGAGACATCTCGAGCGAGAGCCAGCTCAGGCCGATCGCCACCATCGAGAAGCCGAACCCGATCACGGTCCGTGGATGGGATCTATCGACGATCTTGCCGACTACCGGGGCCAAGGAGCCGCTGACGATCGCCATCGACGCCGTCAGCAGGGCCGCGCGGATCGGCGACATCCCGCACACTGCTTGCGCGTAGAACATCACCGGCAGCGTCATCGACGTCATTGTGAACGACATAGCTGCCACCCCGAGGGTGGCCATGGTGAAGTCCCGATCACCGAAGATGCGCGGCGGGATCAGCGGCTCGCGGGCGTTGATCGACTGCCAGTAGACGAATATCACAATGAACCCGACCCCGGCGACGATCATCGCCCAGATCCACGGCTGCCATTCGGCGGACGGGCCCTGCTGCAGTCCGAAAACGGTCAGGAACAGGCCGATCGCCGACAAGCCCACGCCGACCAGATCGAACCGATGCCGCTGGGTTGGCATCACCGGGATCAACCAGACCGCCAGCACCAGGCCGACGATCCCCAACGGGACATTGATGAAGAAGATCCACTGCCAACCAAGAGCGTTGACGAGCACACCGCTGGTCAACGGCCCGACCGAGTTAGCGACCCCGGCGGTGACGCCCCACCAGCTCATCGCCGCACCGCGACGCTGAGGCGGGAAGAGACGGGTGATCGTCGACAGTATCTGCGGTGCCAGTAGCGCGGCTCCGACGCCTTGGACCGCACGGGCACCGATCAGCATGCCGACGCTGCCGGACAGACCACAGCATGCCGAGGCGCCAACAAAAATGGTGAGGCCGAACACATAGAGATTTTTTTGGCCAAAGCGATCACCGAGCCGTCCAGCCATCAGCAGCGGCACCGCAAACGCCAGCAGATAGGCGCTGGTCACCCAAATCACCGTGTCGTGCGTGGTATTGAGCGCAGACATGATGCTTGGGTTGGCCACGACGACGATCGTGGCGTCGAGCAGGATCATGAAACGGCCCACCAGCATCGCCCCCAGGATCGCCCACAGTCCACGAAAACTTGTGCCGCGCGCGACGTTCCGCGGCATTGTCGATGTGACGCGTCGCCCGACCCCGCCAAACCGCGTCATCGCCATGGCCGTCTACCCATTTCGTTTCGACGCCCCGATCGTGTCGAAACGCCGCCTATCGCCACCGCAGTGCGATCGCATCGCTAGCCCAATTGATCCGCGTCACAAAACGCTAGGTAGGCATTTAACGGGCGTCTAGCAGAATGTTTCGAAACAACTGTTGCATGCATTGGAAGCTTCTCGCGGGGTTCGAGTCGCGGTTGAGCCGAACCCACTGAGCCAGTGTCAACCAGAGTGTCAGGTCCCTCCCCTACCGTTACTGCTGTGTTCGTCAGCGGAGGCAGCCTAGGAGACAGGATCATCTACAGCGCCTCGGATCTCGCCAGCGCTGCGCGCTGTGAGTACGCGCTCTTGCGAGATGTCGACGCCAAGCTGGGCCGGGGGCCGGCCGTGGCCGCCGAGGACGAGATGCTCCTGCGCACTGTCGCTTTGGGTAATCAGCATGAACAACGCCGGCTCGACCGACTGCGTGACGAGTTCGGCGACGATGTCGCTGTCATCGGCCGTCCGGCATACACACGCGCCGGACTGGCGGCCGCCGCCGAGGCGACCCAACGCGCCATTGCCAACCGTGCGCAGGTGGTGTATCAGGCTGCAATGTTCGACGGTCGCTTCGTCGGCTTCGCCGACTTCCTGATCCGCGATGGCGAGCACTACCGAGTCGTCGACACCAAGCTGGCCCGCTCGCCCAAAGTCACGGCGCTGCTGCAGCTGGGCGCCTACGCCGACGCGCTGGCCGCTGCCGGCGTGCCGGTGGGCCCCGAAGCCGAGCTGCAACTCGGTGACGGCACCGTCGTGCACTACCGCGTCGACGACATGATTCCGGTATACCGAACCCAACGCGCGGCGTTGCAGCACCTGCTTGACCGCCACTACGCTGCGGGCACCGCGGTGCGCTGGGGCGACTGTGACGTGCAAGCGTGTTTGCGGTGTCCGCTGTGCATCGAGCAGTTGCACACCAGCGATGATCTGTTGCTCGTCGCCGGCATGCGAATCACTCAGCGCGAGAAGCTGATCGCCGCCGGCATTAGCACGCTTCACGAGCTCGCCGAGCACTCCGAGCGCTCCGGGCCGGTGGCCGGCCTGCCGGCAAGCGCACTGGACAAGCTCGCATCACAAGCGAAATTACAAGTGTTGCAATGTAATATCGGGACACCGCAATACCAGATCGTGGACTCGCAACCGCTGGCGTTGTTGCCCGAGCCCAGCGCCGGTGACCTGTTCTTCGACTTTGAAGGCGACCCGTTGTGGACCGATGATGGAACAGAGTGGGGGCTGGAATACCTGTTTGGTGTGCTAGAGGCGGGCCCAGCTGCCGCTTTTCGTCCACTGTGGGCACATGACCGTGTTGCGGAACGTCAAGCACTCGAGGACTTTCTGTCGATGGTGGCCAAACGTCGCAGGCGCTACCCCCACATGCACATCTACCATTACGCGCCGTACGAGAAGACCGCTCTGCTGCGGCTCGCGGGGAGCTATGGTGTCGGCGAGGACGCCGTAGACGACCTGCTGCGCAATGGAATATTGGTCGACCTCTATCCACTAGTGCGCAAAAGCCTTCGGACAGGAGCGGAGTCGGTCAGCCTGAAGGCGCTGGAGCCGATCTACCTTGGCGCCCAATTGCGTTCCGGTGACGTGACGACCGCCGCTGACTCGATCACCTCGTACGCCCGGTTCTGCGACCTTCGCGCCGAAGGTCGCCTGGACGAGGCCGCAACGGTGCTCAAAGAAATCGAGGATTACAACCACTACGACTGCCGCTCAACCCGTGAACTACGCGATTGGTTGCTGATGCGCGCGTGGGAAGCTGGCGTCACGCCGATCGGCGTCCAGCCGATCCCCAACCGCAGCACGATCGAAGACCACGACCAGTTGGCGTCGACGTTGTCGAGTTTTATCGGCGACGCCGCCGCCGGCGATCGCACGCCCGAACAGACCGCTGTTGCCTTGGTTGCTGCGGCGCGCGGCTATCATCGCCGCGAAGACAAGCCGTTCTGGTGGGCGCACTTCGACCGGCTGAACTACCCCGTCGACGAATGGTCATACAGTGCAGACGTTTTCGTTGTCGACAAAGCATCGGTGATCGTCGATTGGCACACGCCTCCCCGAGCACGCAAACCGCAGCGGCGGGCACGGCTGACCGGGGAGCTGGCGGGTGGCGACCTGGATGCGAAAGTATTTGCGCTCTACGACCCCCCGGCTCCGCCCAGCATGACCGATGATCCGCACCGGCGGGCCGCAGCGCATGCCGAGGTTGTCCAGATCGACGACCCAAGCCTGCCCACTGCCGTGGTCATCCTGGAGCGAGCCGCCGGCGACGGCAGCACATTTCACCAGTTGCCATTCGCGCTGACCCCGGGGCCACCGGTACCGACTACAGTGCTGCGGGAATCCATCGAGGCCACCGCGTCCACGGTGGCCGCAGGGCTGCCGCAGCTACCGCGCACCGCGCTGTTCGACGTCCTGACCCGACGCCCGCCGCGCATCCGCGGCGCAACCGGGCTGCCCCGCGGTACCGACACCGTCGCCGACATCACCGCAGCTGCAGTGCAGCTCGACGCCTCGTACCTCGCGGTGCACGGACCGCCGGGGACGGGAAAGACGCACACCGCTGCGCGGGTCATCATGCGATTGGTCACCGAGCATTCCTGGCGCGTCGGTGTTGTCGCGCAGTCCCACGCCGCGGTGGAGAACCTGTTGGAGTGTCTGCTCGACGCCGGGCTGGATCCTGGACGCGTCGCCAAGAAGCGCAGTGACCCGCAGGTCCCAGCCGCCAGGCGCTGGCAAGAGATTGGCGGCAACGCATACCCCGCGTTCCTCGCCGAGCACGCAGGGTGCGTGGTCGGCGGTACCGCCTGGGATTTCGCCAACCCTAGTCGCGTACCCCCGGGCAGTTTGGATCTGTTGGTGATCGACGAGGCCGGGCAGTTCTGTTTGGCCAACACGATCGCGGTCGCGCCGGCAGCCGCCAACCTGATGCTGCTCGGCGACCCGCAGCAGCTCCCCCAGGTCAGTCAAGGTACCCATCCCGAACCCGTCGACGCCTCAGCACTGGATTGGCTAGTCGGGGATCAGCGCACGCTGCCCAGCAAGCTGGGCTACTTCCTGGACCGCTCGTACCGAATGCATCCCGCGGTTTGTGACGCCGTCTCGAGGCTGTCCTACGAGGGCAGATTGCAGTCTCATAGCGAGCACACCAGCGCACGCCGCCTCGCCGGGTACCAACCCGGTGTGCGTGTGCTGTCGGTGTCGCATCAGGGCAATTCGGCCGAAAGCCCCGAAGAGGCCCGGGCGATTCTCGCCGAGATCCACAACCTTCTTGGCCGGACGTGGACTGATGAGCACGGCGCTCGGCCGTTGGCGGCCACCGATCTGCTGGTGCTGGCGCCCTACAACGCCCAGGTCGCGCTGTTACGGCGGCAACTGAGGGCAGCCGACCTCGGCGGTGTCCGGGTGGGTACCGTCGACAGGTTTCAGGGCGCGCAAGCCCCGGTCGTCTTCGTCTCGATGACGGCTTCTTCCGCGGACGTAGTTCCACGCGGGATGTCGTTTTTGATCAACCGCAATCGCCTCAATGTAGCCATCAGCCGAGCGCAGTATGCAGCGGTGATCGTGCGCGCGGAGCGATTGACCCAGTACTTGCCCACGACACCCAGCGGCTTGGTGGATCTGGGCGCATTCCTGGCGCTCACCACGAGCCGCTCGACCACGCGGACCATCCGGAACTGCGCGGGATCTCGACATGATCGTGGGCAGACTTGATGGCGCTGCGGCTGCGGCTCACTCGGAGCGCAAATGGCGGCCGTACTGCAGCGGTTCGGGTGGATCAGCCGGGTAGAGCTGCGCGCGCTGCGCCGCGGGCGGTGCAAAGGAACCGTCACCGCGGTGAGAACCGGTACGGACCAGGCCATTCGCCTCCGGGCGGTGGTGGGTCCATGGCTCGGGTTCGCGGTGCAGGATGTACTCGACGTAATCGTCGTCGTCGTCGTAATCGTCGTAGTCGTCGTCGTAGTCGTCGGTCGGCGACATCTGGCGTAAAGCCGCCGTGGCCGTACCGCCAACCAGGAACAGTACGGCCACAATCCCGAACAATGCGATGAACGCGGGCAGCAGCATCGATTGCGACATCGCGTCCGAGAATGGCGCGCGCGTAAATTCCGGCAACTGCAGGCTGGCTTGCCCGCCCCTGAGTCCGCGCTCATCGCCGGCCACTGGCGGCAACTCGGCACTGATCCGCGCCGTCATGAACGCCGCCATGCTGGCGCTGCCCAGTACTGCCCCAAGCTGCCGGGTGGCGTTGTAGACGCCCGAACTCCCGCCGGCCTGCTCGGCCGGCAGGTTGCGGGTAGCGGTGGCGGCCAGCGGCGACCAGACGAACCCCATCCCGGCGCCCATCGTGCAAAACGGCAACACCAGTTGCCACACCGGCGTACTCGGGGTCATCGCGAGGGAAAGCCACGTCAGCGAGATCGCGAGCAATGAAAAGCCGAAGCCAAGCACCGGCAGCGGATGGGCCCTGTCGACGATCCGGCCGGCCACCGGAGCAAGCGCGCCGCTGGTGATCGCCACCGGCGCGATCAGCAGAGCCGCGCGAGTGGGCGACAACCCGCACACCGACTGTGCATAGAAGGTCAACGGCAGGATCATCGCCGTCGTCGCGAACCCGATAATGGCCACCCCGATGCTGCACAGGCTGAAATTCCGGTTGCGGAAGATCTCCAGCGGGATCAGCGGCGCCCGCCGGTGCAGCGACTGCCAATAGACAAACACCGACATGAATCCGGCACCGGCTACCAGTACCGCCCAGATCCACGGCTGCCACCCGGCAGGCTGGCCTTCCTGCAGCCCGAAGACCAGCAAGACCATCCCTACCCCAGACAGCGCGACTCCGATCAGGTCCAATCGCCTGGAGTGCACCTGCAAGACGGGAACCAACCACGCTGCCAACACCAGGCCAACGATGCCGATGGGCACATTAACGAAAAAGATCCACTCCCAACCCAGCCGGTCGACCAACGCCCCGCCCACCAGCGGTCCGACCAGGCTGGCGACCCCGGCAGTAGCGCCCCACATGCTCGCCGCGGCGCCGCGGCGCGCGGCGGGAAAGATGCGGCTGATGGTCGATAAGGTCTGCGGGGTGAGCAGCCCGGCGCCGACGCCTTGCACCAGCCGGGCGCTGATTAGCATGGCGGCACTGCTCGACAGGCCGCACCACATCGATGCGGCCGTGAACACGGCAAGCCCAATCAAGTACAGGTTCTTTGGTCCGAAGCGGTCGCCGAGCCGGCCGGCCACCAGCAACACCACCGCATAGCCGAGCAAGTAAACGCTGGTAACCCATACCACCGTGGCGTAGCCGGTATGCAGCGCGGCCATGATGGTCGGATTGGCGATGGCGACGATGGTCGAGTCGAGCATGATCATGAAGAAGCCGATCATCATGACCCACAGCACGCTCCAGGAGTTCGCCAAGTAGCTGCCGTTGCGCCCGTGGATCGTCGCCATGGTCATGTGAGCACCTCGTTTCGCCCCCCGCAATCCAGCGTGCATTATTCCGGGTGCGCCGCTCGGCTGCCCGGTTGCGTGAACGGGCACTGAATATCTGCAGGTGGGTGCGCTGCTCGGTCGGTAAATCGCACACCGGGCGCTAGCCTGAAAGGGCGCCGTCCGGAAGACCGCGTGAAGAGAGGCAACATGAGCGTCCGACGAACCAGGAGGTCCGAGCCGGACTTGGAGCCGGCCGGCGCCACCGGCAGAGCCAAAGCGTCCACGCGGGCATTGGCACAAGTCATCGAACGCAGTTCGCACCTACAGGCCCCGGCAGCGGAGGCCTACGTAGCCCGGCTGCGGCGATCCCACCCAGGTGCCAGCCCGGCCGACCTCGTCAGCAAGATCGAAAAGCGCTTTGTGACCGTGGTGACTCTCAGCGGGGCGGCCGTTGGTGCGGCAGCGACCTTACCCGGGATCGGCACCTTGGCCGCGTTATCGGCGGCCGCCGGCGAAACCGCGGTATTCCTCGAGGCCACCGCACTCCTGGTGTTGGCGCTGGCCGCGGTCTACGGCGTTCCGCTCGACCACCGAGAACGGCGCCGGGCGCTGGTGTTGGCCGTGCTCGTCGGCGACAGCAGCAAGCGAGCGATGGCCGAACTGATCGGGTCAAGACGGACCAACGGCGCCTGGGTGTCAGAAAGCATGGCCTCGCTGCCGCTGCCGGCGATATCAACATTGAACACGCGAATGTTCAAGTACTTTGTCAAACGATTCGCGCTCAAGCGTGGCGCGCTGATGTTCGGCAAGCTGCTGCCAGCCGGCATCGGTGCCATCGTCGGCGCGATTGGCAACCGGCTCGTGGGCAAAAGGTTGGTCCGCAACGCCCGATCGGCGTTCGGCCCGCCGCCCGCTCGCTGGCCAGTCACCCTGCATGTGCTGCCGACGGTTCGAGACGCCAGCTAGGGCAGCGGCTGGCCGGTGTCTCTAGCGAATTGCTGGCGAGGCGTTAGCCTTGATGAAGCGGGAAGTGTTTCGGACTGCCCCGGCAAGAGTCGCAGGTGTCGCGCGCTGGCGCTGGCACGACCCTGAACGATAAGAGAATCGAGGCGAGCAGCGGCCGTGGCCAATACAAGTTCACCGTTTGGGCAAAACGAATGGCTGGTCGAGGAGATGTACCGCAAGTTCCGCGACGATCCCTCCTCGGTCGATCCAAGCTGGCACGAGTTCTTGGTGGACTACAACCCCGAGCCCACCGACAACGAGCCCGCCGCGGCCGCCCAACCGGCACCGCCCGCTAGGCCCGCTACTGAGCCCGCCAAGCCGGCCGATACCGCGGCCGCCGGCAACGGCTCGCCCGCTTCGGCGCCCACCAAGCGCGTCCCACCACCGCCCGCCGAAGGCGACGAGCTACAGGTGCTGCGCGGCGCCGCCGCGGCCGTCGTCAAGAACATGTCCGCATCGCTGGACGTGCCGACAGCAACCAGTGTCCGGGCCATTCCGGCCAAGCTGTTGATCGACAACCGGATTGTCATCAACAACCAGCTCAAGCGAACCCGCGGCGGAAAAATCTCGTTCACCCACCTGCTGGGCTACGCGCTGGTGCAAGCGGTCAAGAAGTTTCCGAACATGAACCGGCACTACACCGAGGTGGACGGCAAGCCGACCGCGGTCACCCCCGCGCACACCAATCTGGGACTGGCGATCGACCTGCCAGGAAAAGACGGCAAGCGCTCGTTGGTGGTGGCCGGCATCAAGCGTTGCCAGACCATGCGGTTCGCGCAGTTCGTCACCGCATATGAAGACATCGTGCGCCGGGCCCGCGACGGCAAACTCACCGCCGAAGACTTTGCCGGCGTGACGATTTCGCTGACCAACCCCGGCACCATCGGCACCGTGCACTCGGTGCCGCGGCTGATGGCCGGCCAGGGCGCCATCATCGGCGTCGGCGCCATGGAGTACCCGGCAGAGTTCCAGGGGGCCAGCCAGGAGCGCATCGCCGACCTGGGCATCGGCAAACTGATCACGCTGACGTCCACCTACGACCATCGCATCATCCAGGGCGCGGAATCCGGTGATTTTCTGCGTGTCATCCACGAAATGCTGCTCTCGGACGATTTCTGGGACGAGATCTTCCGCGAGTTGGGCATCCCCTACCTGCCGGTGCGCTGGCGCCCCGACAACCCGGATTCCATCGTCGACAAGAACCCCCGGGTCATCGAGCTCATCGCCGCCTACCGCAACCGCGGCCACTTGATGGCCGACATCGACCCGCTGCGGCTGGACAATACCCGGTTTCGCAGCCACCCCGACCTCGACGTGTGCTCGCACGGGTTGACCCTGTGGGACCTAGATCGCGAATTCAAAGTCGATGGCTTCGCCGGCACCACGCACAAGAAGCTACGCGACGTGCTGTCGGTGTTACGCGACGCTTACTGCCGCCACATCGGGGTGGAATACGCCCACATCCTCGAACCCGAGCAGCAGCAGTGGCTGCAGGAGCGGCTGGAGACCAAGCACGTCAAACCGACTGTGGCCCAACAAAAATACATCCTGAGCAAGCTCAACGCCGCTGAGGCTTTTGAGACGTTCCTACAGACCAAGTACGTCGGACAGAAGCGGTTCTCGCTGGAAGGCGCCGAAAGCGTGATTCCGATGATGGACGCGGCGATCGACCAGTGCGCCGAGTACGCGCTCGACGAGGTGGTCATCGGGATGCCGCACCGCGGCCGGCTCAACGTGCTGGCCAATATCGTCGGCAAGCCGTACTCGCAGATCTTCACCGAGTTCGAAGGCAACCTAAACCCGTCGCAGGCGCATGGCTCCGGCGACGTCAAGTACCACCTCGGCGCCACCGGCGTGTACCTGCAGATGTTCGGCGACAACGACATTCAGGTGTCACTAACCGCCAACCCGTCGCACTTGGAGGCCGTGGACCCGGTGCTGGAGGGCTTGGTGCGGGCCAAGCAGGATCTGCTCGACCACGGCGACACCGACACTGAAAACCAACGGGCGTTCTCGGTGGTGCCGATGATGCTGCACGGCGACGCCGCCTTCGCCGGCCAGGGGGTGGTCGCCGAGACGCTGAACCTGGCGCACCTGCCCGGGTACCGCGTCGGCGGCACCATCCACATCGTCGTGAACAACCAAATCGGCTTCACCACCGCGCCGGAATACTCGCGGTCCAGCGAGTACTGCACCGACGTCGCGAAGATGATCGGCGCCCCGATCTTCCACGTCAACGGCGACGACCCGGAGGCGTGCGTATGGGTGGCCCGGCTGGCGGTCGACTTTCGGCAGCGGTTTAAGAAGGATGTCGTTATCGACATGCTGTGCTACCGCCGCCGCGGGCACAACGAGGGCGACGACCCGTCCATGACCAACCCGTACATGTACGACGTCGTCGACACCAAGCGCGGAGCTCGCAAAAGCTACACCGAGGCCTTGATCGGCCGCGGCGATATCTCGCTCAAGGAAGCCGAGGACGCGCTGCGCGACTACCAGGGTCAGCTGGAGCGGGTATTCAACGAGGTCCGTGACCTGGAAAAGCATGCCGTGCAGCCCAGCATGTCGGTGGAGTCCGAGCAGCAGGTCCCGCGCGGCCTGGCCACCGCGGTCGACAAGTCGCTGCTGGCCCGTATCGGGGACGCGTTCCTGGCGTTGCCCGACGGGTTCACTCCGCACCCGCGCGTGCAACCGGTGCTGGAAAAGCGCCGGGAGATGGCCTATGAGGGCAAGATCGACTGGGCGTTCGCCGAGCTGCTGGCCCTGGGTTCGTTGGTCGCCGAGGGCAAGCTGGTGCGGTTTTCCGGGCAAGACACCCGCCGCGGCACCTTCTCCCAACGGCATTCGGTGATCATCGACCGCCACACCGGCGCGGAGTTCACCCCGCTGCAACTGCTGGCCACCAACAAAGACGGCACCGCCACCGGCGGCAAGTTTCTGGTCTACGACTCGCCGTTGTCGGAGTACGCGGCCGTCGGCTTCGAGTACGGCTATACCGTGGGCAACCCCGAGGCCCTGGTGTTGTGGGAGGCGCAGTTCGGCGACTTCGTCAATGGCGCGCAGTCGATCATCGATGAGTTCATCAGCTCCGGTGAGGCCAAGTGGGGCCAGTTGTCCAACGTGGTGCTGCTGTTGCCGCACGGACACGAGGGGCAGGGTCCCGACCACACCTCCGGCCGCATCGAACGCTTCCTGCAGCTGTGGGCGGAGGGGTCGATGACGATTGCGGTGCCATCCACCCCGTCGAACTACTTCCATCTGTTACGCCGGCACGCCCTCGATGGGATCATGCGCCCGCTGATCGTGTTTACGCCCAAGTCGATGTTGCGCAACAAGGCCGCGGTCAGCGACATCAAAGATTTCACCGAGATCAAGTTCCGTTCGGTGTTGGAGGAGCCCACCTACGAAGACGGCATCGGCGACCGCGGCGAGGTCCGACGGATCCTGTTGACCAGCGGAAAGATCTACTACGAGCTGGCCGCACGCAAGGCCAAAGACAAGCGCGACGACATCGCTATCGTGCGCATCGAGCAGCTGGCGCCGCTGCCTAAACGCCGCCTCAACGAGACACTCGACCGCTACGCCAATGCCAGCGAGCACTTCTGGGTACAAGAGGAGCCGGCCAATCAAGGAGCGTGGCCGCGGTTCGGCCTGGAGCTGCCAGAGTTGTTGCCCGACAAGCTGACCGGGATCAAGCGGATCTCGCGCCGGGCTATGTCGGCTCCGTCGTCAGGGTCGTCGAAGGTGCACGCCGTCGAGCAGCAGGAGATCCTCGACACGGCGTTCGGGTAACCGACCAACGAGTCGACGCTTATACATAGGAGGGTTTCGTGCAGGGGTTCGCCGGCAAGGTCGCTGTCGTCACTGGCGCAGGATCGGGTATTGGGCAAGCGTTGGCCATCGAGCTGGGCCGCTCTGGCGCCAAGCTGGCGATCAGTGACGTCGACACCGACGGGCTGGCGCGAACGGAGGAGCAGCTCAAGGCGATCGGCGCCGCGGTGAAAGCGGACCGGCTCGACGTCACCGAACGCGAAGCCTTCCTGGCCTACGCGGACGCGGTCAACGAGCACTTCGGCAGGGTCAACCAGATCTACAACAACGCCGGCATCGGCCACACCGGTGACGTCGAAATCTGTGACTTCAAGGACATCGAGCGGGTGATGGATGTCGATTTCTGGGGAGTGGTGAACGGCACCAAGGCGTTCCTGCCGCACCTGATTGCCTCCGGAGACGGCCACGTCATCAACATCTCCAGCGTCTTCGGGCTGTTCTCGTCACCGGGGCAGGCAGCCTACAACTCGGCGAAGTTCGCCGTGCGCGGGTTCACCGAGGCGCTACGGCAGGAGATGATCTTGGCCGGTCACCCCGTCGGGGTGACCACGGTGCACCCGGGTGGCATTAAGACCGCGATCGCTCGCAACGCCACCGCCGCCGCGGGGCTGGATGCCGAAGAACTGGCCCGGCTGTTCGACAAGCGGGTGGCGCACACCAGTCCGCAGCGGGCCGCCAAGATCATCCTGGGCGCAGTGCGCAAAAACAAGGCCCGGGTGCTCGTCGGGCCGGACGCCAAGGTCCTAGACCTGGTAGTACGGCTGACAGGCTCTGGATATCAACGGCTGTTCATGCCGATGCTGGGCAAGTTGGTCCCGTCGCCGCGCCGGTGAGGGCGCCTCGTCGAGCCTGTGTGCGCGGGATCGACGGCGTCGACGCGGACTCGATCCCTAGCGGCCCAGCGGATGTTCGGCCAACCACGCGGCAGCCACCGCCTGCGGGTCGGCCCCGCTGGCCACTTGGCGGCGCATCTCGGTCAGGGCTGCGGTATCCAGCACGCCGGCCACTTCGTTGATGGCCAGCAGTTGCCGGTCAGTCAACGCGTTGCGCCGATACAACGGCACCACGTTCTCGGCCCGGATCAGCGCGGACTTGCCGTCGGCCAGTACCGCCAGGTCGGCGGGTGTGCCGGGGTCAGCGGTGGTGGTCCAGGCCGCGGTCAGTTGGCCGTCGCGCAGTGCGCCATACATCGCGGCGGTATCGGAAAATTCTCGCGGGGCGGGCAGCCTGCAGGTGCCGACTCCGGCTGGTGGGAGGGCGCCCATAACCCCGCCAATGACACTACCGACGACCAGACCGTCACAGTGGCGTGGCAGCAGGCTCAGCTCACTACCGCCCCAGGAGTTTGCGGTGGTCCGGGTCACGACCAGTGCGGGTTTGTCTTCGGCGGCGGTGGCGTAGTCGCCGGCGACGACGCCCTCGGGCAGCGCCGCGTTCATGATCCGGTAGACCTGAGCGTCGGACAGGGCCGAGGAGCCGGGCTGCAGCACCTGCAGCACCTGGCCGGTGAAGGCTGGGACGACGGTCACTTCGCCCGAGCCCAGTGCCGCCATGGGGTCGGCAACGATCGCGGCTCGCGCCGGGAACTCGTAGGACCGCAGCGCCGCGACATAGATGCCGGCCAGCAGCATCGACTCGGAGCCGGGCCCGGATCCGACTACCACCTCCGGCGCAGCCGAGCGCGCACCGTTAGCACAACCGGCCACCGCAAGCACTGCAATCAGCAGCAGCACGGCCAGTCTGACGAGTCTCACGCCCGGGCGTCTCAGGTGCCTCAGACCTCGGCGGCCGTAGCCACCGCGGCCGCCACCGCTGCACCCACCCGAGGGTTTAGCGGACTGGGGACAATCTTGTCGGGCGCCAGGCCGTCGCTGGCAACCGAATAGATCGCCTCAGCCGCGGCCACCATCATCTTTTGGGTGATCCGCCGCGCGCCGGCATCCAGTGCCCCGCAAAACACCCCGGGAAACGCCAGCACGTTGTTGATCTGGTTGGGGAAGTCGCTGCGGCCGGTGGCCACCACCGCCGCGTACCTGGCCGCGATGTCGGGATGGATCTCCGGGTCAGGGTTGGATAGCGTGAACACGATCCCGTCCGGCGCCATGGTGGCGATCAGCTCCTCGGGGACTGCCCCCGCTGACACGCCGAGGAACATGTTGGCTCCGTCGAGGGCCGCAGCGATGCCGCCGGTCAGACCGCGCGGGTTAGTGCGTTGCGCTAGTTGACTTTTGACACCGTTTATGTCCACGCGCGAGGGATGCAGGATCCCGCACGAGTCCACCACCGTGATGTCCGAAACTCCCATGGCCAAAAGGAGGTTGGTACACGCCACGCCAGCGGCCCCGGCACCGGACACCACCACCCGCAGCGACGTCATGTCTCGCCCTAGCAACTTGCTGGCACCCATGAGCGCTGCCAGCACCACGATCGCCGTGCCGTGCTGATCGTCGTGCATCACCGGGCAATCCAGCGCCTCGATCAGGCGTGCTTCGATCGCAAAGCAACGCGGCGCGGAGATGTCTTCGAGGTTGACCGCGCCGAACGTCGGCCGGAGCCGCACCAAGGTTTCGACAATCTCATCAGGGTCCTTGGTGTCCAATACGATCGGGATCGCGTCCAGGCCGCCGAATGCCTTGAACAGGCCGCACTTGCCCTCCATCACCGGCAGCGACGCTGCCGGCCCGATGTCGCCGAGACCCAGTACCGCACTGCCATCGCTAACGACCGCCACCAACCGGTTCGACCAGGTGTAGCGCGCGGCCATGGTTTGGTCGGCGGCGATCGCGCGGCTGATCTGCGCCACGCCTGGGGTGTAAGCGATCGACAGGGCACGCTGAGTGTCGAGCGGGGCCTTCAGCGCTACCGCAAGCTTGCCGCCCAAGTGCGCCGCGAAGATCTCATCATCGTGCACGACGACCTGCGGGCTGATCACTGCAGCAGGGACAAGGTTTGGCACCTGCCCGGCTCAGATCAAGCCCAGTTCGGTGACGGCGTTGCGTTCGTCGGCCAGCTCAGCGGTCGACTTGTCGATTCGGCCGCGGGAAAACTCGTCGATCTCCAGGCCACTAACAATCGTCCAGTTGCCGTCCTTGGTGGTCACTGGGAACGAAGAGATCAACCCATCCGGTACGCCGTAGGAGCCATCGGAGACGACGGCCATCGAAACCCAATCGTCGGCGGGGGTGCCGAGCAGCCAGTCGCGGGCAGCGTCGATGGTCGCCGACGCGGCCGAGGC